>CAZUWM010000024.1:0-20391 GCA_964624155.1 uncultured Planctomycetales bacterium
ATGGCGGCTCGGGGGATCTCGATCATCGTCCCAACGAGGTACGGGATCTTCTGCTTCGTGGCCGCCTGCACGTCGTTGGCGACCCGCCGGACGATGGCAAGCTGCAGTTGCAGCTCTTTCGGGAATCCGACGAGCGGGATCATGATCTCCGGCCGCACAGGGATGCCCCCTTTGCGAACCTGGGCGGCGGCCTCAAAGATGGCGCGGACCTGCATTTCGGTAATCTCCGGGTAGGAGATCCCCAGGCGGCAGCCGCGGTGTCCCAGCATGGGGTTCGCCTCGTGGAGTTGAGCCACCCGGGCGGCGATCTTCTCGTGCGGAAGCCCGAGTTTCTCCGCCAACTCGCGGAGGATGTCTCCATCATTCGGCAGGAACTCGTGCAGCGGCGGATCGAGGGTCCGGATCGTCACCGGCAGCCCCTTCAACTCCCGAAAGATCCCGACGAAATCTTCCCGTTGGTACGGGAGCAACTTCGCCACGGCCCGCTGCCGCGCCTCGGCCGTTTCCGCGATGATCATCTCCCGCACCGCATCAATGCGGTTGCCGCCGAAGAACATGTGCTCGGTCCGGCAGAGCCCGATGCCCTCAGCGCCGAAGGCCATCCCGCTGGCTGCTTGGTCCGGCTGGTCCGCGTTCATCCGGATGCCGAGGCGTCGCACCCGATCGGCCCATGCCATGAGCTGCGCGAACTGCTGATAGGTGCGGCTCTGAGTGGGTTTCAGCGTCTTGTTGATCAACACCTGGACCACTTCGCTGGGAGCCGTCTTGACCTCGCCGGAAAACACCTCACCGGAGGTCCCATCAATAGAGAGCAACTCCCCTTCCTTCATCGTGCGACCTTTGACCCGGAGGAGCCGTGCGGTGTAGTCAATATGAAGATCCTGCGCCCCGCAGACACACACCTTGCCCATCTGCCGCGCCACGAGGGCCGCGTGGGAGCTGACCCCACCGCGAGCGGTCAAAATCCCTTCGGCGGCGATCATCCCGCGCAGATCCTCAGGTGTCGTCTCGATGCGCACAAGCAGCACGCGCTCTCCTTTCTGGGCGCGCGCCACGGCCTCCTCCGCATTGAACACCACGATGCCGCTGGCTGCTCCCGGCCCGGCGGCGAGACCGCGGCACAGTAACCGTCCGGCTCGCTCCGCCGCCTCGCGGTCCTCACGGTCGAAGACCGGCGCGAGGACATGGCTGAGGGAATCCGCCGGCACGCGGAGCAGCGCGGTCTTCCAATCGATGAGTTTTTCTTCCACCATCTCGATGGCGATGCGCACCGCGGCCAGTCCCGTGCGCTTGCCGTTGCGGGTCTGGAGCATGTAAACCGTCCCGTCCTCGATGGTGAACTCGAAATCCTGCATGTCCTTGAAATGCCGCTCGAGGGTCCGTCGCACCCGCTCCAATTCCGCGTGGGCGTTAGGCATCTCTTTCTCGAGGTTGGCGATCGGCTGCGGGGTGCGGATGCCTGCGACGACGTCCTCCCCTTGCGCGTTGATCAGATACTCGCCGTAGAAGATTTTCTGGCCGCTGGCCGGATCGCGGGTGAACGCAACCCCGGTCCCACTGGTGCTGCCCAGGTTGCCGAAGACCATCGCCTGCACGTTGACCGCCGTGCCCCACTCGTGCGGGATGTTGTATTTGCGGCGATAGACGATCGCCCGGTCGTTGTTCCAAGACCCGAAGACCGCCCCGATCGCTCCCCAGAGTTGGTCCTTAGGATCCTGCGGAAACTCGCGGCCGGCGCGCCGTTTGATGAGTTGTTTGTAGCGACGGACGAGTTCTTGGAGATGGCCGGCGGTCAGGTCGGTGTCTCGCTCGACACGGGCTTCCCGCTTGAGTGCCGTCATCACTTCGTCAAACGGCTCATGGGCGTCACGACCCTCGGCCTGAACACCCATGACGACGTCGCCGTACATCTGGATGAAGCGCCGGTAACTGTCCCAGGCGAAGCGCGGGTTCCCGCTGCGACGAGCCAGCGCCTCCACGGTCGTGTCGTTCAAACCCAGGTTCAAAATCGTATCCATCATCCCCGGCATCGAATCGCGGGCGCCGGAACGTACACTGACGAGCAACGGGTTCTGACGATCCCCAAAGCGTTTCTCGGTCAGCTCTTCGAGGCGGCTCAACGCTGTGGCCGTCTGTGGCGCGAGTTCTTTTGGGTAGCTCTTCTGATGCACATAATAATAGGTACACACCTCGGTCGTGATGGTAAATCCAGGCGGCACCGGTAACCCGATGCGGGTCATCTCCGCCAGATTCGCTCCCTTGCCACCGAGCAGTGCGCGCATCTGGGCCGAGCCGTCTGCTTTGCCGCCGCCGAATTGGTAGACGTACTTAAGGCGCGTGGACGGCCGGGCCGCGCGGGTTGGTTTGCGGGCGGCGTGGGTCAGCGTTGCGGTGCCATTGCGTGCCATGTCAAACCTTTCCCTTCTCTAGAATGGTGAGTTTGGATAGATCGGCGACGCGGTCAGTATACAACGCATTGATGCTGCGCATCAACGCAAGGCGGTTCTGTTGAATCTGCGGATCCTCGACGTTGACCATCACCTTGGCAAAAAACTCGTGCAACGGTTCAAAAAACACCTCCCCGTAGAGGGTTGTCGCCTCGCCATACGACTTGTTGGCGATCAGGGCGCCAATCGCTTGTTTGCGGGCGCTCAGAAGATTCCAGAGCTTGCCCTCGAGCGGGTCTTGGAATCTGGATGGATCCGGCTCGGCGGTGGGGATCTTCGCTGCGCCCTTGAGGATGTTGGCTGTCCGCTCAACGACTTTCGCCGCCTTCAAGAGAGCGCGGTTGCCATTGAGCCGCGTGAGACTGACGATCCGATCCATCGCCTCGACAAGATCGTCGGGTTGGCTCGCGAGTACGGCATCGATCACGTCTCGCCCCGGCGCCCCGTCGCGACGGGGCCACTCGAATGTGTAGAGCCGTTCGAGCAGGTAGCGCTGTACGCGTTCCTCAGCGCTTCTGAGTGCGTCTTTCGGGAGATTGTGAAACGCTTTACTCAATGGCAACGAACGATGGAGGCTCCAGGCGACCTCCACAATGCCTTGTGCGGCGCGCCGCAGGCCGAAGGGGTCCTGGTCGCCGGTGGGCTCGATGCCGATGCTGAAATAGCTGGCGAGCGTGTCGTATTTGTCCAGAATTGACAGCGCCTGGCCGATCAGCGTCTTGGGAGCTTTGCCAGCCAGCGGCAAGTAATGCTCTTCGATCGCCTCCGCCACTTCGCGCGGCTCGCCCAGGGCGGCGGCGTAATACTTCCCCATCACGCCCTGCAGCGTGGGGAATTCCTTGACCATCGCGCTGACCAGGTCGGCCTTGGCCAACTCGCAGGCGCGCAGCAGCCGCTGGGTTTCTTCCGGCGAGAGCGACCACATCGAGGCCAGCAGCGGCGCCAGCTGCCGCAGACGCTCCTGCTTCTGGGCCATGGAACCCAGCTTCTCGTGGAACGTCACGCCGGACACCTGCGCGGCCATCGCCTTCAGCGAGCGCGTGCGGTCCTGCTCCCAGAACAGTTTGGCATCGGCGAGACGGGCGTTAAGGATGCGCTCCATGACGGTGCGCACCGTGTCGAGTTTTCGCGGCGCGCCGTCAAGAATCCCGACAAAACTGGGCAGCAGCTTCCCTGAGGCGGTTTGCACGGCGAAGACCCGCTGGTGCTTCGCCATGCTCGCCAGCAACACCTCGCGCGGCAATTCCAGATAGTGGGGGTCAAAGCGGCCGACCAGTGGGACGGGTCGCTCCGTGAGGCCGGCGACTTCATCCAGTAAACCATGCGTGATTATCTCGGGCGCAGGAATGCCACCAGCCTTCTTCGCCGCCGCGCGGACGAGCCCTTCGATGCGCTGACGCCGAGCCTGCTGGTCGAGGATCACGCCATCTCGTTTCAATGCAGTATGGTACGCGGAGGCCGACCCCACGGCTACCGCCTTCGGTCGCTTCGGCCCTCCGACCCATGTCACGCGGCCGCTCGTCAGCCGCCCCACCGTCACGCGCAACGGCGTTGGACCGTAGAGGACCAGCAGCCACCGCACGGGCCGTGCGAAACGGAATCCACTGTCATCCCACCGCATGGTCTTGGGAGTCTTCAGACGAACGATCAATTGGGCAATCAGCTCAGGCAGGACGGTGGCGGTCGGCACCTTGCGCGCCGGCTTGATGAGATAGACGTAGACCCCTTTATCCGTCTCAACGAGCTTGGTCTGTGCCAGCGTTCCCCCGCGGGATTTCAGGAATCCCCGTAACGCCGAGGTTGGTTTACCATCGGAGGAAAACGCTGCCTGTTTCGATGGTCCGCGAATCTCCTCAGCGGGATTGTGCCGGGTGGCACGTACATGTCGAATGAGCAACACAAGTCTGCGCGGCGTACCGAATGTCTCAACATGTTGAAATTCCAGGTGTGCATTCCGTAAGAGCCGTTGGGCCTCCTGGCCGAGCTGCTCTATCGCGCCGTCTAAATACGCTGCTGGCAGCTCTTCCGTTCCGATTTCGAGGAGAAAATCCACTTGAGAAGATGGGGTCATGTTAAGCGCTAAAAAGCGATTTCCCTGTTTTCGTCCATTCCACATAGAGCTCAGCAAGATCCTTAGCTAAGGTGCGAATCCGCAAGACAAGTCTGGGGCGATCGGATTGGCTGATAGCGCCTCTTGCGTCGAGGACGTTAAACGCATGACTGCATTTGAGAAGATGTTCGTAGGCGGGCAGGAGTATGCCGCCATTCCATAGGCGATGACACTCTTTTTCATGTTGATCGAAAAGGTCCTTATGTAATTCAATGCTTGCCTGGTCGAAATTGTACGTTGAACCCTCTTGCTCCTGAACCATGTGCAAGTCCCCATACGTGGTGGATGTGTTCCAAGGGAGTTTGTAGACATCGCTGATGCCAAGCGCGAACATCGCGATCCGTTCAAGGCCGTAGGTGATCTCGCACGAGATCTGGTCAAGGTCGATGCCGCCAACCTGCTGGAAATAGGTGAACTGTGTCACCTCCAACGAATCAAGCCACACCTCCCAACCTAACCCCCACGCCCCGAGCGTCGGGGATTCCCAGTCATCTTGAACGAACCGAATGTCGTGGTCTTCCAGCTTGATGCCGCACGCGCTCAGACTCTGGAGATAGAGTGGTTGGATGTCATCGATCGTTGGTTTGATGAGGACCTGATATTGATAGTAGCGCTGCATGCGCAGAGGGTTTTCCGCGTATCGGCCGTCCGTCGGGCGCCGCGAGGGCTGGACGTATGCCACCCGCCAGGGTGTTGGGCCCAGCGCGCCGAAGAACGTCGCGGGGTGGAAGGTCCCTGCCCCCATCTCGATGTCGTAGGGCTGCACGATCGTGCAGCCTCGTTGCTCCCAAAACACCTCCAGCGTCCGAATTAATCTTTGGATGTTCATCTGACGTTCCGCATTCCGCATTCCGCATTCCCCATTGTCTTGAGGGGTCGCTCGACGCGCCATCGGAGGAAATCGTTCAACCGCCGGTCCATCGTCATGATCTGTTCGGAATCGAATGATCGCGGGCCGCCGTTGGTGTATTGCGCGAGCCGCTCGAACCACTGCGGCTCGACCGCCTCGGCATTCGGATCGCGAGGGAGACAGGACTCGCACAGCAATCCTCCTTGCGCCACACTCCAGAATCCTCGCGAGGTCGGATGACCTCCGCAGCCGGTGCACTCATCCAATTGGGGATGGAAGCCAGCGAATCTCAGCACATGAAGCACAAAGGCGATGCGAATCGTCCTGGCCTCTTGACCGGCGAGGGCCAGACGAACGAGCGTATCGTTGAGTAGATGGAAGACGTCAGGGTGCGGCTCGTCAGGTTCGAGCAGCGCGTCCACCAGCTCTCCGCAGAACGCGGCCATCCGAGCGACATCAAGATCGCGTTGGATCGCGACAAACGCCTCCAGCAAGTCACACTGACTGATGAGGTGGAGCGAGCTTGCGCGCGTATCGTAGAAGATGAGCCGGTTGAGGGTCAACGGCTCCATCGGACTGCGATGCCGGCTCATCGGAACGCGCAAGCCCTTCACGAGCCCTTTGATTTTTCCGAAGCGATCCGTCAAGCACGTCACGAGCACGCTCGTTTCGCGGTACGGATACTGTCGTAAGACGATCGCGTCAGTCGTATGAATACCCATACGAAGTTAGGAGTTAAGAGTTGGGAGTTAGGAGTTGATTTTCTAACGCGCGCATGCGTCGTTGTTGGGCAGCCGTGCGGTCATCATGCCCCATCCAGTGCAGCAAGCCGTGCACGACGTACCGGGCTAACTCCTCCCGATAGGCGATGCCGTGCGCCGCGGCGTACTGACGTGCGGCGGCCGGAGCCACCAAGATTTCGCCAACCACCTGGTGCTCATCTGGGTAGCGGAAGCTCAAGACGTCCGTCAACGTCTTATCTCCGGTAAAGCGAGCGTGCAGCCGCCGCATGGCTGGCGCGGCGATCAGGCAAATCAGGATCTGCCCCTTCGCTCGGATGCGCAACCGGCGCACGGCGCGTTGAGCGCAGCGCCGAAGCCACACCGCTGGCACTGGATCGCGCCGCTGACAGTTCGCCAGTCGCACGGACGCCATGGCCGGACTTACGGGCGCCTCTCTCCACGGCCGTGGTTGTTGCGCTCGGCCTGATCGTACGCCCGGATAATTTCCTGCACGAGTTCATGGCGGACCACATCCTGTCCATTAAAGCTCACAAACTTGAGTCCCTCGACGCTGCGCAAGATCTCTTGCACGTGGATGAGTCCTGACATCCGTTCGGGTGGCAGATCGACTTGCGTCACATCCCCGGTGATGACCGCTTTCGAATCAAACCCCAACCGCGTGAGAAACATCTTCATCTGTTCGCTCGTCGAATTCTGGGCCTCATCCAGGATGATGAAGGCGTCATTGAGTGTGTTGTGCGTAAGCAGGAAGTCGTCCGTGACGTAGAGCGAGTCTGCAGCCGCGACGCGAATGCACCGGGTCTTCGCGCACCCCTCGGGCTGGATGTCGGCGACATGCCGCATCGGACGACCCCCACCGGTCGCGTCATGTTTTTCCACCTTCCGCGAGAGACGGAAAGGAGCCATAGCGCACGGTAGGCGGATGTCGATGACGTGGGCATCCGTCCGCCCGATGATCGGACGTCCCCGAGCGCGACCAGGACGCAACGAGCCCGACGTTCTGACACGCGCGTAAGCGACTCCACCGAGCGAGCGCACGAGGAACATCACGTCATCTCGCAGTTCCTTCGACGTCGTCGTGTAGTGGACTCGGCAGGTTCTGCCTTCCTGCGTGACCGGTCCGCCGTCCGTATCCAGAAGTCCCTGAAGTACCGCGAGACGAATCTCAGGCGCGTTGTAGAGGTACGGCTCGGGAACGAACTTCGTGTCCGAACGCGTTCCGCAGAGGCCGAGCTCTCGAAGAACGACCGTGACCGGATTGGCAATTCGCAGGCCTCCCCGTCCGCCGTTCACGTGCCGAAGGACGTAGTCAACGTCGCCCTTACGCCTCACCTCGATGGCGGGGCCGAGACCATTCTCCAGCGAGGAGACGAGTTCGAGATCGCGAGTCGCAAACATCGGGGGCGTCCTTCCCGTGAGGCAGCCATCCCCGAGAAGCAGCCCGAGCGCGTACGGATCGAGGGGAACGGGACGCCAGGGGAATTGCACGGGACCGGACAGCACGGGCAGCTCGAACCGATGTTGATGGTGGCGTCGGAGACGGCCGACCATGTCCCTGGTCGAGAGAACACGGGGGCCCGTTCCGTGTTTCTTGTCATCGAGTGTCCAAACCGTCCAGAGGTGATCCCCGCAACACAGCGTCGAAGATCGGTCGGTCGCCGTGACGCGAAAGACCTCCTTCTCACCTTGCGGATAGACGCCGACGACTTTGGTCGGTCGCCCGTCGGAACCGATCACCTCATCGCCGACACGAAGCTGTCCGATCTCACGCCATCCGTCGGCTGTCAGCACACGGCTCGAATCCGGTTGAGCCCGGCCTCGCATGAAGGCCAGCGGAGCGACTTCGATGATCCCTCGGTCAATGTATCGTTGAATCGCGTCCACTTCCATCATTTCATAGAGGGCGTCGTAGAGCGGCCGCAGATAGGGGTTGATTTTTTCTTGGACATCTCCCGGGAGATACCCCAACCGCTCGCCTGCCTCGACGGCTGGTCGGGTTAAGATGATCCGCGACACCTCTCCCTTGGTCAAGCGCTCAACCGCCATCGCGACCGCCAAATAGCTTTTTCCTGTACCCGCCGGGCCGATGGCAAACACGACATCGTGATTGCGCATCGCCTCGACATATTCTTTCTGCCCCGGGGTGCGCGGGATGATGAAGCGCCGCCGAGACGGCACCTCAATGCGCTCGCTGTAAATCTGCCGCAGCTGGATCATGTGGGGCTGCAGGGTCGCTTTGATCGCGTAGTCGAGATCGTCCTTGCGGATGGGGGCTCCGCAACGAATGATCACCAACAGGTCCTCGAAGAGTTGTTTGGCTTTCGGTGCCGCGTCATCTCCGCCGGCGATCTTGATCCCTTCCCCGCGCGCGACCACGGTCACCCCCAAAGCCTGCTCGATGCGGCGCAGGTGCTGGTCGTGGGGACCGAAGAGGGCTCGGAGCTCTTGATCGTTGCGCAGCGTCACGACGGTTTCAGCCATAGGTTACTTGGTGTACGGTGGGCGGCTCTCTGTCAGCGTGGGTGAGGAGGGCTCCTCGATGGGCGCCGAAGCGGCGTCGTCCAGACTCAGCTGAGGCGGTTGGGCTGATTTCCAGATTGGCGGCGTTTCGATTTCCATCTCGACCATCTTCCGAATCGTTTTCTTGGGACCTTCCCAGGCGGGCGGCGCGCCAACGAGATAGCCTCGGTTGCCTCCTTGCGGCAGGTCGAGATCGACCCGCGACTCATCAATCGCCCGTGTTGCGGTGCGGCACCCTGAAGCGACGATCATGGCCAGTAGCATCGTCATGACAAGCGCATTTCGCATCTGTCGTCCTCCTGTTCTACGCCACGCGAATGCCTAATTCTTTGAGCTGAACCTGACTGACATTGGTCGGGGCACCGGTCAGTGGGCACACCGCTTTTTGGGTTTTCGGAAATGCGATGACGTCTCGGATGGAGTCCGCCTGGGTGATCATCGCGATGAGCCGATCCAGACCCAGGGCGAATCCTCCATGCGGAGGCGCTCCATAGGCAAAGGCCTCCATCAAAAAGCCAAACCGTTCTCGGATCGTCTCGTCGTTCATACCGAGGACCTGAAAGATCTGCCGCTGGAGCGAGGCGTCATGGATCCGGATGCTGCCAGAACCGAGCTCCACCCCATTAAGGACCAGGTCATAGGCTCTGGAGTGGACATTCCCCGGCTCACGCGACATCAAGGCCATATCATCCGGATGCGGGGCGGTAAACGGATGATGCTCAGCATCCCACCGCTTCGTCTCAGGGTTCCAGTGAAAGAGCGGAAATTCCGTCACCCAGCAGAACGCCCACGGCGTCTTCTCACTCCGGAGATTCGGTTTGTCCGTCTGATACGTCTCCTGAGCCTGCTGATACGTGAGTCGTGGAAACGGGGCGATCAACGTGACGTTCAGTTCATGTTGGAAGACGTCCCTCATGATTCGCTCGATGAGGTTGAAGATGTCTTCTTCTTCGACGAAGGACATTTCCAGATCGAGTTGCGTGAACTCCGGTTGCCGGTCCGCCCGCAAATCCTCATCCCGAAAACATCGAGCCACTTGGAAGTAGCGTTCCACTCCCGCCACCATGAGGAGCTGTTTAAACAACTGGGGCGACTGGGGAAGCGCGAAGAACTTCCCAGGATTGACGCGCGACGGAACGAGGTAATCGCGAGCTCCCTCAGGTGTCGATTTCGTCAACATGGGGGTTTCCACCTCGATGAACCCCAGGCTGTCCAACACCTGTCGTATGCGTGTCGTGATCCGGTGGCGAAGGCGCAGCTTCTCTTGGCTGGCAGGACGCCGCAGATCAAGGTAACGCCATTGCATCCGCACGTCTTCCGAGATCTCGAGATGATCATCGATCTCAAACGGTGGTGGTGTGGCAGGATTCAGCACCGCCAGGTGGCTGGCAACCACCTCGACCATTCCGGAGGGGATCTTCGGATTCGCGGTCCCTTGAGGACGTCGTTGAACCGTTCCCGCGATTTTCAAGACGTACTCAGGTCCAAGCTCTTTGGCTTGTTGATGGAGCGGGGCGTTGGCTTTTGCATTGAACACCACTTGGGCGATCCCGCTGCGGTCACGCAAGTCAATGAAACTGAGGCCCCCGTGGTCTCGCCGTCGATGGAGCCAGCCACACAGGGTGACCGTTTGGCCGATGAGTTCTTCCTTCAATTCGCCGCACCCGTGCGTCCGCATCATCTTTCTTTATCTGTAGACTCTGGACTATGGACTAATGCGCGTGGCATGACGACGAGGTGGCGCGTTGAGCGAGCGTGTCCACGAAGGTGTCGAAAGCGATGGTCTCTTGACTGCCCTGCTCCAAGTTCTTGAGGGTGACCGCGCGTTGTTTCATTTCCGACTCACCGAGAATCGCCACAAACTGAGACTGAGCCTTGTCGGCTTCGCGGAATTGGGCCTTCAGGCTCTTGGCCTCATAATCCATCGTGGCGCACACGCCTCGTTGTCGAAGTTGCTGAAGGAAGTGGAATCCTGGTCCGATGAATGTCGGATCAGTCACCGCGACATACACGCCGCGCCGCGAGGTCGTCGACGTCTGAGCGCTTTGATGGCTTGCCGCCATCAAGATTCGCTCAAGGCCGGCCGCGAACCCGACCGCTCCCACCGAAGGCCCCCCCAGTTCCTCGACGAGATGGTCGTAGCGCCCCCCTGCTGCCACCGCATCCTGCGCGCCGAGTCCGGCTGCGCGCACTTCAAACACGGTGCGGGTATAGTAATCGAGCCCTCGCGCGAAGACTTTTGTCAGATCAAACTCTATGCGAGCTTCGTTCAACCCGCGACACACTTCATTGAAATGTGTCCGGCATTCATCACAGAGTTGAAACAATGCAGGCAAGTATTCTGGACGAGGCTCTCGACGGGTAGCAAGGACCGAATTCAACAACGTGATGCAGGTGGGATTCTTACAATCGACCACGCGGAAGACATTTCGGTCGAAACGACTCTGGCATTCCTGACACAGTGTTGTGCGGTTCGGCTCCAGTTGTTGACGGAGCCACTGTGCCGTGGCAGCTTGGTCTTTACGGCACCCCATACTTGATAGCAAGAGGGTCGTCTTTGTGACGCCACAGGCGCGCAGGATCTCGACACAGAGCGTAATGACCTCAACGTCCACCCACGCACTTGAAGACCCAATCGCCTCAACACCGTACTGATGAAACTGTCGGTACCGACCAGCCTGGGGCCGCTCGGCGCGAAACATGGGGCCGAGATAAAACAGCTTGGCGAACCCTTCCGTCTTGTCCAGCGAGTGCTCGATGTACGCTCGGACGACCGAGGCGGTTCCCTCCGGGCGCAGCACGATGTCCCCTCCGCCGCGGTCGGCGAAGCGGAACATCTCTTTCTGGACGAGGTCGGTCGTCTCGCCGATTGAGCGCAGGAACAAGGAGGCGTCTTCAATCAGGGGGGTGCGGATCTCTCGATACCCATAGAGACGCGCAAGGCGACGGGCGGCGTGCTCAACGTTCGACCACCGCGCAAGATCGTCAGGGAGGAGGTCTGTGGTTCCGCGAAGGGCTTGAAGTCCCAGAGGTCGACCCGTTATTTGATGTGCAGCCGCATCAGGAGGCCCGGCTTGAAGACGACCACGCGTTTCGATGGGACAGGAACCTCCTGGCCGGTTTTCGGGTTTCGACCGCGGCGGGGAGCCCGCTGTCTGATTTTAAACACCCCGAAATTGCGCAGCTCAATCGTCTCGCCAGACTTGAGATACTCGATCATGTGATGCAGGGCGCGTTGAACCACCCGCTTCACGTCCACCTGGGTGATATTCGTATCTCGTGAGACAGCGAGGACTAAGTCTTTCTTGGTCAAGGTCATAGGGTATCTTAGCGCACCACCGAGGCTCTGTCAACTCGTTGGAGCACAAATGGTTGCCGTCGAATCACGACCCCGTCATCTCCCAGCAGTCTCCCTAGCTCATCCAAGAGCTCCGGATGGGGCTCAATTTTAAACGCCTCCGCCAATTTGAGCGACAACGCCTCTGCGGCAGGAAGATTGAGTTTGAGGTAGACCGGAATCGTCCCTGGGAATCGATTGAGGAGGGTTTTGAGCTGCTCCAACATATCGCGTTCCAACCCAGGGGTTCGGAGGATCAATTCGACGGCCTTCGTCAGTCGGGTCGTCCCCTGCTCAAGCGGCACAATCTGTTGGGCGACAATCCGAGGACGCTCGTCACGCACCGAGGCGCGCCCTTCGACAAACACGATCGAGGCGACTTTCAACTGCGGAGCGAGCTGGGCGAATGACGCTGGGAAGACCAAGACCTCCATGTCGCCTTCGAGATCTTCCATGAGGCAGACGGCCATCTGTTCGTTCGTTTTCTTGGTGGTCGTCAGCTTGACTTTCGTCAGCATCCCGCCCACGGTCACTTGGCTTTCCTCGGTCAGTTGAAAGAGTTGACGCGACGTCGTGGTCGAAAAGATCCGCAGGATTTTTTCAAATCGAGCGAGGGGGTGCCCGGAGACATAGAAACCCAGCAGCGTTTTTTCAAACGCCAGCTTTTGACTCTCGGGCCACTCTCGCGTCACGCCAAGGTTCGGGCGAGGTGCGGAGGAGGCGCTCTGCGCGGCGCTGAGCGCATCGAAGAACGTGAGTTGCCCTCGAGACTTGTCCCGCTGCCGTTGTTGGGCCTCCTCAAGCGCTTGGTCCACGCTGGCCAGCAACGCGGCCCGCGACTTGCCCATGCTGTCACAGGCGCCGGATTTGATCAGGCTTTCGAGGACCTTGCGGTTGGCGAGCCGCAGGTCGATGTCTTCACAGAGCTCCTCGATCGTCGTGAATCGACCGCGGGCGGCTCGCGCCGTGACGATCGAGTCAATGGCCGCCATCCCGACGTTCTTGATGATCCCGAGCCCGCATCGCAGCGTCCGTTCCCCCGCCACGGTGAACGTCGATTCGCTCTCGTTGACATCAGGAGGCAGGACGGTCATACCCGTTCGTTTGACCTCTTCCAGATAGGGCACCAACTTGTCGGTGTTGCCCATTTCGCTGGTCAGGAGTGCTGCCATAAATTCGATGGGGTAATGGGCCTTGAGATACGCGGTCCGATACGAAATCAGCGCGTACGCGCTCGCGTGTGACTTATTGAAGCCATAACCACTGAAATGTTCCATCAAATCGAAGATGCGATTAGCGATCCGTTCAGAAATCTTATTCTTGTGACAGCCGTCGACAAACACCTTGCGCTGAGCTTCCATGACTTCCGGGATCTTCTTGCCCATGGCCCGACGCAGCAGATCGGCTTGAGCCAGCGAGAAACCGGCCAAGTCGCTGGCGATACGCATCACCTGTTCCTGAAACAGGATAATCCCGTAGGTAGATTTCAGGACAGGTTCAAGCCGTGGATGGTCATATGTGATCGCGATCTGCCCGTGTTTGCGTCGCATGAAATCGTCGAGCATGCCTGAGCCGATCGGGCCCGGACGGTACAACGCCAGGATCGCGATGAGATCTTCAAACTGCGTCGGCTGCAATTTCCGAAGCAGATCGCGCATCCCGCTGCTTTCCAACTGAAACACGCCCATGGTTTCGGATCGGCTCAACAACGCATATGTCGTCGGATCATCAAGCGGGAGAACCGCCAGATCCACGGCGAGATCGTGGGTTCGCTGAATGAGTTCCACGGCTTCTTTCAAGACCGTCAACGTCCGAAGTCCGAGGAGATCAATCTTGAGCAGCCCAAGATGCTCAATGGCCGTCATGTCAAACCCCGTGGTAATCTGGCCATCGGAGGTCTTAAACAGGGGCATGTAGCGATCGAGCGGACGATCAGCGATCGCAATCCCCGCGGCATGGGTCGAGGCATGCCGCGTGAGCCCCTCAAGGACCATCGCCGTATCGATCAGGGCGCGCACCTGTTCATTCGTTCGATAGAGCTGGGAGAGCTCCGGCACGTCGCTCAGGGCTCGGCTGAGGGTGATATCCAGTTCATTCGGGATCAGTTTGGCGAGCCGGTCAGCCTCGGCATACGACATCTTCATCGCCCGCCCCACATCCCGCACCACGGCCTTCGCTTGCATCGTCCCAAACGTGATGATTTGGGCGACGCAGTTTTGCCCGTACTTCTTGATGACGTAGTCGATCACCTCGGGCCGTCGCTCGTAGCAGAAGTCGATATCGATATCCGGCAGCGTGACCCGTTGGGGGTTGAGAAACCGCTCAAAGAGCAAGTCGTACTTCATCGGATCAATATCCGTGATCCCCAAGCAGTAACTCACGAGACTGCCGGTTGCTGAACCCCGTCCGGGTCCCACCGGGATCTTGCGCTCTTTGGCGAATCGCACGAAATCCCACACGATGAGAAAGTAACTGGAATACCCGGCCTGCTGGATGACGCCCAGTTCGTGTTCGAGGCGCTGCTGGAGAGATCCGCTCGTGGTGGCATAGCGTTGGGCCAAGCCTTCGCAGCACAGTTGTCGGAGGAATTGTTCTTGAGTCAATCCTTGCGGCGGGGGGAAGCTGGGAAGATGCGGTTTGCCAAACTCCAACTCGAGATTGCACCGATCTGCGATCTCAATCGTCGAGGCGATGGTCTCCGGCATGTCACGGAACAGGGTTTTCATCTGCTCGGCGGATTTCAGATAAAACTCCGGCTGTTCATACCGAAGGCGATGGGGATCATCGATGGTCGTTTGGGTTTGAATCGCCATCAAGACATCGTGGGCCTGGGCGTGCGCGGATTCGAGATAGTGGACATCGTTCGTGGCGACCACCTTGACCCCGGCGTCTTTCGCGAGCTGCAACAACATGGGGCGGACTTTGTCTTCAAGCGGCAAGCCGTGGTTCTGCAACTCCACATACACATTCTCTCGTCCCAGCAGTTGGACGTACTCGTCCAACGTGCGACGGGCGTGGTCAACTTGATCTTGGGTCAGATGGACGTTCAGGATCCCTTTCAGACAACTTGTGAGGGCAATCAACCCCTTCCCGTGTTGCTGCAGTGCCTCTTTGTCAATGCGCGGCCTGTAGTAGAACCCTTCCAAATAACTGATGGTGACCAGCTGCAAGAGGTTGGCATACCCTTCTTCATCCCTGGCGAGCAACACGAGATGGGCGTTCGATTCCTTGATCCCGGAGGCGGTCCGATCGGCTCGGTTGCCCGGCGCGACGTAGGCCTCGATGCCGATGATCGGTTTGATGCCGTGCTTCATGCAGGTCTCGTAGAACTCCACGGCGCCGAAGAGATTCCCGTGATCGGTCATCGCCAGGGCGGGAAACTTCAGTTCCGCGGCTTTTTTCACGAGCTCAGCAATGCGGCAGGCGCCATCGAGGAGAGAATAGTTGGTGTGAACGTGCAGGTGGACGAAATCCGCGTGCAGCATCTCAGCCGGTGACCACGAGGCAGTGTAAATGATTTAGCGGGCGTTTTCAAGCGCTTGCAGGACAGCCTCGGCTTCTTGATGCCGGCCTTGGTCGATATAGACCAGCGCGAGGTTGTCATAAGCGTTGGGGTAACCTGAGGCGGTCCTGATGGTCTTGAGGAATTGTTGCTCCGCGAGATCCAGCCGCCCCTGGTGTCGATAGATCAAGCCAAGGTTGTTCATGGCCGGTGGGTAGAACAGATAAATACGGTGCGCAGCAATGATTTCTTTTTCAGCCTCCTCATAGCGCCCTTCCCTGAGGTACACCGCGCCTTTATTTGACCGGGAGAGCACACTGTGTGGCGAAGCAGCGGCAGCGCTCAGGAACAGGGTCTTTTCGGTCTGCCAATCCCAGGTTCGGAGGTGACTACGACATGCATAGAAGATCAGAAGACTCACCATGACCACCCGGGTCAATGCGGACGTGACCGCTGGCTTCCCGATGTCTCCGGTCGGTCCGAAGACTGGCCGTCGGGACAACCGCTCGGCAACAAGTGCCAACAGGAGACACAATCCAAGCGACGGGGCATACATCAGTCGTTCAGCCATGATCGTCCCGATGGGGAAGATGAGGTTGGCGACCGGCAGGAAGGGCCACAGGAAGAACGCCGAGGCCATGGCCCACGGCACCCACGTTGACGCAGGACGTTTCGCTGATGGGACGAACGGCATGAAGACGCCCACCCAGATGAGAATCCCCAAGAGCAGAAGCCCCAACCAGGCCCACGGTTCAGTCAACGTATGGACAACGGGGATTTGGTTGTAGGAATAGTCTGATGACAGGGTCACAGGCCACACGCTCTTTGCCAGATAGAGGGTCAGAATCTTCAGCGCGGTCAGCACGCGCTGTGGACTTGAAACGAACACCAGCGGATTCTCCACCACCGTGGCGTTGGTTCCAAACATATGGGGGCCTAGCACCAACAGGCGCACACCGAGGTAGAGCAGGAGCGCTCCGCACAAGACGACCAGAGAGCCTCGATGGGCCCAGACATGTTGAAGGATCGGTTTCGCGATCACACGGGCTTGGACGACAATGAGGATCAGCGCCAGCGGTAACACCCCCACGGCGCTTTCCTTACTCAGCAGGGCCAGGAGGAAGAACACGCCTGCCCTGAGCGGTGTCGCGATAACCGCGCGCAGCGTCAGTAACGAACACCCGAAGGCCAAAAGCTCTGAACGATTCACAATTCCTGTCACGGCCTCCGTGTGGATGGGCAGGACCAAGAACCAAAGTGCCGTCCAAGAGGCCAACCGCCGATCTCGGGTCAATCCCTCAAGGAACAAAAAGATGAGCCACACATTGATGGCATGCAACAAGAGGTTGACGAGGTGAAAGCCCCACGGCTTGGGACCCAGGAGGAGGTCGTTGAAGGCGAACGTCGCCATGGTCAGAGGACGATACGCCCCAGTCTCTTGAACCCCTGAGTAGGGGAGGAGGAATAATCTGGGGAGATTCGTGATGTGTCTGAGGAGATCGTTCTGCTGGATGTTTGAGATGTCATCCAGGACAAACTCAGCCCGAAGGCTCGGTCCAAAAATAGCCAGACATCCAAGGATTGATGCGACCAACATGAGTCGGCGGGAAAGCATGCTATGACCGTCTCGCATCATAGAGTCTAATCGCTCGGCTATCGAGGTTCTTCCAGTGGAGCACCTTCGACTTGTAATTGACGGCGATGGAGAACGCCTTTAACTCTCTTCCCATTTCTGGGCGATGACGAGAAGATAGGAGGGCACGTGGAACGTTGACGCTCCTTGACGGAGCGGTTCCAACGCGTGTGTGAGCGGCGCGTGGACTCGCTGGCTATCGAGATCCAGCACGAAGCGATTCACGGGATGCCACTGGAGGATCCGCAGGCCCACGTCCTGGTACAATGCCTCGAGCTGCGGCGGCGTCTGCCAGTTGTGATAGTCCCCCTCCGTCGAGGGGCCCTCGACCCGTCCCAGCAGCGGCAGGGCCTGCTCAGGTTGGCCCCGACGCACGGCGGAGGCGATGTAGTACCACAACGGCCGATGAGAGATACAAGCGATTCCTCCCGGTTTGAGCGAATCGGCCAGTAACCTCAGCAGGCCCTGGTAATCGCGGCAGAGGTAGAGCACTTCAAGACACAGGACTGCGTCAATGGTTTCAGGCTGCACCCAGCGTCTGAGGTGAGCAATCGTGTCTCGATGGAGACGGACGGATAACCCCTTCGCCTTGGCGTGCCGCCGGGCACGGCGCAAGGCGAATCCTGAGGTATCGATGCCGATCAGATCGTGTCCCTCTTCGGCGAGGGGGATCAAGAATCGGCCGGCCTGGCAGCCGGCATCGAGAACCGTCAGTCGCGGTACCCGTCCGTAGGGCTGAGCGCCAAATTGCTGCTGGAGCGAAGGGCGAATGTGCGTGAGATATTCCTGGGCGGCGGCACGCGAGCCTTCACTTTCGTACATGTCGCAGAACCCCGGATCATAATTGAGCGCCGCCCTCAAAAACTTCCGAACAAGTTTGTTCTTAATCACTTAATCACCCAATCACTTAATCACTGTTTGCTTATTCCCATTCAATGGTCGAAGGAGGCTTCGAACTGATGTCATACACGACGCGGTTGACCCCCTTGACTTCGTTGATGATCCGGTTGGAGATGCGCCCGAGCACCTCAGGCGGCAGCTTGGCCCAGTCAGCGGTCATCGCATCCTGGCTGGTGACGGCTCGCACCGCGATCACGTGCTCGTACGTGCGCTCATCGCCCATCACCCCAACCGTCTTGACCGGTAGCAGCACGGCGAAAACCTGCCAGAGCTGCCTGTAGAGGTCGGCTTTCTTGATTTCGTCAATGACGCGCTCATCGGCCTCGCGCACGATGCGCAGTCGTTCCTCCGTGACCTCCCCGAGAATGCGCACCGCCAGACCAGGCCCCGGAAACGGATGCCGCCACAACACCTCGTCCGGCACGCCGAGTAATGTGCCGACTTCGCGCACTTCATCTTTGAACAAGTCGCGCAACGGCTCGATGAGCTTCAGGTTCATCTGCTTGGGCAATCCGCCGACGTTATGATGGGTCTTGATGGTGGCTGACGGCCCGCCCCAGGCTGACGTGCTTTCGATGACGTCGGGATACAACGTGCCCTGGGCCAAAAACTGCACATCCGGAATCCGCTTGGCTTCCTGCTCGAAGACCCGGATGAACTCTTCCCCGATGAGCTTGCGCTTTTGCTCAGGGTCCGTGACACCAGCGAGACGCTTCAGGAAGCGCTCAGCGGCATTCACGACATTGAGCTTCATGTGAAAATGCCTTTCAAACATTTCTTCAACTTGTGCTCGCTCACCGGAGCGCAGTAGACCGTTGTCCACAAAGACGCAGGTCAATTGATCGCCGATCGCCTTGTGGAGAAGGACTGCCGCCACCGACGAATCCACACCACCGCTGAGTCCCAATACGACGTTGGCTGTTCCGATTGTTTCGCGAATACGGGTGGTTGTTTCCTCGATGAAGGAGGCCATCGTCCACTCGCCGCGGCAGCTGCAGACGTCGAACAAGAAATTGCGCAGAATCGTCGTCCCTTCCTCGGTGTGGGCGACCTCAGGATGGAATTGCAGCGCGTAGAGACGCCGCCTGGAATCGGCCATCGCCGCAAAGCCGGTGTTGGACGTGGTGGCGGTAGGCACGAAGCCCGGAGGCGTCTTGGTGACCGAGTCGCCGTGACTCATCCAGGAGGTGGATTCGCGCTTGATGCCCTTGAACAAGCCGTTCGCCTCGCGCACAGTCAGCGGCGAGCGGCCGTACTCCCGCTTGCCTGATTTCTCGACGGTGCCGCCTAAGAGGTGCGCCATCGCCTGCATCCCATAGCAGATGCCAAGGATCGGCGCACCGGCGTCGAAGATGTCGCGGGGAGGAAGCGGCGCGCTGGGTTGATAGACGCTGTTCGGACCGCCGGAGAGGATGACGCCGTTGGGCTGCTCGCGCTTGATGAGCTCGGCCGTCAGGGTTTGGGGCGGGATGATGCGGCAGTAGACGCGCTGCTCGCGGATGCGGCGGGCGATGAGCTGCGTGTACTGCGACCCGTAATCAACAATGAGGATGGATTCGTGTGACATGCAGAAGGCTTGAGAGGGCTTGAGAGGGCTTGAGAGGGCTTAAGAAGTGTGAGAGGGCAGCGAGAAAACCGGTTGCTGTTTTTCTTTGCCTTCTTGAGCCTTCTTAAGCCTTCTTGAGCCCTCTGTTTTTCTTGCCATGCCGACGCGCTGGACTTGCTGGAAAATCTTCCCCTCCGTCTGGATCGAGGGCGCGATAATGATGTCGGCGAGTTGAAACCCCTTGATGTCCTTCGCGCCGATCGTGCCCATGCAGGTCGTGATCGCGCCCATCAGGTTCTGGGAGCCGTCATCGGTCTGCGCCGGGCCGAAGAGAATCTGCTCAAGCGTCCCCGTGGTGCCCACATAAATGCGGGTGCCGCGCGGCAGCGAAGAGTGCGGGTACGCCATGCCCCAGTGGTAGCCGCGTCCCGGCGCTTCTTTGGCTTTTGCAAATGCCGAGCCGACCATCACCGCATCCGAACCGCAGGCAAACGCTTTGCAGATATCCCCGCCATTGCGCATCCCACCGTCCGTAATGATCGGCACATAGCGCCCGGATTTCTTGTAGTAGAAGTCGCGCGCCCCCGCGCAGTCCACCGTCGCCGTGACTTGTGGAACGCCGACACCCAGAACCCCGCGAGTCGTGCAGGCCGCCCCCGGGCCGACGCCGACCAGCAAGCCATGAATCCCCATCTCCATCAGCTCCAGCGACTGCTCGTAGGTCACGGTATTGCCGACGATGACGGGAATCTTCATCGACTTGAGGAATCGAGCGATATCGAGTGGGGTGTAGGCCTTCGCCT
>CAZUWM010000025.1:0-7838 GCA_964624155.1 uncultured Planctomycetales bacterium
CAGTCAGCAGGGTCAGGTCTTGCAATCATACATTGAGCCCTCTATTTCGAGTAGATAGCGACCAATGTTGCAATGCAAGACCTGACCCCAAACTTTCGTGACCCCAAACTTTCCCTAGGGCTCCCACCGGTTTCCTTCCCCCCGACATCTCTCGCTAGAATCATCGACTCAAGAGCTCCGGCAACTGCTGGACGAACGCCGAGCGGGGCAGCACCGCGGTACAGCCGACCTCGAGCGCGTGTTGCTGCAGGTCGTGCTGGACGTGCGAGCAGTAGCCGATCACCGGCAAGCCGGGATGGGCCGCTCGGAGCTGGCGGATCATCGCCAGCGCATCGCCGCACGAGAGGTTCAAGTCGATGAGCACGCGGCGCCACGGCTGTCCGCTTCGCGGCACGGAGCTGGCATCTGCGGTGACGGTTAGCGGCACCCCAAGCTGGGTAGCCGCGGCCTCCAACTTTCCCCGGAAGAGGAGATCATCCACGATGGCGAGAATCATGACGCGAATGCCTACTGCGCGCGGCTGAGGAGGCGTTTCAACGTGTTCAAATCCTGTTAAAAAGTATAGGCGAGGGAGACGGTGACTTCGGGGCCGTTCTGGAAGGCGCTTTCGATATTCAGGATGACGTCTTCGGAGTCGCCGAGGTAGTAGTCGGTGCCGAGGAAGACGCTGAGCCGATCCTTCTCTTTATAGCGGCCATCCTTGAGGAGCTTGCCGTCCTGCCGCACCCGGTAGAGCGCATTGACCATCGCGTACTTGATCCCAAGATACGGTTTCACTCGGCCGAACTCCTTGGCCACACTCGTGGCGAACTGCCACTCGTGCCAGCGCAGCTCGTTCTTGCCCTTGTGCCGCTTGCGCAGGTCGAGATAGTGGAGGCTTCCGTCCCACTCCCACTTGAACCGTTGGCTCTCGAAGAGCTTCATCTTGAGCGCGAGGCCGGTCATGAAATTGGTGCCAAAACTGTTGCTGGAGTCGAGGTCGTTGGTTTTCTTGATGCCGGGGTCGTCAATTTCGATGAAGGCGGCGCCCAGCTTGAGGTAGGCACTGACTCGATCCGACAACCCATAGCCTCGGTAGTGTCCCCCGTGAGAGATCCTGGCTTCGGCATCCCCGCTCATCTCCCGGCCGTTGGTCCCGCCGCCGGCCAGTCCCATGACCCACTTCCCCTTTTTGAGGATGCTGGCTGGACTTCCCACGACTTCGGCAAACACGCGAGGGCTGACTCCGAGGAGGAGACACAAGCTGGCAAGGGCCACACGAGGCGGTGAGGGTGAGAGGTTCATGCGTCATCGCCATTATACCGCGTCCCTGAGGGACTGTCACGCGCTGGATAGCTCGAACTGTCCCAGCAAGAACGCCACCGTCTTGAAGAGTTCAGTGGAGTCGCACGGTTTCGTCAGGTAGGCATCCGCCCCGCACGCAAACCCGCGCAACTGAGCAAGCGGTTGATCCACGCCGGTCAGCATCAAGATCGGCACTTCCCAGGGATGAAAGCTCCGGCGCAGTTCCTTGCACACATCGAATCCGCTCATGCCAGGGAGTCGAAGATCCAGGATCACGAGGTCCGGCTGGCGTTCGGTCGCCGCCTGGAGCGCGGTAGCTCCATCGGTTTGAATCTCGACCTCATAGCCGACAGACTCGAGACGGATGGCTAAGAGATTCACAAAGGTGGTATCGTCGTCAATGACCAGAATTCGATTGCTCCCACTCTGTCCCATCGGGTTTCCTCCTTCAATGAGGACATACGTTACGGAGCCCGCCCGGGCGACGTCACGTGTCCTGTCCGAATTGACCCCCCTTCTTGCTTTCGCAAGAAAGCAGGGGGGCATTTTCGGCCCTCTCACCCCGCCGGCGGGGTGACGGTCTCAAATGAAAAGAAATGCCCTCAGGTCTTCCCTGAGGGCTCCTGGGTTGGATACCTGTACTATGCCTGATCCGTCGTCCTTCCGTCAAGGTAGTTGTGTTAAAATAAGGGTCCTTTCATGTGGCGGTTTCTTGACCAAGACCCACACACCCTAGCCAGCGGTACGTTCCAGGCGGTTGGAGCTGAGCGGATCGGACGACTCTACTTTCCGCTGGTCAACGAGGCGGGGATGCTGTCCTGGACCTCTCCCAGACTGCAGGGCGGCCCCACGATCAGTCACCACGAGTTCCTTTCGCCTCCGCTGACGGCTGAGGACCTCCAGCATACGCTCATCCACAGAGATTTCTGGATCGTTCGGCCTGGTGAACATCCGTTCTCGCTCGCTGGCTTCTCTCCGTCACCACCTTCCCTACGGGTGGGCACCACAACGATCACAGCGGGTCCCGGCTGGTTCACTCTGACGCGCCCCTCTCTCGACGGCCGGTTCCTCGTGCAAGGGACCCTCTGGTGTCCCGCAGACCTCAACGCCCACGTGGAGCTGATGTGGACCCAGGTGACCAACACGTCCTCACGCCCATTCACCTTCGAGGCGTATGCCGCCATCCCGATGTTTGCCCGCTCGGCCGACAATGTGCGCGATCATCGACATGTCACGGCCCTGTTGCATCGAGTGATGGTGGATCGGCATGGTGTGATGGTGGCTCCCACCATGTCATTCGATGAACGCGGACACCGACTCAATACGACTCGCTATCACGTGCTCGCGTTCGGTCCGAACGGCCGCGCCCCGACCGATGTGTGGGGTCTCGAAGAGCAATTTCTCGGCGAGGGCGGCACATTCGCGGCCCCGGCTGCCGTGTGGCAACGCCGCCATGCCCCCTCGCCTTCACCCACACCGCCAGGACGGGAAGCGATCGGGGGCTTCCGGTTTGCCCGACACACCTTGGCGCCGCAACACAGTACGTCCTATCTCGTGTTAGCCGGCATCACGCACGATCCCCGCGAGATCGCTCGATGGAGCCGTTGGGCCAAACGTCCACGAATCGCCCAGCAGTCGCTGGAGATGACCCGCGCGGATTGGTTGCAACGCATCCACCGTGTCGCATTCTTCACCGCTGACCGGCAACTGGATCAGTGGCTGACGTGGGTGGGATTTCAACCGATGCTGCGGCGTCTGTATGGCAATTCCTACCTCCCCCAGTTCGACTACGGACGAGGAGGACGAGGGTGGCGCGATCTGTGGCAGGACTGCTTGGCGTTATTGCTCTCAGATCCGGCCGCGGTGCGTCCCATCCTGCTCCACAACCTCGGAGGCGTGCGGATCGACGGATCGAACGCGACCATCATTGGACACAACGGAACCTTCATCGCGGATCGCAACAACATCCCTCGCACATGGATGGACCACGGCGTCTGGCCGACCTACACCACCCTGCTCTACGTGGATCAGACCGGCGATGTCGAATTCGTGTTAAGTCCACGGGAATACTTCCGCGACCCGCAGCTCTTCCGCGCTCGTCAGCAAGACCCGCGGTGGACTGAAGCCTACGGCTATCGATTGCGGACCAGACGCGGGAGGCGCTATCGGGGTTCGGTCTTCGAGCATCTGTTGATTCAACACCTCAGCGCGTTTTTCAATGTGGGCGAACACAATGTCTGTCGTCTGGAGGGCGCGGATTGGAACGACGGGCTCGATATGGCCCGCCATCGGGGTGAGTCGGTCGCCTTCAGCGCCTTCTACGCCTGGAACCTTAAGCGCCTGGCCGACCTCGCCGGCGCTCTGCGTGCCCGTGGCATCAAGACGCTGCGAATGGCTGAGGAGTTGGGCTTCCTGCTCGATCGTCTGCCGGGTCACCGTCGTGTCCCTTATCACTCGCCGGTTGCCAAACAGGCTTGCCTCCAGCGGTATCTTCAGACGGTCTCACGGGACCTCTCAGGACGCACGATCGCCGTGCCCCTTGAGCATCTCATCCGCGACCTGCGGGTCAAACACGAGGATCTGGCTCGGCGAATCCGGAAACACGAATGGATCCGGACAGCACGTGGGGCGTTCTTCAACGGCTATTACGACGACTGCGGCAAACGGGTCGAGGGTCCTCACCGACTCGGGATGCGGATGACTCTGACCGGACAGGTGTTCCCGATCATGAGCGGGATCGCCACCGAGCAACAGGTGGATCGGACGATCGTCTCGGTCAATCGATTCCTGCGCGATCCCCGCTGGGGAGGGATTCGTCTGAATACCGATTTCAAGGAGTTGCAGCCGGCGTTGGGGCGGGCATTTTCATTTGCCTACGGCGAGAAGGAAAACGGCGCGGTCTTCAGTCACATGGCCGTCATGTACGCCTATGCGCTCTACACCCGACGCCGCGCACGACAGGGACGAGCCGTGTGGCACGCGTTGTATCAGATGGCGACCAATCAACCGGTCGCCAAGATCTTCCCGTGCCTCCCGGAGTACTTCAATGCCGAGGGTCGCGGGATGTACTGTTACCTCACGGGCTCGGCGTCCTGGCTGATCTATCTGTTACTGACACAAGTCTACGGGATCCGAGGAGAGCTCGGCGATCTCGTCATCGATCCGCAGTTGACGGTTGAGGATTTCGGAAGTCATCGAGCACTGCGCGTGCACGCGCCCTTCGCCAACCGATCCCTCGCCATCACGTTCGAGAATTCACAGCGACTCGACGTCGGTCAGTATATCGTGGGACGCGTCGTCAACGAACGTACCGGCTCAGAGATGCCGTTCGTCCGTCGTCTAACCGGCGGCGTTCACATCACTCGCCCGCACCTCACCCGCTTCCCTACCCATTCCGCCACCCCCCTCAAAATCACCTTGGAAAAATCAGGGACACAAAACAAGTTCTAAAAAATTGGTTTGTGTCCCTGATTTAGTTTGAGTAAAGTGGTATGCACACCATGCCCGTTGCTACTTCCATGATCTCCTACGGCCGGACGCTCGCCGACCTCCTCTATCCCCCGGCCTGCCTGTTGTGTGGAGCCCACCTCAACTCCTCGATTGCCCCTCTCTGCGACGTCTGCGAGGCGGCGATGCCGCGGGTGCTGCCCCCCGCCTGCACACGGTGTGGGATTGGACTGCCAGGAGCCTATGACGCTCAATGGACCTGTCCCTCATGCCAACGGCATCCGCCACTCTTCGAGCAGGCTTGCGCTCCCTTTGTCTACGCCCAAGCCGCCAGTGAAGCGGTCCGGGCTTTCAAGTATCAGGGTCGACACCGCCTGGGTTCCTGGTTGGCGGCTCACATGGCCCGGTCTGTGCAACGGTATGTGCCTCTGGAGCGGGTCAGTGTGGTCGCTCCGGTCCCGCTGCACTGGATCAAACGGCGACTCAGACGACTGGATTCTCCAGCCTTCTTAGCTCGTGCGCTCGCCACGCGGCTTGCGCGACCATGCGTTGCGCTGCTGCGACGTGCGCGCTGGACCGCCACCCAAACTCGATTGAGTCCCGCGGCGCGTGCACGGAATGTGGAGGGAGCCTTTGTGGTTGCTTCGCAAGGGTTAAACCCGTTAAGTCGGGGCGTCTTGCTTGTCGATGATGTCATGACCAGCGGCGCGACGGCGAATGCCTGCGCCCAAACCCTTCGCGAGGCAGGGATCCAACCGGTGTACGTCGTGACCGCCGCCCGCACCCCACACCAGTCCATAGTCCATAGTCCATAGTCCACAGACCAAAATCCCAGATGAAAATTTTGCGGATGTACGTCCTCAAAGAACACGCAGCACCACTCGCCGTCACGGTCAGCGGACTCACCCTGGTGGCCCTGGTGGGCAATCTGGTGAAGCTGGCGGAGCTGGTGGTGGCCAAAGGGGTGAGCCTCTTTGATGTCTTGCGTCTGTTGATTTACTCCATTCCCTACATGCTCACCTTCACCTTGCCGATCGCCTGTCTGATCGCGATGATCATGGCCTTTGGCCGGTTGAGCGGTGACTATGAGCTGATCGCGATGCGGGCCTCCGGTGTCGCCCCGGCGAAACTGGTGCTCCCGATGCTCACCGCGGGACTGTTGATCAGCGGAGGGATGCTGGTGTTGAACGACCGGGTGATTCCCGAAACCCACTTGGCGTCCCGCCGGCAGCTCAAAGCGATCGGCATCAAACATCCCACCGCCTATATCGAAGCCGGCACCTTCATCAAAGAATTCGAGCCCTATATCCTCTTCGTCTATCATGTGGATCGACAGATGCTGTTCAACGTCCGCATCTATGAACCCCAACCCAACGGTCCCACGCGGACCATCATGGCTCAGCGCGGGGAGTTTGAACCTCTGCCGGACCGTCGAGGGGTCCGACTGAAGCTCTACGAAGGGACCGTCGATGAATGGAATCCGGAACATCCGGGATCGCTCTACAAGGTTTCCTTCCGCACCTACACCATGAATATGATCACCGACCCGTCAGGCGGTAAGCGCCTCGGCAAGAAGCTCAAAGAGATGACGTTCAACGAACTGCTCAGAGAACGTCAACGACTCGCTGCGGAAGGCATTGAGGCTCTCCCGGCTTCGTTGGAGTTTCATCGGAAGATCGCCCTGTCATGCGCCACCCTGATCTTCGTCATCTTCGGACTCTCGATCGGTCTCTCGCTCCACCACCACGAACGATTGGTGATCTTCGTGTGGGTCCTGGGGTGGAGTGTGGCGTATTATCTCGCCTCCATCAGCATGAATGCGCTGGCATTGAAGGGATGGATCCCGTCGTGGCTGGCCATGTGGCTTCCGAATATCATCGGAGGGACAGTCGGAGGCGTGCGTCTCTGGCAGGCGATCCGCCACTAGGATGCGAATCCTTGACCGTTACACAGCCAAACAACTCATTCCGGTGTGGGTCTGGTGCATGGTGGTGTTTGTCTTCATCAGCATTCTCATCGATCTCTTCGGTCATCTCGAAGAGATTCTCCAATATCGCATCCCTCCCAAGACTGTCGCGCTGTATTACCTGAACTTTGCCCCGCTCGTGTCGGTACGCGCCGCGCCGCTCGCCTTCCTGCTCGCGTGTGCGTTCGTCACCATGAGGTTGGTCCGTTATCAGGAATTGTTGGCGATGCACGCGAGCGGCGTCAGCCTGATTCGCGCCAGTCTGCCCTTCGTGTTCGTCGGATGGCTGATCAGCGTGTGCGTCTTTGGGATCAATGACCGCCTCGTGCCCCAGACGGCGGCAGCCTATGAGCAATTGCGCTACGAGCTCTTTCGTGGACGCCAGCAACAGCGCGTCATTGACAGTGTCGCAACCTTCGATCCGGACAATCGACTCTACCACGCTCGGGAATTCCATCTGGACCGCAATGAGCTCGTTGACCTGGTGATCCTTGAACACGACGCGCGCAATCAACCGACGAGAAACCTCTATGCCCGCCAGGCCTTCGTCACCCCCCACGGCCTCCTGATGGTCTACGGCGCCATCTACCAGATGGGACCTCACGGGACACTCGCCGGCGAACCGATGCCCTTCGTGGAGCGACTCCTGAAGTTCCCCGTGACACCGGCCTCATTCCGACAACCGGAAACCCAACCGGAGACGATGCGCTTTGGTCCCTTGCGCCGTCTCATTGCCCGTTTGAGGGCAAGCCAGGTGACCAATCTGAAACGTTACACCACGGAACTGACCGCCAAGCTCACCCTGCCGTTCATGAACGTGATGATGGGCTTGATCGCCTTCGTAGGATCGACGCAGCGCCAAGGGCGCGGACATCTTCGGGGATTAGGGACGAGCCTGGGGTGGGGGGTGTTGTATTATTTGGGTGTCGCGGTCGGTCAGAGTGTTGCGAAGGAAGGATTCCTGCCGGTGCTGGTCGCGATGTGGGCGCCCCATCTCGTGGCGCTGTGGTTGTGCTGGCGCCTGCTGCGTTAGCACAGAGAGCACAGATGAAAGAACACAACACCACAGAGCGCACAGATAACTTCTCTGTGCCATCTGTGGTGTCGGTATCTGTGTCATCTGTGGTGTCGGTATCTGTGT
>CAZUWM010000025.1:7938-17378 GCA_964624155.1 uncultured Planctomycetales bacterium
CATCTGTGGTGTCGGTATCTGTGTCATCTGTGGTGTCGGTATCTGTGTATCTGTGTCATCTGCGTCATCTGTGGTTAAGTGCCGAGCTCCCAGCTCGAGAGATACCGCTGCTGCTCCGAGGTGAGGCGGTCGATCGTCACCCCAAGCGCCTTGAGTTTGAGCGAGGCGATTCGTCGGTCAATGGTTCGGGGGACTGAATACACCTTCCGCTCCAAGCGCCGTCCTTGACGGACGAGATATTCCGCGGCCAGCGCCTGATTGGCAAAGGACAGATCCATGACGTTGGAGGGGTGTCCTTCCGCGCAGGCGAGGTTGACGAGCCGACCTTCCCCGAGGACATTGATCCGCCGCCCATCAGCCAGCGTATACTGATCGATCCCGTTGCGCACCACCTGGTGGCGCCGACTCAGTCTCTGCAACGCCTTGAGGTCGATCTCGACGTCGAAATGCCCCGAATTCGCCACCAGCACGCCGTCTCTCATCCGACGGAAGTGGCGTTCGGTGATTACCTTCGAACAGCCGGTGACCGTGACGAAGATGTCACCGATCCGCGCCGCCTGCTCAAGCGACATCACCTGAAATCCGTCCATCACCGCTTCCAGGGCTTTCATCGGGTCAATCTCTGTCACGATCACGTGCGCCCCCATGCCTCGAGCACGCTGGCTCAGCCCCTTCCCACACCAGCCGTAGCCCGCCACGACGAATACCGAGCCTGCCAACAAGCGGTTGGTCGCCCGCAGGATGCCGTCAATCGTGGACTGCCCGGTTCCATACCGATTATCAAACAAATGCTTGGTATTGGCGTCGTTGACGGCGATGACCGGATACCGTAATTGGCCCTGCGCTTCGAGGCTGCGCAAACGGATCACACCCGTCGTCGTCTCCTCCGTCCCCCCGATGATGTCACGGCCGAATCGTCGCGGCTGCTTGTGAATCGTGGAGACCAGATCCGCCCCATCATCCATCGTGATATGCGGTGCGCCTTCGAGGACGGCGTGAATGTGGTCATAGTACGTCCGATGGTCCTCTCCGCGGACCGCATAGACGGCAACCCCGAAGTGTTTCACGAGGCTGGCCGCGATATCATCCTGAGTCGAGAGGGGGTTGGATGCGCAGAGCGCCAACTGGGCTCCACCCGCTTTCAAGGTCAACATCAACTGGGCCGTCTCGGTCGTCACGTGCAAACACGCGGCCAGGCGCACGCCCTTCAAGGATTTGGTGCGCGCCATCTGGGATCGAATTTGGATGAGCACCGGCATCTGGCTCTCGGCCCACTCAATCTTCGCCAGCCCGGATTTCGCCAGCGCTTCACTCTTGATATGAAATCGTCGGTTCATCGATGTCGTGCGGCTCGCTTGATATCGTTCACCCGATCCATCTCTTCCCAGGTAAACCCATCGTCCATCCGCCCGAAATGGCCGTAGGCGGCGGTCTTGAGATAGATCGGCCGCCGCAGCTTCAGCGTTCGGATAATCCCTAACGGTGTGAGATCAAACAGCTCGCGCACGATCTTGATGATCTGATGCTCCGACACGTTCCCTGTCCCGTGGGTGTCCACCATGATCGAGACAGGCTCAGCGACTCCGATGGCATAGGCCAATTGAATCTCGCACCGATTCGCCACGCCGGCGGCGACCAGATTCTTCGCGATGTAGCGCGCCATGTACGCCGCCGAGCGATCGACCTTGGTAGGGTCCTTGCCTGAAAACGCCCCGCCGCCATGACCAATGACGCCACCGTAGGTGTCCATGATGATCTTCCGTCCGGTCAGGCCCGTGTCGCTCATCGGCCCGCCCACTTCAAAACGTCCGGTCGGGTTGACGTAGATCTTCGTCCGCTTATCGAGCCACTGCTTGGGGATGATCTCCTCAATCACCAACCGCTTCATGTCTGATCGGATACGGGAGAGCGAAACGCCCCGTTGATGGTGCGCGCTGACGATCACGGCTTCCACACGGGCGATGTGCCCATCGTGATACTCCACGGTCACCTGCGTTTTCCCGTCGGGCCGCAGGTAATCCACCAGGCGCTGCTTGCGCACCTCCGCCAGGCGCTGGGCCAGCCGGTGGGCATAGACGATCGACGTGGGCATGAACTCCGGGGTTTCATTCGTCGCGTACCCAAACATCATCCCTTGATCCCCGGCGCCGCCCTTGTCAACGCCCAACGCGATATCGGGTGACTGTGATTGAATCGACGTCGAGACTCCGCAGGTCTTGGAGGCAAAGCCGTGTTCCGGCGTATCGTAGCCGATCTGATGGATGGTTTGGCGCACGATCTGCGGAATTTCGATGTAGCAGGACGTGGTGATCTCTCCGGCGACGACCACCAAGCCGGTTGTGACCAGGGTTTCGCACGCGACCCGTCCGCTGGGATCTTTCTCGTAGATGGCATCCAAGACGGCGTCGGAAATCTGATCGGCCATTTTGTCCGGATGTCCTTCCGTCACCGACTCCGAGGTAAACAGGGTTTTACGCATGGATCGCTCCTTTGTTTTCTTTCCAGTAACGCACCGCGTGATCGTAAACGTCTTGCGAGCCGATGTCAAACCACGTTCCGTCGATCGTGATCGCATAGACCGGCTCTCGGCTCGCAAGCCATTCAATAAAATGACCTGGCGCATCTCCTCTGCCGCCCTCCGCCAGATAGGTTTGTAGCTGCGCTCGACACGGAGGAGGGAAATAGTAGAGACACAAGCCCACCGTCAGGCACGGGGGGCGAGCCGGCTTCTCCAGACACCGAATCACCCGGCCCTCTCCGTCCATCTGAACCACTCCGAAGCGACGCGCTTCCTGTATGTTGTCCACTTCGTGGACCGCAATCGTGACGGAAGGACGTTTGGCCTGGGCAGCCCTCACCAGCTTGCCGAGGGAGCCCGTGAAGAGATTGTCCGTCCCCACCACCACGACATCCTCGGTTGATGGAATCCGCTCCCATCCCAAGAGCAGATCTTGAATCGCTCCAAGCCTCGTCTCGGGAGACGAGGTCCCGTCATCAACGAGATCACATCGATCGGCTCGCCTCCGTCTCCATTGCTCGAAGTGGGGGGCGAAGCGATGATTGGTCACCAACACGGTCTGCGACAATCTCGGCACCTCGGCCAAGGCCTGGAAGATGACGTCCAGCACGACCTCCTGCCCAAGTGGCAACAAGGCCTTGGGACGGGCTTTGGTCAACGGATACAGCCGCGTGCCGTAGCCCGCCGCAAGGAGGACGGCGCTGACTCGCGGCTCCATCAGGCTTCCACCAGATCGGGAACGAGTTGACGCAGATGGGACAAGAGGAACGCTTCGACCTCTTTCCCGGTGCGAAATTGCATCGCGTGCTGGGCGATGGTCTGCGCCGTTCGATACTCGATGGAGCGAATCACTTTTTTAATGAGGGGGACCTGGATGGGAGACACGGAAAATTCATCCAACCCCAACCCCAACAGGAGCAGGGCCAACGCCGGCTCGCCCGCCATCTCGCCGCACATCCCGACCCAAATGCCGGCCCGATGACCGGCGTCGATGATCTGCTTGAGCAGCCGGATCACCGCCGGGTGGGAGGGCTCATAGAGGTAGGCGATCTTCTCATTCACCCGATCGACCGCGAGCGCATATTGGATGAGATCGTTCGTCCCGATCGAGAAGAACCTCACCTCATCGGTCAGCAGATCGCAGGTGAGTGCCGCCGAGGGCACTTCGATCATGGCTCCGATCTCAAGGTTCGAGGCGTAGGCGTGACCTTCGCGCGTGAGTTCTTGCTTGACGTCATGGAGAATCTCATTCGCGCGGCGCAGCTCCTCAAGCCCCGAGATCATGGGAAACATCAGTTTCAGGTTGCCATGGGCGCTGGCCCGCAAGATGGCGCGCAATTGCACGCGAAAGACGTCCGGACGGGCCAAGCAAAATCGAATCGCCCGCCAGCCCATAAAGGGATTCATCTCGGTCGGCAGATCCAGCGGGGAGAGGAACTTGTCGCCTCCCAAATCCACCGTCCGAATAATGACCGACTGGGGGGCCAATCGTTCAGCCACCACCTTGTAGGCTTGGAACTGTTCTTCCTCGGATGGAAAATCGGTTCGATTCATATAGAAGAACTCGGTGCGATACAATCCGATGCCTTCGGCGCCATGGGCGATAACCGAAGGGATTTCGTCAGGGACCTCAATGTTGGCCGAGAGGGCGATCCGACGACCGTCCAACGTCTCAGCCGGCAGATCCTTGAGCTGCAACAACTGCCGGCTGATCTCCTGCCATCGTCGCTGTTCCACCTCATACCGACGGATCGTGTCCGCGTCGGGATCGACCACGACCTCCCCCCGCGTTCCATCGATGACGAGCAGTCCGCCTTTCACAATCCGTTTGGTGGCCACCTCCACCCCAACCACGGCGGGAATCCCAAGTGACTTGGCCATGATGGCCGTGTGACCGGTCCGCCCGCCCACATCGGTCACAAACGCCAGGACATGGCGTTTATGCATCAGGGCCGTCTCGGAGGGAGACAGCGCATGAGCCACGACCACCACCGGCTCATCGAGCGGATCCAACGCATCGAGGTGGCGCCCGGTGAGATTGCGCAAGACGCGCTTGCGCACATCCTCGATATCCGCGGTGCGATCACGCAGATACTCGTCGTTGGTTCTCGCAAAGGCCCTCAGGTGACGGCGGATCACCTCGTTGAAAATGGTCTCGACGTTGAGGCATTGATCCTTCAACCCCCTGAGGACCTCTTCGCGCAAGCTGTGATCCTCGAGCACGAGCAGATACGCGTTGAAAATCTCGGCGTGCTCCTGGCCCATCTCATCCGCCAAACGCTGCTGAATGTTGAGAATCTGGTGGCGGGTCTGCACCAGCGCTTCTTCAAAGCGTATGATCTCGTTCGGGATGTCCGCTTCCGTGATGGCTCGTCGAGGGATCGACAGCTCCTCACCGCCGAAGAGCAGCGCTTTCCCGATGGCAATGCCGTGGGAAGCCGGAATACCTTTTAGGACCAGCATCGTGGGGTTAGATCGTGCATCGGATGGACCGGGGGGATTCCGGGAGGGGCTCGGTGAGCACGTGACTCAGATGATCCAACGCTTCGTGGGCATCGGATCCCTCAACAAGAAGCGACACCCGAGCGCCCTTGCCCGCTGCCAGCGTCAAAACGCCCATGATCGACTTGCCGTCGACGACCTTGCGACCTTTCTTGACCGTGACCCGCGAGCGGAACCGCTTGGCGAGCTGGACGAACATCGCCGCAGGACGGGCATGAAGCCCCTGGGGATGGATGACGGTCACCGTCCGCTTCAACGGGCTCATGAGGACGCGATCACCCATTCAATGTCACACGACCACCGACGCCGTCCGTTGAGGGGCCATAAACAGACGACCGCAAGGCCTTGGGCGGTCCGCTCCATTCCCCCTTCCGACTCGGAGACCGTGTAAATGGGAAACCGGGCGACGGAAGCCGGAGGATTGATCCTCATGGTCAACCGAATCGGCAGCGACCCATCCCGAAGGTCAAGCTGCCCGACCCGCTCATCCCACCGCGGCTCGTCCCACTGCGGATCCCAGAGCCCGAGATTCATCTCCAGGCCCACAACGGGGATGTCAAGTTGCTCAATCTCATAGCGCAATCGCAGGCGCGGCTCCGCGCGCATCAGCGTCACGGTCTTGCGTAACACTCCCCGATCGACGTGGCGCACGAGCTGCACAGCCACCTGACGTCGAGAAGAGGGGGGGCGAAGCGGACTGAGCTGGTAACGCCCTCCAGGCCATACGCGGTGTTCCTTCCAGCTATTGCTCGACACCTGTTGAAGCGACGGCATGGACGACAAGGCGTAATCCACGAAGCTGCTCCGCCGATGATCATCATAGACGAGATACGCCTGCAGTCCTTCTTCTTTCGCCTGCAGCAAATCATGAATGCTGGCCGGTTGATGGGCTACCATCGCCGGTGCGGCGGTTTTCGCCTGGAGTGCCTGATGATAGGATTCGCGATGCCGCGCGAGGGTATCGAGCAGATTCATGGCATGACGATAGTCATCCACTTCAGTGATCGCCCCATTCTCATCCGGATCGATCACCACCCCAAGCGGTTCGCTTCGCAACACGATTTCGTCTCGTCCGTCCCCATCCAGGTCACGAAGGATCTGTGGGGGGCCACTCCCATTAAGACGATCGACGAGCTGCTCAGCCGTCAACAAGTGGTGATACACCGCCCGACGTAAATGTGAAAGGTACAAGCCCCCAAACACCCCGTGCCAGTACGCGCAATTGCACTGTCCCTTGTACAGCTCCCGTTGCGCCTGCTTAATGAGTTGAGAGTTGTGAGTTGAGAGTTGCGAGTTCTTCTTTTTCGTTTTCGAACTCTGAACTCTGAACTCTGAACTCTCAATTCGTTGGAGGCGCTGGCTCACGTTGAGCATCCGATGGTACATGGCATTCGCCTCGGGGTACTTCACAAAGAAGTTTCGGAAATACCCTCCAGACCATTCGAGCATCTCGTCATAACTGCCGCATGGCAGATAGACCCGTCCATGCGGTGTCACCCCTTCAAGGTACTCTGAGAAGGTGGCGGCCTTCAGCCACGAGCGTTCCCGTTCCACCGCGCTGAAGAATTGCTCCAACCAGCCTTGTTCATAGACCCAACTGTAGGTCTTTGGCCAGAGCCCGAATTTCTCGCCGTCATCGGCGAAGGTCACCGCGACCGGCTCGTCTCGGGCCAGCCGTTTCAAGAAGGCGATGGTCCGATCCACCGGTTGAAACGGCATCCAGTACCGCAGACGCTTCGAGGCTGGAAACAGCGTCACCGAGGCGCCGCCATACTCGGTGACGTAACAGCCCAGCACATCCCACCCGTCCTCGTCTTGGTATTGCGACGTGGCGGGCAGCAGGTCTTGCGCCACTCGAAACTGACTCGCATCGAGCATCGTATAGCGAATCCCTGCGGCCTCCAGGGTGAGCGGCAACTCGGGCTCCCACACCCGTTCGGCAAGCCACACACCTGAGGCCCTCGTGCCGATGTGCCGACGCAGGGTGCGCTGCATCAAGGCGATTTGGCCCTGCCGATCCGACTCAGGGATGAGCGGGAGAATGGGTTCATAGTAGCCTGACGCCAACATCTCCACTTGTCCAGCTCTGACCAGTCGTCGGAGACGCTGCAGGAACTGTGGCTGCTTCGCGATCAGCCAATCCAGTAAACTCCCGCTGTAATGCAGGGCGAGTCGTACGCCAGGATGCCGCTCAAGCACATTGAGGAACGGTTCATAAGATTGACGAAACGCCTGCTCAAAGACGAAGTCAAAATTCCCCACCGGCTGGTGGCAGTGGATCGCCATCAAGAAGGAAACCGAGGCAGGCATGGTCAGTGGGCCTGGTCCGTCGCTGATCGGCCGTGGAGCCCCACAGACAAAGCCGCGGCTTCTGCTGTACCGCGCTTCGCGTGGGGCGACACCCCGCCCCACGCCACAACCTGGGTTTGTTTGGCGGGGTCGGGTTTCGGAGAGCCAGGCGCACGACGAGCGCCGGTCGACAGGCTGATGATCAACCGAGCGAGCTTGTCCGAATCGTGACGCACGTAGTCCTGCACGCTGATCACTTCATCAGCGACCACTTGATAGCCGAGTTTCCGAACGGTCTCGACGTCCGGCACCACCGGCTCGGCGTGTTCTTGGCGGTAGCGTTCGAGCAGCGCGTCGGGAACCGCTCGGGTGTTCACAATGCAGACTTGGAGCACCCCGGGGTTGGTGTGAGCCACTAAGGCACGGACATGGTCGCTGGCTTTAAACCCCGCCGTCTCCCGAAACTGCGTCATGACATTGCACACGTGGATCTTTAAGGCTTTCGATTCCACGATCGCCTCGATGATCCCCTCCACCAAGAGGTTCGGGATGATGCTGGTGTACAGGGACCCAGGCCCCAAGACAATCACCTCGGCCTCTCGAATTGCGCGGAGCGCTTCCTGGGTCGGAGCCACGTCGGCCGGTTCGAGATACACGCGGCGGATCAAGACCGGATACTCGGAGATTTTGGATTCCCCCACCGTCAGGGTTCCATCCTCGTGTTCGGCCACGAGACGCACCTTCATGCAGGTCGAGGGGATCACCCGCCCACGAATCGCCAGCACCCGACTGGAGGCTTGAATGGCCCGCTCGAAATCCCCCGTAATCTGGGTCATCGCCGTAATGAAGAGGTTGCCGAAGTTATGGCCCCGCAGGACCGACTCACCGGAAAAGCGATATTGAAACAACCGCTGCATCAGCGGTCCGGCTTCGGCCAAGGCGACCAGGCAGTTGCGGATATCCCCCGGCGGCAGCACGCCGAACTCTTCCCGCAGTCGACCGGAGCTGCCACCGTCATCGGCCACCGTCACAATCGCCGTAATCTTGCTCGTGTAGGATTTGAGACCTTGAAGGAGCGTTGAGAGTCCGGTTCCGCCTCCGATGACGACGATCTTCGGTCCCCGTTCCAGGTGCCGGCGCTCGAAGACCACATCCACCAACTCTTTCTGCGAATCGGGGATCACGACGTCCAAGAGCGAGCGGACCGTCACGACGACACCGGTAATCATGGCCCCAAGCCCTGCGGCAAGGATCAAGAGGCTGATGAGACGCGTGAGCAGTTCCGGCTGAGGGGTCGTAAACAAGGCGGAGCCCATGCCAAACAACAAGATCCCCGCGACGGCCAACAAGAGCCATCGCTTCACCTTCATGCCGGGATACAACCACTTCAAGAATCTCATGGCTTAATCTGTGTTCTCTGTGGTGTTCTCTTCTTTCATCTGTGCGATCTGGGTTACTGGCGGCGCTGCTCCTCTTCACGAATAATTTTCAAGAGGGCTTTCTCGTCCTTCGCCGCCACCACGCCGTCACGGAAATGTTTTTCTTTGAGGAGGCGGGAAATCCGGGCGAGCGCTTTGAGATGGGGTCCGGCGGAATCTTCCGGCGCGACGAGGAGGAAGAAGATCTGAGCCAACTCGCCATCGAGGGAATCGAAATTGAGTCCGGTTTTGGAAACCCCCACGGCTCCAACGAGTCGACTCACGCATGACGATTTTCCGTGGGGGATGGCCACCCCTTGGCCGATGCCGGTTGAGCCCAGCGCCTCTCGGTCAAGCAAGATCTGAACCAACTTCGACACATCCCGTTCCTTCACGGCACCGGCTTTCACGAGCAACTGGACCAGTTCGCGAATCACCTCGTCTTTGGTTTGGCCCTTGAGGGAACACGTCACCGCGCCTTCCTGAAGAAAATCAAGCATCTGCATCGCGACTCCTTCAATGAGGACACAAGTTAGGGAGCCCCCAAGGGCGACGTAACTTGTCTATCCGAATTGACCCCCACCGCTTTGCTTCGCAAAGCGAAGCCGTGGGGGCACATTCCGCCACGCCATTTACGTTTGCTACGCTCCGTAAATGGCGGCGTCATGTGGAGCGGGAGATCCCGACAGAGGCTAGAAATCTGGAGCGGGTGA
>CAZUWM010000025.1:17478-19734 GCA_964624155.1 uncultured Planctomycetales bacterium
CGGCGTCATGTGGAGCGGGAGATCCCGACAGAGGCTAGAAATCTGGAGCGGGTGACCCCGCCAATGGACGATTCCGAGCGGGAGATCCCGACAGAGGCTAGAAATCTGGAGCGGGTGATGGGATTTGAACCCACGACATCCACGTTGGCAACGTGACGCTCTACCACTGAGCTACACCCGCAATTCTGGCTGGCCTCTGTCGGGACGACATCCACGTTGGCAACGTGACGCTCTACCACTGAGCTACTCCCGCACAACTGTTCCTCTTCAATCCGCCATCGCCGTGGGCATGGACCCCGCCTTGGCGGGGCACGGGTTTCCCCATCCCGCCCTGCACTCAGTTCACACTGGGCGAGAGAGGATTTGAACCTCTACGGGTTTCCCCAACAGCTCCTAAGGCTGTCACGTCTGCCATTCCGTCACTCGCCCTTGCTTGCCTCTGGCGGGACGCGTCTGCCGTTTCGCCACATGCCCAATTACCCTCTGGCCGAGGGATACACCCGCAACGCATGGCGTTGCTCGGTGTCGTGTTAGCCACAGTCCATCGACACTGAAAACGATGGGCCGCGATGGAATCGAACCATCAACCTTGGGATTAAGAGTCCCCTGCTCTGCCAATTGAGCTAGCGGCCCGTAAAACAATGTGAAACGTTCAATGCGTAAGGTGTAACGGGAAAACGGAAGCGGGGATTCTACGTTACGCATGACGCCTTCCACATTGAACATTTGAGAGCGCGCCCGGCCCCGCCGTTGGCGGGGCTACCTCTTGGTTCGACCCCGAAAACACGCGCCCGGCAGGATTTGAACCCGCTACCTCTTGGTTCGAAGCCAAGCGCTCTATCCAATTGAGCTACGGGCGCATCCGTGTCGCGGTGCGAAGGATTAATTGTATCAGAGAACACTCGCACAGCGATAGTTATCGGCTGAGGCGATAGGGGTCCAAGAGGCGCCGGGCGGAAGTCGGGCTGAGCAATCCACGAGCGACGACCAGCTCGTGAAGAGGTTGTCCAGATGCCAGCGAATCCTTGGCAACGTTCGCAGCGTTCAGATAGCCGATATGAGGAGAGAGCGCGGTCACCAAGGCGAGACTCCGCCTGGCGTATTCTTCACATCGTGCTCGATTGGCAGTAATACCGTTGATGCACCGCGTCGCCAACACGCGGCTGGAGGTCGTCAGCAGAGCGATGGATTGGAGGAGGTTGTAGGCCATCACCGGCATCATCACATTGAGCTCGAGCTGCCCGGCTTGCGCCGCGTAGGCCACCGTGGCGTCATGACCCAACACTTGAAATCCCACCATGTCGACCATCTCAGCGACGACCGGATTCACCTTCCCCGGCATGATGGATGAACCAGGCTGAATAGCCGGTAGGTTAATCTCGCCGAAGCCGGTATTGGGGCCTGAGCTCATCAGCCGGAGATCATTCGCGAGGCGAATCAACTCCAAGGCATAGGCCCGCAACTCCCCTGAGAGGCGCGCGAAATCCGCCGCGCTCTGCATCCGCTCCATCAAATCCCTCGCAGGCCGAACCGGCACGCGCAACCCTCGGCGGAGCGCCCGAATGACCAACCCTCGGTAGCGTGGATGGGTGTTCATTCCCGTCCCCACCGCCGTGCCGCCCAGGTTCACCTCCAGGAGGGCGTGAGCCGAGTGCTCGACCTGCTCACGGGCTTTGTGCACCGCCAGGGCATACGCGCGAAACTCCCGTCCGAGCCGAACCGGCACCGCATCCTGCAGGTGCGTCCGCCCGGACTTCACCACCCCGTCGAATTGGCGCCCTTTGCGCTCCAGGGCGCGCTCCAACTCGTTCATGGCCGCCACCAAGGCCGGCCGTTTCATCAACGCGGCGAGCCGAATCGCTGTCGGAAAGGTATCATTCGTGGACTGCGCCATATTGACGTGGTCATTGGGATGGATGTACCGATAGGTTCCTCGACGGGCCCCCAACAATTCGTTGGCGCGGTTCGCAATGACTTCGTTCGTGTTCATGTTGAACGAGGTGCCGGCGCCCGCCTGGTAGACATCGACGACGAACTGATTGTCGAACCGCCCCTTCAAGACCTCATCGCACGCCCGCGCGATGGCGGAGGCGTGGCGGCGCGGCAGCGCGCCGACGGCCGCATTCGCGAAAGCCGCCGCTTTCTTGATCAGCACCATGGCCCGCACCATCTCGCCGTGGAGACGCAGACCGCTGATCGGGAAATTCTCAACCGCGCGGAGGGTTTGAATGCCGTAATACGCACTGGAGGGGATTC
>CAZUWM010000026.1:0-6050 GCA_964624155.1 uncultured Planctomycetales bacterium
TTTTTTGTGGGTATTCCGAATTCCCCATTCCGAATTCCGCATTGGCTCAAGATGGTAGACAAACCGAAGATTCGCATCAGGTTGAAAGCGTACGATCACCGGCTGTTGGATCAATCGGCAGCAGAGATTGTGGAAACCGCCAAACGGACCGGCGCGAAGATCACCGGCCCGGTCCCTTTGCCGACCAAGCGGGAGCTCTACACGGTGCTGCGCTCCCCGGTGATCGACAAAAAGTCGCGTGAGCAGTTTCAGATCATCACCCATAAGCGACTCATCGATATTTTTGAGCCCACCTCAAAAACCGTTGATGCGCTTCGGAAGCTGAACCTGCCCTCCGGCGTCTACGTTGAACTCAAATAATATGGCTCAAGTTGGATTGCTGGCGAAAAAAGTGGGCATGACGCAGCTCTTTAATGAGCATGGTCGAGCCGTGGCGGTGACCGTGCTGCAAGCCGGCCCGTGCACCGTGACACAAGTCAAGGAGCCCAAGAACGGCGGGGCGCGTTCGATTCAAGTCGGGTTTGAATCGATCGACAGCAAACGGGTGAACAAGCCCATGCAGGGCCACTTCAAGAAAGCCAACACCGGCGCCTTTCGATATCTGAGAGAATTCCGGGCGGCTCAAGAGGAGCCGTATGCCATCGGTCAGCAGCTGACGGTGGGTCTCTTTCAAGAGGGCGAACTGATCGATGTGACCGGCACCTCGATTGGCAAGGGATTCCAGGGCGGCGTCAAGCGCTGGCACTGGAAAGGCGGGCCGGCCACACACGGTTCCACGTCGCATCGAGCGCCAGGATCGATCGGCTCGACGACCTTTCCCGGCCGCGTCGTCCGCGGTCACCATCTGCCCGGACACATGGGCAACGCACGGGTGACCGTTCAGAACCTGCGCATTATGAAAATTGATATGGAAGCGAATCTGCTCGTGGTTGAAGGCGCGGTGCCAGGCCCTGAACAACGGCTGGTGACCGTGAAGAGATCCGTCAAGCGTCCAGGAACCATCGTTGCCGCCAAAGGCATGGCGCAGGTCGTTGAGGAAGAGGAAGAAGAGAAGACGGCCAAGAAGCCCGCCAAGAAAAAATAAAGAATGGAACTCAACGTGGTGGATCTGAACGGCAAGATGGTGGAGACCCTGACGCTCGCGGAGTCGTGGTGGGAGGGGCCGGTGAATCTGCGGCTGCTCGCCCAGGCGGTCCAGATGTATCGCTCCAACCAGCGAGTTGGCACTGCCTCCACGAAAACGCGGGGGGATGTCTCCGGGGGTGGGAAGAAGCCGTGGAAGCAGAAGCACACGGGGCGTGCCCGCGCCGGATCGATTCGGTCGCCCCTCTGGCGTCATGGTGGGGTGGTCTTTGGACCGCATCCTCGAGATTTTTCGTATCACCTGCCGAAGGCGATCCGACGGCGTGCCTTGGTGGAAAGCCTGAAGGGCAAGTTCCAGGATCACGAATTGGTCGTCGTCGATCATCTTCACGCGACGGCGCCGAAGACCAAGCCGTTCGCCCATCTCGCCCGGACGTTTGGCGTCGAACGCGCTTCGGTCATCGTGTTGGATGAATTCGCCGAGCCCATCGTGAAATCCCTGCGCAATCTTCGGGCGTTTGACCTTCGACGGGCGGATGATCTCAACGCGTTTGACGTGTTGAACGCCCAGAAGGTGCTCATCACCAAATCAGCGTGGCAACGCGTGACGCAACGACTAGGCCGAAGTCGGAATGGACAAACTGAACCCGCGGAGAAGCATGACTGAGTTGACGCAGATCATTCGCGGTGTGAAGCAGACCGAGAAGGGGACGCGGCTCGCGAAGGTGAACCAGTACGTCTTACAGGTGGCTCGGCACGCGAACAAGTTGCAGATCAAACAGGCGACCGAAGAGCTGTTCAAGGTGAAAGTCGAACAGGTCAACACCCTGACCATGCCTGGAAAGTGGCGTCGGTTGAACCGCCAAGTCGGCCGACGTCCGGATTGGAAGAAAGCGATTGTGACGGTCGCGAAAGGCCAAACAATTGAACTGACATGACAGATGGCGATTAAACAATACCGACCAACGACACCGACACGGCGCTGGCACTCCGTGGGAGACGGGAGCGAGCTCACCACCGACCGGCCTCAAAAATCGCTGCTCACCCCATTGAGGCGGACGGGTGGACGCGATGCCTACGGGCATCTCACAAGCCGGTGTCGGGGTGGCGGCCATAAGCGCCTTTACCGCAAGATCGATTTCTATCGACGGGACAAAGCCGGGATGAAGGCGACGGTCCAAACGGTTGAATACGATCCGAACCGCTCCGCACGGATCTCGTTGCTCCGCTACCCGGATGGGGAGCGGCGGTACATCTTATGGCCTGAAGGCTTGCGAGTCGGCGAGGAGATCGCGGCGGGGCCGGAGGCGGAAGTGCGGGTGGGCAACGCGATGCCGCTGCGCAATATCCCCCCCGGTGTTGCGATCCATAACCTTGAGTTGGCCAAGAACCGCGGGGCGCAGATGGTGCGCTCAGCGGGAACCGCCGCCATCATTCAAGCGAAAGAGGGGGATTTTGCCCACGTGAAACTCCCATCCGGAGAAGTGCGACTGGTTGCATTGGATTGTTGGGCGACGATCGGACAACTCGGCAATATCGACCATGCCTCGATTTCGATCGGAAAAGCCGGGCGCTCTCGCTGGCTGGGTCGACGTCCTCATGTCCGCGGCGTCGCCATGAACCCGGTCGATCACCCGCATGGGGGCGGCGAAGGGAAATCCGGTCAGGGCAACCCCCATCCCGTGTCTCCGTGGGGATGGCACACCAAAGGCAAGAAGACCCGCACGCCGGGCAAGCACTCAGACCGACTCATCGTGAAACGACGGAGCACATGAGCATGGGCAGATCAACGGAAAAGGGACCGTTTGTGGATGATCATCTGCTGGAGAAGCTCCAGGTCGCCCGTCAATCGAATGATCGCAAGCCAATCAAGACGTGGTCAAGACGCTCGACCGTCACGCCGGATTTTGTGGGGTTCGCGTTTCTTGTCCATAACGGCAAGGCCTTTGCGTCGGTGCATGTGACGGAATCGATGGTCGGACACAAACTGGGTGAATTCGCGCCGACGAGAATCTTCAAGAAGCATGGGGGGGTCAAGAAAGCGGCAGAAGCCAGTCCCACCGGCATCGGTAAATAAATACGGGAACGAAACCATGTTAGCCAGAGCAGTGATTAAATACGTACGGATGTCACCCAGAAAAGCGCGCTATGTCATGGGTCCGATTCGTGGGCGCAGCGTCGCGCAGGCCTTGAGCTTCTTGCGTGCCACGAACCGTCGAGCGTGCAAACCGCTCGCGAAAGCCATCACCTCCGCCTTTGCGAACGCGCGACAGGCCGATGCCACCTTGGGTGAGGAGCAGGTGGTCATTACGCGCCTGGTCGCTGACGGCGGGCCGTCTTGGAAACGCTTTCGCGCCGCGGCATTCGGTCGTGCCGTGACGATCCGAAAACGCACGGCACACATCACCGTTGAACTGGATCGAGCGAGGAAAAATGGGTCAAAAGGTTAATCCGATTTGTCTGCGAATCGGCTTGCATCGGACGTGGAGCTCGCGGTGGTTCGCGCCCTCAAAACGACAGTTCCGAGCGTACATCGCGGAAGATCTGGCCCTCCGCGACCTCTTACACAACGAGTTGGCTTCTGCGGCGGTCTCCCGCGTGGAGATTGAGCGCTCGCCGGACCGCGTGCGGGTCGCCATTCATACGGCCCGTCCGGGGGTACTGATCGGCCGGCGAGGAGAAAACATCCAACGCCTCCAGGAGGCGGTGCAGCAGATCATCGGGGCCCAGAAACAGCTCAAAATGGATTACATTGAGATCGCGAATCCGTCGGTGGAGGCTCAACTCATTGCCGAGTCGATCGCCTTTCAATTGCAGAAGCGCATCGGCCACCGACGGGCGATGAAGCGGGCCATGCAGCAGGCGGAGGAAGCGGGCGCCAAAGGCATCAAGGTGATCTGCGCGGGTCGGCTGGGGGGCTCAGAGATGAAGCGCCAGGAGACCTACCGAGCCGGCAAGGTCCCGCTGGGGACGTTTCGCTCGGACATTGATTATGGGGAAGCGACGGCCCATACGACGGCCGGATGTATTGGTGTGAAGGTGTGGGTGTACCGAGGCGACATTGTTCCCTTGAAGCCTCAGAGAGAGATGAGCCTACGGTCTTAACGGTCACATCATGGGACTCCTGTTTCCGAAACGAGTCAAATATCGCAAGGCCCACCGGGGCAAGCGACGAGGCGTGGCCAAAGGCGGGGCGACCTTGGCATTTGGGGAGTTTGGGCTGCGCGCTTTGGAGAACGTGTGGGTCAAAGCCTCCCAGATCGAGTCGGCTCGTGTGGCTATTACCCGCGCCCTCGGTGGAGGAAAGCTGTGGCTGCGCATTTTTCCTGACAAGCCGGTGACGACTCATGGTCAAGAAAAGACCATGGGAGCCGGCAAGGGGATCGTGGATCACTGGGTGGCCGTGGTGAAGCGCGGACGCATCCTCTTGGAAGTCGACGGCGTGCCGGAGGCATTGGCCAAGGAGGCCTTACGCCTGGCGTCGTACAAGCTGCCGACGCGGACACGCTTCGTGTCACGTGAGACCCAGGCTTACGGAGTGTAGCGAACGTAAGTCTGTTGGTCGAACGTGACCCCGCACCCAGCCAAAAGGATAGCGAATGGTCAGAGGAGGGTAACACAGTTGAAGCACTTTGAAAGATTGATCAGCCAGCCAACGTTAGTTGTGCTGGGTGCGGGGTTCAATTCGGCCAGATCAGTTACGTCGCCCAGGGAGCTCCGTAACTGATGGCCTCATTGAACGAATTGCGATCTTTACCAATTCCAGAGCTGGCGCAGCGGCTGACCCAGTGGCGCCAGGAGTTGCGTGATGTGCGCTTGAAGGCATCCCGCGGAAACCCCGAGCAGCCGCATCGGATTCGTCAACTGCGCCGAGACATTGCCAGGGCGCTCACCATTCAACGAGTCGAACCATGAACGAAACGATTCCCACCGTCTCGGTCCCCATCAGGGGCTCGCGAAAGGTTCGGCTCGGCACGGTCATCAGCAACCGCATGCAGAAGACCATCGTGGTTCGCGTCGACCGACTCGTGCAACATCCGAGGTATCAACGGGTCGTGCGCCGCGCAACGAACTTCAAGGTCCATGACGAGACGAACAGCGCCAAGATCGGCGACGACGTCAAGATCATGGAAACGCGGCCGTTGTCGAAGGACAAGCGATGGCGCTTGGTGCAGATTCTCCGACGGGGCTCGCAAGCCCCGGAACCGGTTGGACAAGAGGTGGCGGGATGATCATGATGCGAACCCAGCTCGCCGTCGCCGATAACACGGGCGTGAAGAAGGTTTCATGCATCGGCGTCATCGGTCGATCGAGCAAGCTGACCGCCACGGTCGGAGATGTCATTACGGCGAATGTCCGAGAAGCCGATCCGGAGGCAATGGTCAAAAAAGGGGAATTGATCCGCGGGGTGATCGTGCGGACGAAAGCTCCCCTGCGTCGCCCTGACGGGACGTGGCTCAAGTTTGACTCCAATGCGATTGTGCTGATCGACAACCAAGGCAACCCACGAGGCACGCGGGTCTTTGGTCCGGTCGCCAGGGAATTGCGCGACCGGCAATTCATGAAGATTGTGTCATTGGCTCCTGAGGTCGTCTAAGGGATGGCGCGATTGCGAAAAGGCGACACGGTGGCGGTGTTGAGCGGGAAGGATCGAGGCAAGCGGGGGAAGATCCTCCGCGTGATGCCGGATGATGAAACCGCCTTGGTGGAACAATTGAACTTGGTGACGTGCTTCGAACGGCGTACGCGGACGGAACAGCAAAGCGGATTGATCCGTCGAGAGGCTCCCATGCCCCTCGGTAACTTAGCCTTGGTCTGTCCTCGCTGCGGCAAATCCACGCGGGTCAGATTCCGGGTGGAAGGGAATGAAAAACGCCGTGTCTGCCAGCAATGCCGTGAGGTGATCGGCTAGCGCTTCGACACGAGTGGTGAGCCACTCATCAAATCAACGGGGTCGAACCACTAGC
>CAZUWM010000026.1:6150-19641 GCA_964624155.1 uncultured Planctomycetales bacterium
TCAACACAGATGACACAGAGACACAGAGACCACACCACAGAGCACACAGAGAACTAGCTCAACACAGATGACACAGAGACACAGAGACCACACCACAGAGCACACAGAGAACTCTTCTGTGCCCTCTGTGGTTCCACGGTTGGCGCAGCTCTACGCCAAAGAGATTGTCTCGATGCTGCAAAAACGTTTCGGGTATGCCAACCGATTGGCGGTCCCTCGGCTGACGAAGATCGTCATCAATGTCGGCTGCGGGGAGGCGGCGCATGACGCCAAGGTCTTGGAAGAGGCGCAACGCGATGTCGCCCTGATCACCGGGCAGCGGCCGATCATCACCCGGGCGAAGAAAGCCATTTCGAATTTCAAGATCAAGGAAGGCGATCCGGTGGGGTGCAAGGTGAGCTTGCGACGACATCGGATGCATGAATTCCTGGAACGGCTCACCGTGATGGTCCTCCCACGGGTTCGGGATTTCCGAGGCCTCTCCCTCAAGGGATTCGATCAGGGCGGGAACTACAGTTTCGGGATCCAGGACAAGACGATTTTCCCTGAGCTGCAACTGGACGATGTGCATTACACGATCGGGATGGACGTGACGTTTGTCACGACGGCGCCCACCGCCCAGGAAGGGCGGGCCCTCTTGGAAGCGTACGGACTGCCGTTTGAGAAGGGAAAATAATGGCAAAAACCTCATGGATTGAACGAGCCAAGCGGCCTCCGAAGTTCTCCACGCGGACCGTCAACCGTTGTTCGCGATGTGGTCGTCGGCGGGGATATTACCGACGGTTTGGACTGTGCCGGATGTGCTTCCGCGAGCAAGCATGGCGCGGCGCCATTCCCGGCGTGACCAAAGCCAGCTGGTAATCATGGTGAGCGAGCGAACGCGAGTCGAACCATGAGTGCGGTCGATCCCATTGCCAATACCTTGACGAAGGTCCGAAACGCCTCGAGCGCGCGGCATCCGAGCGTGGATGTGTCGGCGTCGAAGATGATCCAACGGCTCTTGGTGGTCTTGAGGGAAGAGGGCTTCATTCGGAATTTCAAGCCGGTGGGTCAACCGCCCCACCAGCAGCTTCGAGTCTACTTGAAATATGGACCGGAGAAGACCCCGGCCATTGTGCAGATCGCCCAGATCTCGAAACCAGGTCACCGTCGGTATACGGGGGCGGATCAACTCCCGCGGGTGCTCCGGGGCCTCGGTCGGGCGGTCATCAGCACCTCGAAGGGATTGATGACCGATCACCAGGCGCGCCGCCAGCGCCTCGGCGGAGAAGTGTTGTGCCATGTCTGGTAACCATTAAATGAGTCGGATTGGACGAGCGCCTATTCCCATTCCTTCAGGTGTGAACGTCACCGTGAGCGGATCGTCGGTCGCATTCGACGGTTCCAAAGGGAACTTGTCGCTGATCTTGCCCCCTGAGTTGTCAGTGACCGTCAAGAATAGCACGCTGGAGATTCAGCGGGCGAATGACCTTAAAACCACCCGGGCGCTTCACGGGTTGTATCGAGCGCTGGCCGCCAACGCCGTCAAGGGGTTGACGGACGGCTTCGTCAAGGAGCTGGAAATCAGCGGGGTCGGTTACCGCGCCCAAGCGCAAAGCAAGCAACTGAGTCTCTACGTGGGGTTTTCGCACCCGGTGACGATCGACGTGCCGTCGGGGATCACCGTGGAGACTCCAAAACCCACGACCGTGGTCGTCAAGGGGGTCGACAGGGCGCTCGTGGGGCAGATCGCCGCGAATATCCGAACAGTGGCCACGGCGGAACCCTACAAAGGGAAAGGGATTCGTTACGTGGGAGAAGTCATTCGACGCAAAGCCGGGAAGGCGGCGACGGGCGCCAAGGGAGGCGCCACGGCGAAATAATGGATCGAGCGATTGGTCGTCAACGACGCCATCGACGGATTCGGAGACGGGTCGCCGGCTTTCCAGAGCGACCGCGGTTGTCCATCTTCCGCAGCCATAAGCACCTCATGGTTCAGCTGGTGAACGACTTTGAGGGAAAGACCATTGTCGGGTGCTCCACCCGTTCGGAGGTCTTTCGCAAGGAGTCCCGCGCAGGGGGGACGATCGAAGCCGCCCAGCGACTGGGTCAGGCGCTGGCGACGGAGGCCCTGAAACGCGGGATCAGGCGTGTCGTCTTTGATCGCGGCGGCTACCACTACCACGGGCGCGTGAAAGCGTTTGCGGACTCCGCCCGTCAAGCCGGGTTGGAGTTTTAGGATGGAGAGGATGGATCGGAGACATTCCACCGGATCTTCCAAGAATACTATTGAAAAGCTGATCAGCATCAACCGCGTGGCCAAGGTCCACAAGGGGGGCAAGCGGCTGTCGTTCGGGGCGCTGACCGTGGTGGGTGACGGGCAGGGTCGTGTGGGTATTGCCCTCGAGAAAGCCCACGAAGCGTCGGATGCCATCCGCAAGAGTTTTTTCAAGGCGCAGCGAGCGATGATGAGCGTTTCGCTGAAGGGGGGAACGATCCCGCATGATGCGGTTGGTGAGTTCGATGCCTCGAAGGTCTTGCTCAAACCGGCCAGTCCAGGGACCGGTCTCATCGCCGGAGGAGCGGTGCGCGCCGTCTGCGAGGCCGTCGGCATTCGAGATATTCTCACGAAAAGTCTCGGTTCCACCAATGCGGTCAATCTGGCCAAAGCGACGTTGAGAGGATTGCTGACACTGCAGACGTACGACGCCTTCCAACAGCGGCGCAGGCTTGTCCTCGATGGTGATCAGACATGAACGTGACCTCGCTCCCACGAGTCCCCGGGGCCTTCAAGCGACGTAAGCGCGTTGGTCGGGGAATTGGATCGGGTCATGGCAAGACGGCGACGCGAGGACAGAAAGGCCAACGGGCCCGAACCGGATCGGGCAAGCGACCAGGTTTTGAAGGCGGGCGCACGCCCTTGATTCGGCAGATTCCCAAGCGAGGATTTCGTCGGAAGGCCACAGGTCGAGAACCGAGGGAGGCCCATCTCAACGTTGAGCAACTCAATCGATTTGCTGATGGGACACGGGTGACCCCACAACTGCTCGAGGAGACCGGGCTGCTTAAGAACGTGTCCTCTCAGGTGAAGCTTCTGGGCGATGGGACGCTCTCCAAGCGACTGACGATTGTGGTACATCGGACCAGTGAATCGGCCAAGGCCAAGGTCGCGCAGGCCGGCGGGAGCGTTGAATTGATCCAGTTAGGGAATCAGGAGATCAGGGTATCCGGGGACCAGGTAACCCGATCCCCCGAGGCCCCAATCACCTAGCAGAGAGAAGATGTTTCGATTGCTGAGTGCCTTAGCCAATGCCTGGAAGATCCCCGAGCTGCGCAAGCGGATCCTGTTCACGCTTGGGATGCTGGCGATCTATGAAGTGGGGATCTTTATTCCCACGCCTGGGATTAACGGCAAAGAGTTGGGGCGGATCTTTGATGATCTGGCTCAAGCCACCGGTGGGGGCCTGTTGAATTTGTTGGACATGTTCACCGGGGGCGCGCTTTCCCACGCGACGGTCTTTGCGCTGGGGATCATGCCGTACATCAGTGCCACGATCATCGTCGAGACGCTGTTGGCGACGGCGATTCCCTCGTTGGAGCGGCTTCGCAAGGAAGGGCCGGCAGGGTATCGTAAGCTCCACCAATATTCTCGGTATGCCACCGTCCTCCTTGCGGTGATCAATTCGTTCATGTATGCCATGCTGTTGGAGAAGGCCATTCCAGCTCAGTTCCAAGCCCAGATCGTGTTGTATCCAGGGTTTGGCTTTCGTCTCTTGACGATTCTCACCATGACCTCGGGCATGGCCATGATCATGTGGCTGGCCGAGCAGATTACGGAGCGTGGCATCGGCAACGGGATGAGCCTCTTGATGACGGCCTCGATCGTCGGCCGCATTCCCCTGGCCGTCCGAGATCTCGGGGTGCGACTGGGGCCTGGGGCCTTCAACGAGAATCCCCTGGCTCCTCTTGCGGTCGTCTTCATGTTGACCGTCTTCGTCTTCGTGGTGTTTGTGGTGATCTTCGTCGAACAGGGTCAGCGGCGCGTCCCCGTCCAATATGCACGGCGCGTGGTCGGCGGCAAGGTGTTCTCCGGCCAAAGTACGTATTTACCGCTCAAGGTGAACACGGGCGGGGTGCTGCCGATCATCTTCGCGGTGTCGCTGTTGTATTTTCCGATTCAGATTGCCGGCTTCGTTCCGCAGCTCCAAGGTCTTGCGGATTGGTTCTCGAGGACCTCGCTGGCCTTTAACCTGCTCTACGCCATCCTGATCATGTTCTTCACGTACTTCTGCACGGCGATTACCGCACACCAGTTCCTCGATGCGTCGGAGCAGATGAAGAAAGTCGGGGCCTTTATCCCGGGCATCCGACCTGGGCAAGCGACGGTCGAGCATCTCGATCGGATTCTGACGCGGGTCACGTTTGTCGCCGCCCTCTACCTGACGGTCATTGCGATCTTCCCTGACGTCTTGATGGCGTGGATGAAAATTCCTCCTCGCGTGGCGAGCTTCTTCGGAGGCACCAGTCTGTTGATCGTCGTTGGGGTGACGCTCGATACGATGAAACAGATTGAGTCGCACCTCTTGATGCGCCACTACGAGGGCTTCATGAAACACGGCCGGCTCCGCAGCCGCCGTTAACCACGGCTGAAGGCTCTAGGCTGCCCCGCCTTTGGACGGGGGAGCCGTGAGCCTTGAGCCTTGAGCAACCGTGGGTTTACGACTGGTGTTGTTGGGGCCGCCGGGAGCCGGCAAAGGGACCTTGGCGGGGATCCTTGAAAAAGAACTTGGACTCTCGCACGTCTCGACGGGAGCGTTCTTTCGCAATGAGATTCGTCGTCGTACGAGGTTGGGGAAGGCGGTCAACCGCTACGTCAGTTCCGGGCGGTTGGTCCCTGATGAGCTCGTCGTCAGAGTCATGACACGGCAACTGGCTCGACGGCGGAAGGCCAAGGGGTTGGTGTTGGATGGGTTTCCGCGAACCGTCGGCCAGGCGAAGGGATTAGACGCGTTCCTCATCGCCCGCGGCTTGGGCCTCGATGGGGCTGTCTATCTGGATTGCCCAACGTCACTGTTGGTCTCGCGACTGAGCGGCCGTCGGGTCTGCAACCGTTGCGGGAGCAACTACCACATACGCACCATGCGTCCAAGAGTGGCAGGCATCTGTGACGCGTGTGGCGGCGCCCTGATCCTCCGGAAAGACGATCAGGTCAAGACGATCGCGAAACGGCTGGTGATTGATCGGGCCAAGGCGAGACCATTGCTCGAGTTCTATCAACAACGTCACCTGCTCTATCGTCTGAATGGCAGCGGGGGTGTTGCGCAGGTGTTCCAACGAGTGCGGCGGTTGATGCAACGGGAAGGTTGGCTCCATGATCGAATTGAAGACGGACGAAGAGATTGAGCGGATGCGCAAGGCGGGTCAGGTGGTTGGGAAATTACTCGCGTATCTCGCGTGCCGGGTTGCTCCAGGGATGAAGACCAAACGTCTCGATGAGGCGGCGGCGCAGTTCCTGCGGTCGTCTGGCGCGGAACCGGCCTTCTTGGGCTATCGAGGATTTCCCGCCACGATTTGCGTGTCGGTCAATGAGGAAGTGGTCCACGGGATTCCGGGGGAGCGGGTCATTCGAGCGGGTGATCTGGTCAGCATCGATGCGGGCGCGAAGGTGGACGGCTTCTTCGCGGATGCCGCGATCACCGTTGGGGCGGGTTCGCTCTCACCTGCAGCGAACCGATTGCTTGAGGTGACGAAGCGTTCGTTGGATCGAGCCATTACGATGGCCACACCGCCGAATCGGCTCTCCGATCTCTCGTTTGCTGTGCAGGAAACGGTTGAACAAGAAGGTTTTTCAGTCGTGAGAGATTTTGTGGGACACGGGATTGGGCGGGCGATGCACGAAGACCCCGCAATTCCTAACTACGGTCCACCTCATCGAGGGCCTCGGCTCAAACCGGGGATGGCGCTGGCCATCGAGCCGATGGTGACGATGGGCAGCTGGGAAGTCGAGGTGCTGAATGACGGCTGGACCGCGGTCACGAAGGATCGGTCGCTCGCCGCCCACTTTGAACACACCGTGGCCGTCACCGATAACGGCCCTGAAATATTGACTCAACTCCCAAGGCAGGGCGTGGGATGAAGGTTCGAGCATCGGTCAAGAGAGTGTGCAACAAGTGCAAACTGATTCGGCGCAAAGGGATTGTGCGCATCATCTGCACCGATCCGAAGCACAAACAACGACAAGGATAACCTCATGCCGAGGATTGTCGGAGTGGATCTGCCGCGGGAGAAACGGATTGAGATTGCCTTGACGCATCTCTTTGGCATCGGACGGTCACGGGCGAACGAACTGTTGCGAGAAACGCAGGTTGATCCGAACAAACGGGCGAAAGACCTCAGCGACGATGAAATCGCCAAACTGGCCCAACGGGTTCAGTCCCAACATAAAGTCGAAGGAGATCTCCGACGTGAGATTGCCGGGAACATCAAGCGTCTCGTCGATATTGACTGCTATCGAGGGCTTCGGCACAAACGGGGATTGCCGGTTCGCGGTCAGCGGACGCGGACGAATGCACGATCACGCAAAGGGCCGCGTCCTCGGGTCGGCGTGCGGAAGAAGGCGGTCACGACGAGACCGCCCGTGACCGCCGCCGCGAAAACATAACTCCCTTGACATCACAGATGTCACAGAGCGCTCTGTGGTGTTCCGGGCATTAAGGAGAAAGCATGGCGACAGCGCCGACATCGACACCACGAAAACCGCGGACAAAGAGACGAGCCACATCACCTCAGGGCATCGCGCACATCCTGGCGACCTTTAATAATACGATCGTCACCATTACCGATCGTCAGGGCAACGCCCTCTGTTGGGGCACATCGGGTTCGAGCGGATTTCATGGCTCGAGAAAATCGACGCCGTATGCTGCCCAAGTGGCCGCCTCCAACGCGGCGAAGAAAGCCCTTGAGATGGGAGTGAAAGAAGTCGAGGTATGGGTGAAAGGCCCAGGACAGGGGCGAGAATCTGCGATTCGCTCCCTGCAGCAGGCCGGACTGAATGTGACCGTCATCAAAGACGTCACTCCTATCCCATACAACGGGTGCCGCGCCCCGAAACGCAGACGTGTCTGATGGGTCGATATATTGGACCGTCATGTCGATTGTGCCGCCGGGAAGGCATTAAACTCTTCCTGAAAGGGTTGAAGTGCTACACCCCGAAGTGCCCACTCGAGAAGCGCGCTTATGCTCCAGGGCAGCATGGGCAAATCCGCGTGAAGTTGTCCGACTACGGGGTGCAGCTGCGTGAGAAGCAAAAGGCCAAGCGCCTCTACGGCGTCTTGGAGCGGCAGTTCAAACGATACTTCAAGATCGCCCAAAAAACCAAAGGCGTGACCGGTCAGATGCTCTTGGAACAATTGGAGCGTCGGCTTGACAACGTGTTGTTTCGCATGGGATTTGCCACGTCGCGGAATGAGGGGCGGCAGATCGTCCACCATCGCGCCGTGATTGTCAATGGTCGCTTCGTCAACATTCCGTCGTATGAAGTCAGGGTTGGCGACGTCGTTCAGGTCGCACCCTCTTCAGAGGGATGGGTCGCTCGGATTCAGCACAACCGTGAAGTCACCAAAGATCGATTGGTTCCGGCGTGGCTTCAGGTCGATCCCCAGCAGTTGAAAGGACTCGTCGTCCGTCCGCCCCAGAAGGATGACATGGGGTTGCCGATCGAGGAACAACTCATTGTTGAGCTGTACTCTAAGTAACTCACCACCGAACGAAGTGAGGTGACGTATGGGAACACGATGGCGGGATTTTGCCATGCCGAAGAAGCTGGTCTGTGATGAGTCGACCCTGACTGAGACGTATGGGAAATTCATCGCCGAACCGTTTGAACGGGGGTTTGGGGTGACGATCGGCAACAGTCTGCGGCGCACGCTGATCTCGTCGATCGAGGGTGCGGCGGTGACCTCGTTGAAGATCGACGGAGTGCTGCATGAGTTCAGCAGCATTCCCGGAATCCTGGAGGATGTCACCCAGCTGATCCTGAACATCAAGCAGCTCGTCCTCCGGTCGCACAGTCGGCAACCCAAGACCCTCATCCTGGAACGGGACAAGAAGGGCGAAGTGACGGCTGGGGATTTGGTGACTGATGAGACGGTCGAGATCATCAACCCGGACCTCCACCTCTGCACGCTCACCAAAGCTGGGAAATTCCGCATGGAACTGGAGGTCAATCGCGGCCGTGGCTATGTCCCGGCTGAACGGCACCGCAAGGAAGACCAGCCGATCGGCGGAATCCTCTTGGATGCAGCATTCTCGCCGGTCAAACGGGTCAATTTCATCGTAGAAGACACCCGCGTGGGACAAGTCACCGACTATGATCGGCTCATCCTCGAGTTCTGGACGAACGGGGCGATGGGGCCGAAAGACGCCATGCTCTACGCCTCGAACATCTTACAGCGACACCTGGATCTCTTCGTCAATTTTGGCACATTGCCTGAGGAGCCGGAAGATGAGGAACGCGCCGTACCCGTGAGTGACGAATTGTTAGAGAAGTTGCGAACGCCGATTACCGAGCTCGAACTCTCCGTCCGATCGGCCAACTGCCTCCGAGAAGCCAAGATCCACACGATTGTGGATCTGGTGCAGAAGAGCCCACAAGAGTTGTTGAAATATCGCAACTTCGGGAAAAAGTCCCTTGCGGAAATTGACGAGCTGCTGAAAAGCATGGGCTTGTCGTTGGGGATGGAATTGCCTGAACAAGTGAAGACGGTGGCTTCGGGCTGATGCGTCACGCACGGAATAGTCGTCGACTCTCGCGTCCCTCTGAGCACCGTAAGGCGATGCTCGCCAATATGGCGAAGAATCTCTTGCGACATGGTCGGATTCGGACGACGGTTGCCAAGGCCAAGGAAACGTCACGGGTGGTGGACCGGTTGATCACTTGGGGCAAGGAAGGGAGCGTCCACGCCCGGCGAGCCGCCTTTGACATCCTCCAAGATCGGTCGTTGGTCAAGCGGTTATTTGCTGAGATCTCGCCGCGTTTTCAGACCATTCGTGGCGGCTACGCCCGCATCAACCACCTCTATCCACGAGCCGGTGATGGAGCGCCTCAGGCGTTGGTGGAACTGACCCAACTGCCTGCAGAAGTCCCCTCGGCCCAACGTGAAACCCAACCGTCTCCACGGCCTTCCATCCCGCCGACTTCGTCAACGCCTCCAGGGGCGAAGGCGAAGAAACCTCAGAAGTTCTTCGAGGGGATTCGTGGGTTCTTCCGAAGGAAGAAAGGGGAATCCGCCTCGTGATTCCCGAATGCCACAACGCCTTGCTGATCGCCTGCGAACCGTCGAAAGCTCTCCCACCCTCGCCCTCGCGGCCAAAGCCAAAGCGTTGGTGAAAGAGGGCAAACCGGTTCTTGACTTCACGGCGGGAGAACCGGATTTCCCCACACCCGATCACATCAAACGCGCGGCCATCGATGCCATTCAAGGCAATCACACGAAATATACGCCCGCGGCCGGAATCCTTGAGCTGCGTTCAGCGATTGCCAGTGATCTGCTCAGGCGGCTCGACCTCAAGTATGCTCCAGCCGAAGTCATGGTGTGCACCGGCGCGAAGCAAGCCCTGTACAACGCTCTGCAAGCCCTCTGCGATCCTGGCGATGAAGTCCTGGTGTTTAGTCCCTATTGGGTCAGCTATCTGCCATTGGTGAGTCTGGCTGGCGCGAAACCCGCGGTCATCGAAACGCGGGAAGAGGAGCGGTTTCAGCCGGATCTCTCCGTCGTGAATGCCGCGATCACCCCACGGACAAAGGTCATGATCCTGAACAGCCCGTCAAATCCCACAGGCGCTGTGATTGAACCCCAACGATTAAAGGCCTTGTCAGAGCTGGCATTGGCACGTCAGGTGTTTGTCATCAGCGATGAAATTTATGACCAAATTGTCTTTCCTCCGGTACAGGTTCGTTCGATTGTCCAAGAAAACCGTCAGGCGATCGAGCGGGTCATCCTGGTCAACGGCGTGTCGAAAACGTACGCCATGACCGGTTGGCGCATCGGCTACGCCGCAGGACCTCAGCACGTGATTGACGCGATGACGGCACTGCAAAGCCACTCGACGTCAAATCCGACCTCTATCAGTCAACATGCCGCTCTGGCCGCGCTCACGGGCGATCAGGCTGGGGTCGCGCGCATGGTGGTGGAGTTCCACCGTCGTCGTGATCGGCTGGTCAATGGGTTGAATGGCCTCCCCGGAGTGTCCTGCATGATGCCGGATGGGGCATTTTATGCCTGGTGCAATGTCGGTCGACTGGGTGCGTCCGCTGAGACGATTGCCCGTCGATGGTTGGAGGAAGCGTTGGTCGCCGTGGTGCCGGGCGAAGGGTTCGGATCGGCTTCGCACGTGCGGTTCAGTTTTGCCGCATCCCTTGAGACGATCGACGAAACCCTTCAGCGATTGGAACAATGGCTTCATTAGCTCATCGAGTGGTGTTGATTCCGGGTGACGGGATCGGTCCTGAAGTGGCGGGAGCCGCTCGACGATGTCTTGAAGCGACGGGCGTGGCGTTTTCCTGGGTCGAATGTATTGCCGGGGAAACCGCCGTTGCGAGGTACGGGACACCCTTACCGGAAGAGACCCTTCAGGCAGTTCGAGAGACTCGCGTGGCGATCAAGGGTCCGATCACCACGCCCATCGGGACGGGTTTTCGATCCGTCAACGTGGCGTTGCGCAAACAGTTGGACCTCTATGCCTGTATCCGACCGTGTCGGTCGTACGAGGGCGTCGCGTCGCCGTTTCAACGCGTCGACCTGGTCATCGTACGGGAGAATACGGAAGACCTCTATGCCGGGATCGAATTCGCCGCGCAATCTTCGCAGGCCCTCTCAGTCATTCAACACCTGAAACGCCACACCAAAGAGCCGTTGCGAGAGGATGCGGCGATCAGCATTAAACCGATTTCGGCGGTTGCATCGGAACGAATTATCACAGCGGCGTTTACCTATGCGCTCACCCATGGCCGTAAGAAAGTCACCGCGGTCCACAAAGCGAACATTATGAAATGCACCGATGGATTGTTCATGGAGACCGCGCGTCGTCTCGCCAAGGCGTACGAAGGGCGGGTGGCGTTTGAGGATCGCCTTGTGGATGCGACCTGCATGCAGTTGGTCCTCCGCCCGCACGAGTTCGATGTCTTGGTGCTGCCCAATCTGTACGGCGATATCGTGTCGGATCTGTGCGCAGGGTTGGTGGGAGGATTGGGGGTGGCACCCGGTGCCAATATCGGTGATCAGGCCGCGGTGTTTGAAGCCGTTCATGGCAGTGCACCGAAATATCAGGGTATGAATAAGGTCAATCCCACAGCCATGATCCTCTCCGGGGCGATGTTGTTGGAGCACCTGGGTGAACGGGAGGCGGCCCAGCGGCTGGAGACGGCAGTGCGCGAGGTGCTGCGCGAAGGCCGGTCGGTTACCTATGACCTGAAGCCGACCCGCAACGATCCCACGGCTGTCGGCACGCGCGAGATGACCGACGCCATCATTAAAAAGTTAGAAGGTTGAACCTGTTACATGGGATATCCGGAGTGGCTCAAACAGCGGTTCTCCACGGACGGCACGCGGCAGATGGTGCGTTCGCTGCTGCAGGAGCTGGCGCTCACCACGGTCTGTGAAGAGGCCCTCTGTCCCAATTGGCAGGAATGCTGGGGACAGCGACAGGTGACCTTTATGATCCTGGGCGACCGGTGTACCCGCAGTTGTCGATTTTGTGCCGTTGCGCACGGCCGCCCGCGACCGGTGGATGCCACAGAGCCGGATCGTGTGGCTGAAGCCGTCAAGCGACTCGCGCTCGTCCACGTCGTCATCACGTCGGTCGCCAGGGATGATCTCGCTGATGAAGGGGCGGGGCAGTTTGTGCGGGTCATCGAGGCGGTACGCGTCTCCAATCCGGGGATCACGGTGGAAGTCTTAGTGCCTGATTTCCACGGCCGCGTGGAACTGATCACCCGCGTCATGTCGGCACAGCCGGACGTCTTTGCCCACAATGTCGAAACGGTGGAACGACTCTCCACGGCTCTCCGGCCACAAGCCGATTATCGACGCTCCTTAGGCGCGTTGCGGGTGGCGCGAGAATTGTCTGGAACGCGCATTGTCAAGTCGAGTCTCATGCTGGGTTGCGGAGAACAGGTTGAGGAAATGCAACGCACGTTCGAGGAGCTGCTCGCGGTGGGGTGCACCCATCTGACCCTCGGACAATATCTCAGGCCAACACCGCAGCATCTGCCGGTTGTCGAGCATCTCAGTCCTGAACGATTTGCCGTGTATGAATCGCTCGCGTACCACGCCGGGTTTCAGTGGGTGAGAGCCGGTCCATTTGTCCGCAGTTCCTATCACGCGGTCGATGCCCTGGTCGGGAGATCAGAAGGAAACTAGCATGACGCGCTCATCCCACGTCATGCATCCATCGATTCGACACATCCAACATCACCTGCGCCAACGCCAGGCCCTGGAGACCAAACGCAATGAGCGTCGGCTCTTTCAGGAAGCGAATCGCCTCAAGCGATTGCCGCTCTACCTCTTCACGATCCTTGACGATCTGAAGGCGCAAGCCCGCTCGAAGGGCACGGACGTCATTGATTTGGGGATGGGCAACCCGGACCTGCCGACGCCTCAGCATGTCGTTGAAGAACTGTGTCGGCAGGCTCGGCTGACGGCCAACCACCGCTATTCTCGGTCGGACGGGGACGCAGAACGACGATTGCGGGAAGCCATCGCGGAGTGGTACTTCAAGAAATTCCGCGTGACGCTCGATCCAAAAACCGAAGTCCTGCCGTTGATTGGTTCCAAAGAGGGCATCGCGCATCTCTCTCTGGCATTTCTTAATCATGATGACATCGCGCTCGTGCCCAATCCCGCCTATCCGGTTCATTTGAACGGTGTCATTATGGCCGGCGGGATCCTCTACAGCATTCCGACGCATGAAGAGGAGCGCTATCGCCCGAATCTCAAATCGATCAACCGCGAAGTCCTCAAGATGTCGAAGATGCTGTTTCTGAGTTATCCGCACAATCCGACGACCGCGACCGTGGATGCACGGTTTTTCCATGACGTGGTCGACTGGGCGCAGGCCCAACGTCGATTGATGGTCGTGCATGACTTCGCCTACTCGGACTTCCTCTACGAGGGTGCGACAGCCCCGAGCATCTTGCAGGTCCCCGAAGCGAAACAGCTCGCGGTGGAATTTCACACCTTGTCGAAGTCCTACTGCATGGCGGGCTGGCGCTTGGGATTTGCGGTTGGGAATCGTGATATCCTCGCCTCGCTGGCGAAGACGAAAAGCTATGTCGATTTTGGGATCTTTCGGGCCGTGCAATGGGCGGCCATCAAAGCGCTCTTAGGCCCGCAGGATTGTGTGCGACAGACGGTTGAGATGTATCGCAAGCGTCGCAATGTGTTTGTGGGGGGACTGCGGCGGATCGGCTGGGACGTGCCGCTTCCCAAGAGCACCTTTTATGTCTGGGCCAAG
>CAZUWM010000027.1:0-19600 GCA_964624155.1 uncultured Planctomycetales bacterium
GTGCCGCCAGCTTCAAGATCTCCGCGGCAACTCGTCACGCGTGTCTTCTGACCCGTCGCCGGATCGGATTCCACCAACCGGGTGACGACGGTGCCATCGGCCAGGCGGATGAGGTGTCGCTGCGAAGGCGTGGTGGCCGGTGTCATCCCGCTCGCGATCGCCCTGTAAAATCGAGGGGCAGGTGCCCCGACATCCACCCAACTGGCTCGTCCATTGTCGGCCGGAATCGGGGTTGTTGTCGCCGGTTGCCACGGTCCTGTCACTGCATCGGCCACCAACAGCTCATAGGCCACCGTGTCGGCAGGCCCCGTGATATCAATCCGCACGCCCGTGTCCACGATCGTCGCGCGCAGTTGAACCTGCGCTGTGCTGGCAGGTCCCGGTTGACAGGTGGCCCACTGAGCCGCGGTCTGTGCGACGGTAATCGTCATCTCATCGCTGCCAATCACCGCGAAGCCGGGGGTGACGGCAGTGGCTTTGATCTTGTACGTCCCCGCCGGCACGCTGGTCCAGTTGTAGCGGTAGGGCGGTGTCTCCACGACGGCCAGACTCTTGCCATCCACCGTATAGAACACGCTGTGGATAGCCCTGCCCTCGGGAGCGATCACCTCGGTTTCCAACGGAATGGTCGCCGGGGCCACGAAGCGGTCGGTCGCCGTCGGACTCACCAGGCGAATGATGGCGGTGTTCAGGGGCAGATCCGTACGGCGTGACTCCGGAGTGACGTTCGACTTGCGCTGGGGGGTGGAAGTATCGGGCAATTGAGCAGCCGGTGCCGTGAGTTTGTCCGCGGGGAGGTTCGGTTGAGGTGGGGTCACGGGTTGGTCGGTCACCGGAGGCTTGGGCGGCTCAACGAGGGGCTTCGGCGCCGCGGGTTTGGGTTCGGGCGGCTGGTTGGCGGTCGCCGGCGGAGGAGCATCGAGCGTGATGAACGGATCGCCGATCACGAGGAATTCTACAAGTTGAGCCGCCTGTCCCACGGTATGCGTGCCACCAAGAAGCCGTCGCACCACCCCATCACCGGGAATTTTTTCAACGGTCCCGTCGGCACTGACAGGCGAGAGCGTCGCCACTATGACGGGTGAGGCGATGACCGAGAGGACCTCTCCGTCAAATACATATGCGCCGCTGATGTAATTTGGTTGCCGAAAGTCTCCGATCGAACAACTGAAGGCAATCATCGTGGCGGCTTTTGGCGAGACCCCTTGCACCCATGCCCGATCCACGTCGGGTTGATGCCACGCAGGTGATCCGTGCGCGTTGAGGAACACGAAATCGTAGCGCTTGCTGCGGAGTTGATCCGCGTAGAGGCGATTGGCGACATCGATTTGCTCAGAGGAAGTCAGATCATCCTGGAGCTCGTCGATATCCTCGGGTGCCCTCACTCGGTTCGCCGGCACCGGGAGCTTGGAGAAATAGTCGATGAGCGACGCGGGATTGTGCTCTTCGATGAAACTCACGTACAAGATGTTCTGGTGAGACGGAGGCGTGCCGCGGTAGTAATCGATGAGCCGTCGGAAATACCGCTTCATGAGCACCCGTCCCTCGGTCCCATCAGGAACCGGAGGTTTCATCACCGCTGTGGAGATTTCGTTCCTGCACCCACGATCTCCCGACCAGCCCCCGAGTTGTGACGGCTCGAGCGATAAACACCCCACATCGAGGTCCCCATTACGTGTCAAGACGAGGGGGAAGTCCCACCCGATAAACACGGCGTATCCAAGGCTCGAGGTCTGGTAGGCGCGTGTGAGGAGAGTGCCGATGTCCGAGGAGGGAGTGCGTGACGACACGGGGATCACGTCACTGACCTGAATATCAGGAGATCTCGCGTGCACGAGGGCGCGCCACTGATCAATCAACCCCATCAGCTCTCGATCGTCTCGCAAGTTCTCATCCACGAACACGATCGCCTGGGCCGGTTGTTTGGCTTGGGTGGTGATGGAGTTGCAGAGAAACGTGGCCGCCTTAATCATGCCTTCCTGCATGCAGATGACGTAGTCAGTCGAAGGCTCAATGCCCCCGACGCCCCCTCCCAGAGACGTGAGCGTCGCATACCGGTGGGTGCTCTCGCCAGGAGTGTCACGACTGGGGTCCGTCAGCAGCACGAGCTGACGTTCTGCCTCCGTGGCTCCTTTAGGCCCAATGGTCACGTCCCATCGGGTTTGAGGGGAATTGGGAGTGACGGTGTGCACGCGGATGGCTGAATCCTCGTGATGAGGGACGAGACTCACGTCCAGTTGGGCTCGTGGAGAAGCTTGACCGTCAGCGTTCGCTGCGACCGTGATCTCCACAGACGAAGCCGACCATGCCCCTTTCTCATCGTAGGCGAACGCCTGGATCGTGTAAGATCCGGCAGGGACATTGGACCAGACATATTCGTACGGGGCCTCGCGATCCTCGTGATAACACTCGGTCGTGCCATATCGGCCCCGGGCGCAGTCCAATCGCACCCACGCCACGGTGCCGTCGGCGTCACTGGCCTCGGCGCGCAGGGTGATCGTCGCAGGCGCGCGAAATGACATGCCGTAGGTCGGACTCGTCAACCGAACCGTGGGTCGTTGGTTCTTATCTCGTAACGGGTTGGCGGGTTGGACGGTGACGGTGAAGCGCTGGGCGGTCGTCCAGCGCGCTGGGTCCACGATGATGCGCACGGGATAGACGCCGGGTTGATCCGTGACCGGCCACATGAGTATGGCTTCCCCAGGCTTGTCGGGATTCGGCCGGATCGCCACCCCTTTGGGCAGCCCCTTCGTCGGATCACCGGGGGTGGCGATGACAAAGTTGAGCGGTGGTCCATTGGGGTCGGACACCCGCAATGTGAATGTCTTCGACTCGCCGACCGCCACGGTCTGATCGGGGATCGGTTTGATGAGAGGTGCGCGGGGGGCGGACTGGATGGTAAACGATCGATCCGAGACGTCCTCGAGCAGCCGGTTGCCATTGAGCGGCCGATCCAGAAGCACATGCACGACCAACCGATACGGCGCCCCCGTTGCCAATGATTCGGGGATCGTCCAACGGTATTCGTTGTCGCCCAGGATCGTCACCGCCTGATGGCTGATGGCGGTGACGGGGATGGTCCCATGCGGATCAGCGCTTTCCCCCGGCAGGAGCATCAAAGTCGTGGGACGGGAGACGACGTCGCCGGAAGCCGTGACCGACTGGGTATAGCGCCATCGCAAGGTGACAGTCGCGCCTCCCACCCACGATTCTCCTCCGTTGGGGGTCATGATGGCGAGGGTGGGGTCGGGCGGACGGTTGGGCTGGGCGTCCTGGACGGTGATGGTTGTCTCAGTGGTATCAATGGTTGTTCCGCCGGGGGTGACGGCACGGGCTTTGACCTTGTAGGTGCCGGCCGGCACGTTCGTCCAACTATAGCGGTAGGGCTTGGCCACCTCGAAAGCCTTCGGCGTACCGTCTACCACGTAGATGACCCCCACAATCGTGATAGTTTCCGGAACCTTGACTTCGGTTTCCAAGGTGATGGTCGCCGGTGCCGTAAACCGATCGTCAGTCTTTGGGCTTATCAGACGCGCCGTATTCATGGTCATGGGAAGCGGCTGATTCGTGATTGGTTTGGTGTCCTTGACGGTGATCGTGACCAACTGGCTCGCCAAGAGTTCCTTCTGATCAGAAGCCGCAAATGCTTCAAGGACGATCTGAACTTCCTTTTGAGAGGCTGGCGCGGCGACGACGTCAAATCCAGGAACCCATTGGAACGTGCCTGTGCCGTTGCCGTTGTCGGTCAACGTCGCCCCGATGGCGTTGACCGGAAAACCGTTCGCCAACCGAGCCGTCAGGGTCGGTTTGCTCTTCTCGCCATCGGACGCCGCAACCGTTATCGTCAGGAGCTTCCCTTCCTCAATCACGTGATGACCGCTTGGAGTCAACGTCAGTGTCAGAGGAGGCGTTTTTGTCACGCCAGCCAACTCAACTAAACATGCCGCTTTCGGTGTGACGCCATCGAGCGAACCGCAGGGATGTGCAATGTAGACACGATCCGAATATGGCATGATCATATCGAGATAGTCACCAACGACACGGCCTCCTTTACCAATACCAATCGGTTCCTTGCTGACTTTCAGGTTCTTAGAAAAGTGGGCGCCACCATCTACCGAATAGGCGTAGTAGACGTCCACCAGTGGCTGAGCAGGATGCTCTCGATGGTCGAGCCACGCCATGTGAAGTGTTCCGGTCGCGTCGAGACGTGGCGAGGGAAATAGCTGATCACCTTGACCGATATCGTCATTCACTCGTACGGGTGCAGACCAGCGCTCCCCTCGATTATCGGAGTATACGACGAAGACGTCGTGGTTTTTCCCATATCTGCCTTGCTCGAAATCTGGATCGGCAACGACCTGTTCGGCGATCGCAAAAATGACATACAGCCGCCCATAATGCGGACTCGTGGGGCTGGTATCCGCTACCAGCTCAGGACCCTGGTAGGACTCCCACGCTCGGTTGCTCTTCGTCGAGACTCTCGGCGAAGGCCACCGGCTTCCTTGGACCGGCAACGGGATAGATTCGATTGATAGGGGATCGAAGGATCGAAAACGGACGAGCGAGGCCTCCCCCAAGAGGAGACCTGCTCCATAGAGTGTGTCGTCTGATCCGATGACCAGAGAGCGAAGAAAAGGAACTGAACCCGGTAAGGTGGTTGATGAGAACGTTCGTGCGCCATCGTTCGAGAGATACAGGTCGAACTCGTAGGAAAAACCGCTTTTGTTCACAGCGGCAAGACCTCTCAGGGCCACGATGTAAATTGCTGCGCCGTCCCTTGAGCCGACTAAGACTGGCCGATCAACGTTGATTGGACCATGCGATGGCTCTCGAAAGAGGACGGCTTGGAGATCGCCGCGCCAGTTTCCTCGGTAGACGACACCTCCAGATCCATTTCCTGAAGCAACGCCGCTGAGCAGGAACGTCCCGTCATCAAACGTCACAAGTTTCGGATCTCCGGCGTAAAACACGTCAAAGATGTTGAAAAATACGCGCACCCAACTCCGCCCCCCATCTTGCGAACGATAGAGAGAGGTAGCCCGAGAAGCCTGCACCAAGGTCATCGGATCGGTGGGATGGCCGGCGAATACCATTTCCCAGTAATCCGCACCGGGAATTTCTGTTCGGAATCGAATCGGGTCAGCCTTGCCAGGTATCGTTGATTTTCTTACGATACGACTTTCTGCGGGCGGCAGAGCAGTCTCCGCCTCGGTCAAGCCCTGGATCTCGATGGGAAAGGTCTGCGGGGTTCCACCAAGGGTAAACGAGAGGGCGCAGGAGCCGGTCGGCTGGTCGACAGGGATATCGACCACGAACGAATCGGGGGTTTTCTTCTTGACCTCCAGCGGGGTTTGTTTCCCGGAGGTCCGATCCGTTAGTAGAATCTTGTCGCTTGCAAAAGGAACGGAGGTCTTGAATTTCAGCGACCGTCCTGAGAAGACCGCTGATGGCTGATCGTCAAGGTTCACGCCAGGCAGAGCTCGCTTGAGGTAGTTCGGCACATACAATTGGAACGAGGCTTTCGGAACGATGACCGGAATAGGAGATGGCGATGGCGACCCGCGAGGACTCGGGGTCGGACGTTGAGTCGGACGTTGAGTGGGTTTTGGCGAGGGCGTTGGACCGGGGGTTGGTGATTCCCACGGTGTGGGACCACCGAATTCCTCAGGAGGGAGTTCGGCCTCTTGGAGTGGTTGAACAGGAGAAGGCTTCCGATCGTGGTGCGCCACCACGATGATCACCACGATGACGGCCGAGAGGCCGATGCACGCGGCCAACCGCCCGAGAGATGTCTTCATGCGACTGTTAACCGTCACACGACGTCTCTGTCGACTCGATGCACATCGAGAGGACGTGGCGGAAGCCGATGCAGAGGACTTCGCGCTCCATCACCGCGTAGAGATAGCCGAGGACCTTGTAAGTGACTTGCTCGTCCCCTGTCTCAGGATCGATATCTTTGGAGACGTAGACTTGTCGAGAGGGCAGTGGATCCAGGCTGTGCGCCCAGTCAATCGTGTCATCGGTTGAGGGCAGCGTCACGCGCGATTCGATGTGGTAGGTGCAACGGCGGGTGACTTTCGTCGTGGTCCCCGCTTGTTGCATGAATTCGGTGACCAAGCAATCGCGGTTCACGCGATCCGTTGAGGTGAGGCTCCTGACGACAATCTCACGCATTGAAGTTAAGGTCGAACTGGAACTCAGGGTTCAACCGGTGCAGCTCGAAGGCCAACATCACGAGCTGAATCTTGATCCACGGCTCATGCATTTTCATCCACGCGGAGTAGAGATCGAGGAAGGTATCCCGCCCCTCTTCAAACGTCACCTTGCGCTCATAGGCGTTCAAGTCGTGTAGGAATTGCCTGAACCGGGCTTCTGAGACCTCGTTGCGGGTCACTGAAATTGACCTGGGATGTTGTCGTCCGAACATCGCCTGGCCCTCCTTATCCGCTCGCGCGGATAAAAAAGCCGATCCACCAACCACGTCGGTAGCTCGGCGATCTGCTCCATAGGCTGAGGGACCCCCTAAAACTAATTTATTAATATATGTTTTATATTACTCTTTAAAATTAACCATATAAGTGGGATGCGCGTCAAGGGCAAGGGAGAAATTGATTACACCGATTTAACCAACTCAGATTACACAGATACAGATTGCGGTATCTGTGTAATCACCTTCGTCAATCTGTGAAATCCCAATTAGGTGAGAGCGGAGGGACAGATGGACTGGTAGGCGCACCACCGGCAGGAAAAGACGTCAGGTTGAGGATGGAAATCGACGGCTCGGATACCGCGGGCCGCCTCGCGCAGACGTGCGATGGTCGAGGCCAGATCCTCATCGGTAAACGTGGCCTGGCCCACGACGCCGGTTTCCAAAAATCGCAGCTCCAACCGTTTGGGGGCTCGTCCGTGGAGGGTCTTCCAGGCGAGGGCGTACACCGCCATCTGAAGCGAGTCGCGCGCCCGTCGATTGGCCTGGGCCTGGTCGTCCACCTCGGAAGATTTGTAGTCAATAATCACCGCCTCCTCCCCTTCTCGATCGACACGATCCCAGCGTCCGACCACGAAAAAATCATCCAGTGGGAAGCTGAATTTTTCTTCGATAAGCCAGGGATGCTCCGGCGTGTGCTGTTGTTGACGGAAGAAGGCTTGGAGGGCCTCAAGACCTTGGGCGAGGCGCTGCGCTTCATGCTCTCGGCTGAGAAATCCTTCCGCGCTCCACGCGCCTCGGAAGGTCTGCAGGAGCTCCGCTTCGCTCATCGGTTTGCCTTCAAGCTGCCGCTTGAAGAAGACCTCCACCGCCTTGTGGAGCGCGGCCCCATAGATGACGAGATGATGCCGCATGATCGGAATGCGCAAGACATGGCTGTAGCGGAACTTCAGAGGACAGGTCAGATAGTCATCCAACCCGTAGGGGCTGAGTCGAAGCGGCTCCGGCAATGGAGTCGGTGGCTGGCTGAGAGGCGAGGCGGGAGTCGTTCCTGTTCGAGCGATGTGATCGAGCGCAGACGGTTGCTCGGGCAGCGGGCTTGCGCTCGTCAGGTTGAGCGCCTCCACCACGAATTGGCTGAGTCGTCTGGTCGACCGACCACCATGGCGGTATGACGCGGTCAGGTACAACGCTTCCTTCGCCCGGGTCATCGCCACGTAGAAGAGCCGCCGTTCTTCTTGGAGATGATAGTCACCGGATGGCAAGAGATCTTTGATGAGTGGTTCCGGCAGCTCGATCGGGTCTCGTCGAAGCGGTGTGGGAAATCGGCCCTGGATGAGCCCTGCGATGAAGACGATCGGAAACTCCAGTCCCTTGGCTTTATGGATGGTGAAGACATTCACGCGATCCCTCGAAGTCAGGTCCACCTCATCTTCTCCTGCCTCACCAAGGGCTTGGAACAGATCGAACGACTTCATTAACTCAGGAAGTCGGGTGATCCCAACTTCTTCAAAACGTCGCAGCTGGTCAAACAGTTTCGCGGCCATCTGCAGCGCGTCGACCTGCTGGAGGTGTTCCAGCGCCGCCTGACGTTTCAGCCAGCCCGTCTCGGAGAGCCAGCGATACAGGAGTTGTCCAGGGGAGAGCGTCCGTGACAACTCCACGAGACGACGCACATCAGTCAGCAACGCGTCGATCGCCTCCTGGCCTTTCTGGCTCAATTCAAGAGCCGACGGCCGCTCCTCAAGGACCTGGCGGAGGCTGCGATGCGTTCGATTGGCCCGTGCGAGACATTTCATCACGTCATCCATCGGACACGCATACAAGCTCGAACTGACGACGTGATACCAGCTCAGGGTATCGTCAGGATCCGCCAACGTTTTCAGACATGACAACAGCGCCTTCGCTTCAGGATGCATGAAGAATCCAGACGTCCCGCTGAATTGCCAGGGCAGTTCACAGACGTTCAGCGCTCGCAAGAACACCTCGGCATCCCGATTGGTTCGCACGAGGATGGCAACGTCGCCTGGCCGGCGCTTTCCGGATTCGACCTGGGCTTGAATCTGGCGAGCCACCCAATCGGCTTCGCTGGAAGTCGTATCAAACACGGCCAGAACCGGCTCTTTCGGATCGCGTTCGCACATCGCGACGAGGCGTTTATCGATCTGCTCCGTCACTTCAAGACGGTTTGGATCGTTGAATCGGACCAGCCGATACGCAGAGTCGAGGATGGGTTGGCTTGAGCGGAAGTTTTCGGTCAACACAATGCGGCGAGCATCTTGGTAGTACTCCAGGAATTTCAGCACGTTGCTGATCGCGGCTCCACGCCATCGGTAGATGGCCTGGTCATCGTCGGCCACAACGGTGATGTTCGAGGTGGGAGAGGCCAGCAGTTGCAGCAGTCGGAACTGGGCGAAGTTGGTGTCCTGGAATTCATCGACCAGGATATAACGGAACTGTTGCCGGGTGCGGGCTAACGCCTCCGGATGGCGTTCGAGGAGCTGTAACGCCAGGAGGACCTGATCGCCGAAATCGATGAGATCGGCTTGATGGAGAAGCTGCTGGTAGGTCGAATAACACTGGGCTAATTCTTGCACCGCAGGGTTCGTGTGGGCATAGGCGAGGAATTCGTCAGGGGTGACGGCTTCGTCTTTGGCTCGCGTGATGACCGTCACAAGGGCATCGAGATAGCGAGTCGGATCATGCGAGGGACGAAACCGCTCAAGCGGCAGGTCGTAAAGGTGCTGCTTCATAAACACCACCTGCTCCGGTTTCGAGAGGACGCGGGCATGGGGTGAGAGACCCAGCAAGACGGCGTTGTCGCGAATCACGCGATCCCCGAAGGCATGGAAGGTGGAGATCTGGATGTCCACACACCCATAGGGGACCAGGAGATCCACACGCTCTTCCATCTCCTCGGCCGCCTTCTCGGTGAACGTCAAGGCCAGGATGTCGTTGGGCTTGGCGCGCTGGGTGGCGAGGAGCCAGGCGATGCGCTTGGTGATGACCGTCGTCTTCCCTGTCCCCGCTCCCGCTAGAATGAGCAGCGGGCCGTGGAGGTGGGTGACCGCTTCACGCTGAGCAGCCGTTAGCTGCTCGAGCAGCGGCTCATCAATCTGAGGGCTTGGTGGCGGTGAAGTCAAACACGAACTCCAGGGAGGTTTTCGGGAAGTTGTCTGCGCTAAAATCGGCCTTGACGTTCGTGACCAACAGCCGCAGCGCCGTCGCGTTCGTCGAGGGATTCCAGAATGCGACGAGGCCATCGTGGACCACGCCGGGGTGGTAGTAGCCAGCCTGCAGCGCTGACTGTTTGAGGAGCGCGAACTGCCCCTGCGGCTTGGCCGAGACCATCTTCCCGACCGGAAGGCTGAGGCCAAAATAGCCCGGACGGGCGTCCTCGATGACGCCACGCGTCGTCGTGGCAAATGGCGCGCGGGCCTCAGCCAGCGCGGTCACATAATCCATGCCGATCATGTTGTACTGGTTGCCGCGGTCATCCACCAGGGTAAACGCCCCGGGATCCACAAAGATCTTCCCCTCGCTCTTGTTGCTGAGTTGGACATAGAAGACGACATTCTCCAGGTAGTAGGGGTTGCGGCCGGCGTACTCTCCGAAGAGCTCCTTGTTTTTAAAGAAGCCATCCAGAAACTCCCGGGAGGCGTGGTTGACGACGACCTCGATGCCCTCCTGGGTCTTCGTCTGCCGCGCCGGCTCCAGGTTCCACTCGAACCGTTTCGCCACCAGCAAGGCCTCGCTGAGAGGCCCGCGGGCGTTGCGCTCCAGCAACAACGAACTCTTTCTTGAACCGCACCCGGTCACAAAGAGTAGGCAGCAGGCAGCAGGCAGCAGGCAGTTCCCAAACCATTGTTCTCGTCTCATCATGAGAGCACATCGCTCCTTTCGTTGACTCTGTGCCATCTGTGGTTCAGACACGCTCAAACGGATCAAAGAGTTTCTTGTACTCTTCCAGGCAGTACCGATCCGTCATGCCGGCGATGTAGTCACACACGACCCGCGCCGTCTCTTCCCCACGCTCAATTCGTGAACGCGTCGTGTTGGGGAGCTGCGCCGGCTTCTTCAGGTACACATGGAACAACTCGGTAAGGAAGCGCTTCGCTTTGTCCGCCATACGGACCACCCGGTAGTGCTGATAGAGGTGCTTCCAGAGAAATGCCTTCAGTGGCTTGCGTAGGGCGATCATCTCCTCGCTGAAGGTGAGGAGTCGCTCCGAGCACCTGCGAATGTCCTCAACGGAGGTGATTCGAAGGTGGTGGAGACGTTCGCTCGAGGTCCTGATCAAGTCGGTAATCTGCCGGTCGATCAAGATCCGAATGATTTGATATTTGCGAATCTCGGACGAGAGACGGACGCCGTGGGCACGTTGCTCGACCGCAGCACGGGCTTCCTCCCACAGCGTGAGTCCTTGGAGGTCTTCCTCACGGATGAGTCCGGAGGTGAGCCCATCATCAAAATCATGGTTGTCATAGGCAATCTCATCCGCCACATCCGCGATTTGGCTCTCCAAGAGCGGTGAGACGTTCGGTTCCAAGTCGACCCGCAGACCTCCATGGTCGTACGGCGTGCGGTGTTTGTTGATGCTCTCTCGAGTCTCCCACGTCAAGTTCAAACCCGGAAATCCTGGGTAGCGTTCCTCCAGCAGGTCCACCAGACGCAGGCCTTGGAGATTATGGTCAAACCCCCCGTGGTCTTTCATGAGTTCTCGCAAGGCATCTTCCCCAGCATGGCCGAAGGGAGGATGCCCGATGTCATGCGCCAGGGCAACGGCCTCCACGAGATCTTCATTCAGCCGAAGGGCCCGCGCAATGGAGACCGCAATCTGGGCGACTTCCAGGGTATGAGTCAACCGCGTTCGGTAGTAATCGCCTTCGTGGTTGACGAAGACCTGGGTTTTATATTCGAGCCGTCGGAAGGCGGTTGAATGGATGATGCGATCGCGGTCACGGCGATAGACGGTCCGGAGGGGATCCTCGGGTTCGGGATGGAGCCGGCCGCGGGTGTCTTTGCTTTTCATCGCGTAGGGAGCCAGCCACTGCTCTTCTCGAGCCTCGAGTTCTTGACGGGTGATCGGATGAATCATCTGTTCGCTTTCGACAGGGCTCATCGTTTGCTCCTCGGCATGAGGGGTTTCAACCGACGGTAGAGATCGTCAAGCGAAGCCGAGATGATCTTCGTGCTGCCGACCGTGGTGATGAAATTCGTGTCCCCCAACCACCGTGGAATGATATGGACATGTAAGTGGTCAGGGATACCCGCTCCAGCCGCTCGACCGACGTTGACGCCGAGGTTAAACCCATGAGGGCGCAGGAGGCGTGTCAGTGCCCCGACCGTCTTCGTGGCCATCTGCCAGAGTTCAGCCCATTCCCCAGGCGTCAATTGAGCGACCCCCCCTCGGTGTCGATTGAGAGCGACCATCACGTGACCATTGTTGTACGGGTAACGATTCAGGATGACAAACGTTCGATGGCCTCGGTACACGACATGGGTCTTCCGATCATGGCGCGATCGGAGGGCGCGACAAAAGACACAACCTCGTCGAGGTCGACGGGTCGTGGTCAAATAGGCTTGTCGCCACGGCGCCCACAGGCGATCGAGCGCGCCCATTGTTTACACAGATCGCACAGAGACACACAGAAATAACACCACAGAGAGCACAGAGAACTTCTCTGTGTAATCTGTGGTGTCGCGCTTTCTCTCTGTGTGATCTGTGTTCTGTGTCATCTGTGGTTAGCCAAGTGGCGGTTGACCATAGAGCAAGAACAACAAATTGACATCGTGAGGTTCCCAGACCCACATACTGGAATTCTTTGCGAGCAGTTTCGCGTTCAGGTCAATCGGTTGCCTGGCGATGACCACCTTGCGAACAGGCCTCGGGGATTGCGAACCGCAGAATTCCTCAAAGGCTGCCACGGTGGCCTCATCAAGGCGAACCTCGTGCACCACACAGCACCACCGTCGATTATCCCCATCAGCGACCACATAGGTGGCATCCGGTTGTGAAGGTCGCTGCAGCCGAATGCTGGTAAATGCCGGCAAACGACCGGTCTTGCTGTCGAGCGAAACCGTTTCGTTATGGAACTGACCCAAGAGGGCTTCAATCCGTTCGGCCAACGAACTGTCAGCCGTTGTCCGCCACATCGACCAGTGGTCCGTTAACACCTGCTCAAAATATCGTTGCGCGGTGGACCGATCCAACGCCCCATGGCGTTCCCGCGGGCCGAATACCCCCGTCAGCCACAAGGACAAGATGGGGTCAGGCATCACCCAGCACGTCCCTTTTCGTTCAACCAGATCGTGTTCCACGAGGACTTGCAGCGCCTCAGAGAGATTGCGTCCTGTCTCCAGCTTCTCGGCGATCGCCTGGGAGGTTCGAGCGCCTTGCGCAATCGCGAGCAACGCATCGCGCGCCACGACCCCCGTCCGCTGATTCGCGGCCCGCTCCACGTGACTCAGGCACCAATGGTAGAGCACGCCATCAGGATGACCGAGCAGATCCCACGCCGCCTGGAACCACGTGGCCGACTCCGTGCGACGGGCTCCAGACAATCGAGCCAATTCATGGATCCGTTTCAACAGGAGACCGAGATACCACGGGGAGCCCCCCAACCACTGAATCAAAAACTCCGCAACCGATGGCATCCGGCTCACGCTGGGATACTGTTCGCGAACCCAGGCCATCGCGGCGCTTGAATCAACCGGCGGTAGAGACAGGACCTCAAACTGGCCGAACAGTAAATGCAACCGTTCGCGTAGAATCACCCTCGCTCGATACGGCGATGAGCTGGTCAGCAGAAACAACGCAAACGGCCACGTCATCACGCGCTTGCCCAACTCATGAAACGCGTGGGCCAGTTGCAGGTCCTCAAGGAACAGGAACTCATCCAGGATCACCACGCAGGGGCGTTGGAGTTCTTGATGCAATACCGGCACGAGGTCCAATGTGTGGGCGAAGGCCTCTGCAGAAAGATGCCCGCTCTCATAGCGCTCGAGTTGACGCACAGCCTCAACCGTTTTTGGCGTCATCGCGCGTGCTTGATCCAAGAGCGTGTCGTAGGATCGAGAAGCCGAAAGGCCGATCGCCGCACGAAGCACCGCGATCGCAAATCGTCGCAAGAACTCGCGAAACGAATCCCGTTGGAGATGGCAGTGAATCACCGTGAGGTTTGCCGCCGAGGGGTTGACCACGGTTTCCAGCAACAAAGTCTTCCCGCTTCCCGAGGGCCCTAGTAACGCCACGTTATGACGGAACCCTCCCCGAAGCGACTCAAGGCGCTGGAGCAGGTAGGTCGCCAGTTCTGGACGGAGATCCCGAACGACCGTTGATCGAGGACCCGTTGATGCCTGGAGGGCCTCACAGCATATCTCTGGGGAAGTTCTTGGACGTCTCGTTCGTAGGCGGGACGTTTCAAGGAGTTGGAGGCGCTGTCGAGTCATGGTTACGGAAGCGCTCTCAGCGGATCGTGGAGTTGCGCATGGCGTCGAATTTCAAAATAGAGCGGGTCGCGCCCAAGTCGACCAACAGGATTGCCTTGCTCGACTCGAAGACCCGGGGCTACCAGCAATTGATCGAGTCCCGCATAGATGCTCAGGTAGCCGTCTCCATGATCGAGAACGACCGTCTTCCCAAACCCCTGCACCTGTCGTGCCGCAACCGCCACGCGACCCGCCCGCGAGGCTCGCACAACACTTCCTTCCGGTGCGCGGATTTCAATCCCTGAAGCGGCTGCTCGATTCAATCGTGACGTCTGGCCGCGGACCGGCCAGAGGAATCGGTCGGTTGCCACCGCAGGCGCTGGGATGAACAATCGTTGTCCCACCTTGACTTGTGCCGCGTCAGGCAGATGGTTGACCCGAGCCAACGCCTGGGCATCGAGTCCAAAATCACGAGCGATCCGCCACAACGTCTCGCCAGGTTGAACATCATAGTAGGAACCACGAAGCGGAGGGATGGCTTGCGGTGGCATGACTGGAGCCATTGGCACTGACGCCGCGCAACCAAGAGACACAGACACGGCGCATAGGCTTGAAATGAGAGACGTGAGAGCGGGCGACGGGAATCGAACCCGTGTACTCGGCTTGGAAGGCCGAAGCACTACCACTGTGCTACGCCCGCGTAACCACAGATGGCACAGATCAATTCCCTCTATGCTATCTGTGTAATCTGTGGTGTTGTGTTCTTTCATCTGTGTTCTTTGGGCATCTGTGCTCTCTGTGATTCTAGCAGAAGGCGTTTCAGGGTTCGAGCGGCTTCTGCGGGATCATCGGCCGCGCAAACCGCTCGTACAACCGCCACGCATTCCCCGCCGGCCTGAAGCACGGCTGGAAGGCTGGCCCGGTCGATGCCGCCGATGCACACGATGGGTCGATTCACCCTGGCCTTCACACGACCAATGAGCGCCAATCCCACACTGCCGTAGTCCGGTTTCGTGGGTGTGGGATAGATCGGACCCACTGCGACATAGTCCGCGCCGGCTCGCTGGGCTTCAAGGGCTTCTTCAAGGCTGTGGGTTGATCGTCCGACAAGCCGACCAGGACCGAGGAAGGATTTGGCGAGGCCCACCGGCAAGTCCTCGTGACCAAGGTGGACCCCGTCAGCCTGGGCGGCTAACGCCACATCGGCCCGATCGTTGATGATCAGCGGCACCCCCGCCGCGCGGGTCACCTGAGCCACGCGGGCGGCTTCCTCCACCAAGGTTTTCGTGGTGGCGCGTTTGTCTCGCAATTGGATGACATCGGCCCCGCCGCGAATGGCGAGCTTCGCGACCCACGTCAGATCACGATCGCCGACGGCTTCGGCGTCGAGGATGACGTACAGCCGCCACGTCGATGAGAAGATTGCGTTCGGCATCGTAGAGACGGAAGCGAAGACGTTGAAGATGTCCGGCGTTCGTCGGGGCGAGTAGGCGCGTACTCTCCTCAAGCACGCGGATCGATTCTTTCGCCCGCTGGAGGTTGATCAACAACAACTGTTCAATCGAATCCACCCGCGAAGAGGCGAATGTCCGGCCAGGATCACGGAGGCTGTCACGGGCCTGAAGCAACGCGAGGGAGGAGCGCGAGAGGCCGAGGGTTTTGGGGGTTAAGGCATGGCGAATGCCTCGAAGGACGCGCACATGCTCCGGCCATCCCAGCGCAAACCGCACAAGATCTTCGCACACCCGCAAGCCTTCGTGGGCTCGATTGAGATTGGCGTCAACGACGCGCAGGAGGGCCGAGGAGGACCCCATCGGTCACCCGCGGTGCCGGCGAGCGATCCGATTAATCAAACGGGTCGTCGAGTAGCCGTCGATGAGCGGAATGCGCACCACGCGTCCTCCTCGACGCCTGACGACTTCAGTGCCCACAATGGCGGCGCGTTTCCAATCGGCTCCCTTCACCAACACGTCAGGACATAGCCGCTCGATGAGCGAGGCGGGTGTTCGCTCATCAAAGACGGTCACGTAATCCACGCTGGCCAACGCGGCCACCACGATCGCACGGGCTCCTTGCGGTAGCAGGGGACGCAGAGGGCCTTTGAGAGCGTTGACCGATCGATCGCTGTTGATCGCCACGATCAAGACATCACCGAGCCGTTTCGCGCGCTCCAACAACTGCACATGGCCGGGGTGCAGCACATCGAAGCACCCGTTCGTGAAGACCACCCGCCGGCCCTGCCGCTGCAGGCGACGGACGATGGCGTGGAGGCGCGGGAGCGTGCAGATTTTCTGCGATACCATCAACCGAAGAAGGATTTGGCGAGGGCGTAGAGCTCAGGATCGACGGTTCTCATGGTGACGGCTCCCTCATCGAGCGGCATCGACACGATTTTGTTGCCTTGGAGGCTGACGATCGTGCCACACTGACCAGCCAGCACCAGGTCCACCGCCTTCGCTCCGAATCGGGTTCCCAAGATTCGATCGAACGCCGTCGGACTGCCTCCACGCTGAATGTGTCCCAAGACCGTCACCCGTGTTTCAAATCCGGTCTGCCGTTCGATGAGATCGGCCAAGATCTGCCCGATCCCCCCTAGCCGCACATGGCCAAAGGCGTCGGTCTTGCCTTCTTTCACGACCACGGTGCCGTCCTTAAACTGGGCCCCTTCGGCCACGACGATGATGCTGAAGCCTTTCCCGCGGCTGTGCCGTTTCTGAACCAACTGACACACCGCATCCACATCGATGGGTTCCTCGGGAATCAGAATGACATCCGCCCCACCGGCGATGCCGGCATAGGTGGCAATCCACCCGGCGTGACGGCCCATGACTTCAGCGACCATAATCCGGTGATGGCTCTCCGCCGTGGAATGGAGCCGGTCAATGGCCTCCATCGCGATATTCACGGCCGTATCGAATCCGAATGTAAAGTCGGTTCGCGACAGATCGTTGTCGATCGTCTTCGGAACCCCGACGATCTTCAGCCCCCGCTGAATGAGCTTCACCGCGACACCCAGGGTGTCTTCTCCGCCAACGACCACGAGAGCCTCCAAGCCGAAGGCTCGATAGTTGGCCAGCGCGGCCTGGACGTCTTCGGGACGCGCAAAGGGATTGGTCCGTGACGTCCCGAGAATCGTCCCACCCTTCGGCAGAATGCCGGAGACCGATTGTAAGTCGAGGGTGATCTTGTCGCCTTGCACCAGTCCCTGCCATCCATTTTTGATGCCGACCACCTGGAGTCCGTTCGCAATCGCCCGACGGACGACGGCCCGAATCGCCGGATTCAGACCTGGGCAATCTCCTCCGCCCGTCAAAACCCCGATGGTGCGTATCACAGAACTCATTCCACAAACTCCTTTCAAGTCTCTCGAATGCCCAGCAACTGATCGATGTAATCGGTTGAAATCTGACCCCGCCAAAAGGTGGGATCGCTGAAGATCTGCTTATGAAGAGGAATGGTGGTTCGAATAGGCTCGACGATGAATTCGTCCAACGATCGCTGCATGACCCGAATGGCCTCCTGACGATTCCGTCCATAGACGATCAATTTGGCCAAGAGCGAATCGTAATGGGGGGGCACCTCATAGCCGGCATAGACATGGGTATCGATCCGCACCCCCGGCCCGCCGGGTTGATGGTAGACCTGGATCCGGCCTGGGCTCGGGGAAAATCCGTTGGTGGGGTCCGCCGCGTTGATCCGGCACTCAATGGCCCACCCCCTGATCGTCACATCATCCTGCTTCATGTTCAGCGACTCGCCGCTCGCCGTGCGCATTTGCTCTTTGATGAGATCGATGCCGGTCACGGTTTCCGTCACAGGGTGTTCGACCTGAATGCGCGTGTTCACCTCGATAAAATAGAAGTTGCCCTCGCGATCGAGCAGGAATTCCACCGTCCCAACGGTCGCGTACGCTGCGGCCTTGGCGACTCGGATGGCCATCTCACCCATCTTGCGGCGCAATTTCGCATCGACCGCCGGCGAGGGCGATTCCTCGATGAGTTTCTGGTGCCGGCGCTGGATGGTGCAATCCCGCTCTCCTAGATGGATCATGTGACCATGCCGATCCGCCAGGATCTGGAACTCGACGTGTCGCGGTTGCTCGATATACTTCTCCACAAAGATGTCGCTGTTGCCGAAGCTCGCCTGGGCTTCCGCCTGACACGTCATGAGGGCGCTGACCAGGCGGACATCGTTGTGGCACACCCGCATGCCGCGCCCCCCGCCCCCCGCCGCCGCTTTGAGGATGACAGGATACTGAATCCGTCTGGCGGTGTTGAGGGCGTCTTCCTTGTTCTTGACCGCCGTGAGGCTGCCGGGAATGATGGGCACCCCGGCTTTGCGCATCACGTCCTTGGCGGTGATCTTGTCCCCGAGGAGGCGGATCGTCTTGGCGCCGGGCCCGATGAAGGCGATGTTGCAGGACTCGCAGATTTCCGCGAAATGGGCGTTTTCAGACAAGAACCCGTAACCCGGATGGATCGCATCGACGTCCGTGATCTCGGCCGCGCTGATAATCGCGGGGATATTCAGATAGCTCTGTTCAGCTCGGGAACCACCGACGCAGACGGCTTCATCCGCCAGCCGCACGTGCAACGCGTGGCGGTCGGCCTCCGAATAGACGGCGACGACCTTGATCCCCATTTCCTTGCAGGCCCGGATGACCCGCACCGCAATCTCGCCCCGATTGGCAATCAGAATTTTAGAGAACATCCGACTGCATCGGTTAACGGGGTTCGATGGCAAAGAGCGCCTGGCCGAATTCGACCGCTTCACCGTTTTCGACAAAGATCTCCACCACGCGTCCCGCCATCTCGGATTTGATTTCATTCATCAACTTCATCGCTTCGATGATGCAGACCACTTGTCCTTCTTCGGCGTCTTGTCCGACCTCCACAAACGGCGGGGCATCCGGAGCCGGGGCGCGGTAGCACGTCCCCACCATCGGGGATTTAAGGATCACACGCCGTCCGCCCTCTTCTGGGACTTTCGCGGTTGGCGTGGCTGGGATCGGCGTAGCAGGTTGAGGCGTGCCGGCAATGTATTCGACCACGTGCGGCCCCTGAACCGGCGAGGCTTTTTTCAAGCGAATGCGCATCCCTTCGTGCTCTAATTCAAGCTCGACCAGGGAACGGCTCTCCATCAACTGCAACATCTCTTCAATGAGCTTGAAGGCTTCTCGCTCAGATGCCCGGCTGCGTTTCTCCATGGCCCCCCCAAGAAATGACTTCACAGATTTTCAATCTGTGTCATCTGCGTTTTCAGGCGCGGGAGACGTAGTTGCCTGTTCGTGTATCCACGCGAATGGTCTCCCCCGTCTCAAGAAAGAGCGGCACTTGAATCGTCACGCCCGTCTCCATCTTCGCAGGCTTGTTGCCCGACTTGGAGGTGTCTCCCCGCAAGCCCGGCTCCGTATACTCGATCTTCAAATCGACGAAGATGGGCAGTTCAATGCCGATGAGTCCTCCGTCATGGAACCGGCCTTTCAGCTCCATGTTCTCTTTCACGAATCCCGCTGATGGGCCGATCGCTCCCTCAGCCACCACCCGGTCTTCGTACGTCTCCAAATCCATGAAGTGGTAATCCGTCCCGGATTTGTAGAGAAACTGCAACGGGCGCTCATCAATGAAGGCCTCTTCAAATTTCTCTCCAGCCCGGAACGTACGCTCAATGACGGAACCCTGCGTCACATGCCGAAGCTTGGTCCGCATAAATGCGCCGCCCTTGCCTGGTTTGACGTGTTGG
>CAZUWM010000028.1:0-19333 GCA_964624155.1 uncultured Planctomycetales bacterium
TTCATTTAGGGTTAGAAGTAGTATATCTCTTGTCAGAGATGGAATCGAGAGGATTTGGAAGTCGGTCCGCATCGAGCACAAAAAAACACCCCTGCCCTCTGGGATGAGGGCAAGGGTGCCATGAAGTTATATAGCGGTTGTCCCTCGTCGCTTGCGCTCCTCGGGACACCATCCGCCAAGATGTGTGGCGGATGGTGGAGGCGGCCGGAGTCGCACCGGCGTCTTCGGATCGAGAGCGTGAGCCCTCTACATGCGTAGCCGCGCGTTTGAGCTCTCACCCCGACCTGTCCGCATGGCCGGCCGGTCGGGGCCAGCGGCCGATTGGCTCCTCGCCCCGCCCCTCGGTCGCCCAAGGCGGGACCAGCCTGCTACGGACGCCCACCGAGCCCGCAGGCTGACTCAGCAGACGGCACAACCGGTGTTAGACGGTTGCGACTTCGACACCTTCAGAGGCCCAGATTCTCTCCAGGTCTCCTACGGTGTTAAATGCCAACGTGTTGGCATTTGTGTTCGCGTCAGGTGTTTTCCCCTTCGACTCCGGCTCGCTTGCGCTCGCCGTCGCTCAGGGTGCCTTGCCCCGCCTTGCGGCGGGACTATCGCGGCACGAGGCCTCCTGACCACCTCGGCATGCCCCTCACAACTCACTGGTCCGAATCGATTCTAGTCGCCCCCAATTTTCAAAGAACAAGACACAGATTTCACAGATGACGAACACAGATGACACAGATACGACGCTAGGCGCGCTTCTGACGACTGCGTCCCAGACGCTGCAGCTCGCGCTGGGTCTCGCGCTCGCGGATGCGGTCGCGCTTTTCAAACTGCCGTCGGCCCCTGCCCACCGCCAGCTCCACTTTCACCAGCCCGCGGTGCTGGTAGAGCCGCAGGGGCACGAGGGTCACGCGCTTCTGTGACAACAGCCCGGAGAGCCGATCGATTTCTCGACGGTGCAGGAGCAGCTTGCGGGGACGAATTGGATCCGCGTTCCATCGCCCGCCCTGCTCATACGGGCTGACATGCATATTATACAGGAATAATTCCCCCTCATCAATTCGCGCAAAGCTGTCGTCGATGGTCACGCGATGTTGCCGGATCGATTTGATCTCCGTCCCGGTCAGGACCACGCCGGCCTCATAGGTCTCCAAAATATCATAATCCCGCCGCGCCTTGTGATTGGTGGCGAAAGCCGAGGGCTGGGCCTTACGGGCTTTGGCCATCGGGGGCTTCTTGGATGAGGCCGGTCATGGGCACAAAGCGCACGGGGATGCTGCGGACCTGTTCCACCCCCTCTGGGGTTTTGCGAAAGACCTGCAGTTGTTGAAACGTCTTGCCGAGGGGGATGACGAGTCGCCCGCCGACGGCCAGTTGCTCGATCAGCCGTTCCGGCAGGCGGGGGGCAGCGGCGGTGACGATGATGGCCTCGAACGGGGAGGCCTCCGGCCAGCCGAGGTAGCCGTCGCCGCTGCGGACGTGGATCTCGTAGCCGAGATGCGTCAATCGTTCATCGGCCAGTCGGGCAAGGCTGTCGATGATCTCGATGGAGTAGACCTGATCCGTCAGCTCGGCGAGCACCGCCGCTTGATAGCCGGAGCCGGTGCCGATCTCCAGGACGCGATCGCCCGGAGCCACCTCGGCCAGCTCGGTCATCAGCGCCACGATATAGGGTTGAGAAATCGTCTGCTCTTCCCCGATGGGGAGGGGATGATCTTCGTAGGCCATGCCCCGAACCGAACCGGGCACAAACTCGTGGCGGGGCACGCGGCGCATGGCCTGAAGGACGCGTTCATCGCGAATCAGTGCCCGCCCATCTCGGGCTTCAACGAGCTGTTCCGTCACCATCCGCTCACGAGCCTGTCGGAAGACCTCCTCGAAATCGACCGTCTCCGCGAAGGCGTGGCCGCCTACCGCCACGACGATCGCTGCGAGCCACGGGCTTAGGCGCATCGTTGTAACACACTCACCATACGCCATGAGGCTGACGAGGATTCCAGGGGTTTATCCAGATCGAACTCCGAGAAGAGGCCGAGGAGCTCGAAGGCGCCGGAGGCTTTGACGAGGGCGCGAAACTCTTGCGGCATGAGCAAGCGGGTGCGGGTTCGCTCGCCATGGATCTCCCGCGAGTGGCCGTCTTCCTCCACGGCAAAGATGAGCTCGTCTTCGAAGGTTTGGGTGACGGGGTCAATGGATTCCGGATGCTGGAGGTAGAAGACGCGCACCGTCGTGTCGCCTTGCGTCTGTTCCCACTGGTAGATTTCGTTACCGATCTGATCCCAGCGCATCGGAATCCAGAAATCGGTCACGTACAAGCCGCCCGGCTGCAGATGCGCGGCGACGGTGGTCAGGTGCTGGACGATCTCTTCGTTGGTGAGGAGAAATCGAAACGTATCCATGAGGCAATACGCCAAGCCATAGCTGCCGCGCAACGACATCCGCCGCAAGTCGCCCACCGAGACGGCCACGGGCAGCTTGGCTTTCTTGGCCTCGGCCTGGACGAAGGCGACCATCTCGGGTCGGAGATCGAAGCCCGTGGCCTTGTGGCCGCGCTTGGCCAACTCCAACAGATGACGCCCTGCCCCGCAGCCGATATCCAGCACCGCCGTGGGCTCTCGGCCGCCATGCTTCGCGAGACACGCTTCGAGGAAATTGCATTCCGCCTCGGTGTTCCACTGGTAGCCGATGGCGTAGTAGCGGGGATATTGGTAGACGCTCTTCGGATCGTTCATCTCGCGACCGCACACGACTGCGCCTCAAGGATGCGGCCGATGAGCGCGGCGTACGACACGCCGAGGTGTTCCGCCAGGAGGCCGAAGCTGCCCTCCGGATCGAACGAGGGCAGCGGGTTGATTTCGAGAAACCACGGGCGCTGCTGATCGTCAACGCGCAGATCCACCCTCGCCATGTCCGCGCAGCCGAGGGCATCGAACATCGCCACCGCCATCTGCTGGGCTTCACGCTCAAACGCCGGCGTCAGTTCCAATGGGGTCTCGCACAGGGCCTCAGGCGATTTCGTGATGTGGCAAGACAACCGTGTGGTCCGGTCAAGCGGCCGCTGGATGACGGGGTAGGCCGTCGGCGGATCGTTGCCGATGAGCAAGACCGTGAGCTCGCCGTCAGGGATGAACTGTTCAATCAGCATCGGCTCGGGCCACCGCTCGAACAACCACTCAAGTCGTCGCTTCAAGGCGGATGGATCGTGCACGACTGCACCGGCATCCAGGCCGATGCCGGAGCCTTGATACCGAGGCTTCACGATCACCGGGAATCTGAGGGGGAACGCTTCAGGAAGTTCGTGTGGGTTTTCGAAGACTAGCCAGCGAGGCGTGCGCAGTCCTCCGGCGAGTGCAAGGCGCTTGCAGGTCAGCTTATCGAGGCCGAGAGCGGTGGCCAGCGCGTCGGAGCCGACGTACGGCACACCGCGAAGTTCCAGGATGTTTGGGACCCACGCCTCGCGGCAGCGGCCGTGCGTGCCCTCCGCAAGATTGAAGACCAGGCCAACGGCGGCGAGGCGCCCGGGGTCTCGGAGCAGATCGAGGGCATTGCCCAGCCGCACGACGGAATGGCCCAGCGCCTCAAGGGCGCAGGAGAGCGCGTCAATCGTGCGGGGCGGGTCGAACTCCGCCTGCCGCTCGTCGTCGGGGTCGGTTTGGAGATCGTACGTCAGTCCAATGCGCATAGTCACTCTTCATTATTATAGCTGTTTGACAGTCTTCAGGTCACATCGGTATACTGCCACTACCACATGGATTGGTCGCCGACGGTTGCGTATTGTGTTGGGTTGATTGCCACCGACGGCTGCTTGTCAGGCGATGGCCGTCACGTTGAGTTTTCATCGAAGGATCGAGAATTAGTCGAACATGTCAAGGGTTGTTTCGGGCCAACTAATCGGATTACACCAAAGGCGCGCGGCGATGGTATTCGATGGTACCATCGGGTTCAAATTGGAAAGAGAGAGCTTTACCAGTGGCTACACGCCGTGGGCCTTACTCCTCATAAGAGTCTCACGCTAGGCCCACTTAACATTCCTGACGAATATTTCGCTGATTTCCTCCGAGGGGATTTAGATGGCGATGGGAATATTATGCGTTATCAGGATTCCGCGTTTCCCAACAGCCTTCGGCTGTATATCAGGTTCAATTCAGCAAGTCGTGCGCATCTGAACTGGCTCCAAATAACGGTCTCACGTCTTTGGATGATCAAGGGTTACCAGACGACGGTCACACGAGAATTTCGCCTGAATTATGCAAAGCGGGCATCCATTGAGTTAGCAAGGCGCCTTTATTACGCTGAGGATGTGCCGTGTCTTCTCAGGAAGCGCCGCTTGATAGAATCGTTTTTGATACGGGCCGAGGTGGCGGAACTGGCAGACGCGATAGGCTCAGGACCTATTGACCGCAAGGTCATGGGGGTTCGAGTCCCCCCCTCGGCATTTTCTGATGGCAGATTCGGAATGCGGATTGCGGAATGAAATAATGAATAGGCGAATTGACTCAGCCAAATCGATCAGCCCTTACGAGTCGATCAAACATCTCATTGGATGCGCCGAAGGCCCTGCCGATTTGACCCGCCACTCCAGGCGATACCTCCAAAAATTTCTTCGCCGTCGAAAGCCTCGACGATCTCGTTAGATAATGAGCGCTCACACAATCACTCAGCAAATCCGCACCCAAGGGTGGAATGACTGCGTGGACATTACCCAGAACGTGCGGGAGGCGGTGACGCGGGCGAAGGTCCGGCAGGGACTGGCGACGGTGTTTGTGACCGGCTCAACGGCGGGGGTGACGATGATCGAGTATGAACCGGGGCTGGTCAAGGACCTGAAGGAAGCGTTACAACGACTGTTCCCTGAGCACCTGCGTTACGCACACCACGACACTGGCGGCGACGACAACGGGTTTTCCCACCTGCGTGCGGCCTTCATCGGTCCATCGCTGAGCGTGCCGATCGCTGACGGCCGGTTGCAGCTCGGGACCTGGCAGCAGATCGTGTTGGTTGACTTTGACGCCCGCCCCCGTTCCCGCTCGTACCTCATTCACATTCTCGGCGAATAACCGCAGCTGAGGTTCTTTCGGTATTGCTTCGCGAGCTGGACGTACTTCTTGACCCACCCGCGGATGTACATCAGGTCTTTGGCGGTCACCTTCCGCACCACGCGCGCCGGGGCTCCCACCGCCAGCATCCGAGGCGGAATTGTGGTCCCTTCGAGGACCACGCTCCCCGCCCCGACGATGGCGCCCGCCCCCACGCGCGCTCCGCTGAGGACGATGGCGCCGATGCCGATCATGGCACCCGACTCCACGCGGCAGCCGTGGAGATTCACGTGATGCCCCACATGGACGTGGTCAGCGATGAGGCAAGGATGGTCGTCGTCCACGTGGAGGATCGATCCGTCCTGGATGTTCGTCGCCTCGCCGATGACGATGCGATTGACATCCCCGCGCAGCACGCAGCCAAACCACACGCTCGCGTCTTGTTGTAATTCCACCCGCCCGATCACATCCGCCCCTGGCGCCACGAAAGCGCTGGGGTGGATCGTCGGTGTGAATCGACCGAACGGTACAATCATCGTACCCCCTTGGGAACACCGAGTGGTAGTGGTGCACCCGATGGTGTGGCGACATCTGATGGGGACGGCTCGACCTTGTATTGTGCCATGATCGTCTTCCGCCTGGCCTCCAAGATTTCAATGATCCGAGCCGCATCCTCCGGATTGGAATACTGACCCGCCGAGACGGCGGCTCCCAGTTGGGCTCGCGAGAGTTGGGCCATGTGCTTGACGATCCACCGCGCGTCGTCATCGTTCATCTCTTCAAACGCGGGATTCGGCATGTAGGGCTTCCATCGCCGCGGATCCACGCGGATGGAAAACAAGCCCACCGCAGGGCTCACGGCGCGTGCCTGCGCTTCGCACGGCGGTCGGTACATCCCCAAGGTCAGCAACTCCGTTGAGAGGACTTGAAGATCGATGACGTTGGTCCATCCCGCGCACGGAGATTTCGAGCTTCCCACGCCGGCATCCGCGCCGAGCGACGTTCCGAAATCAATGAGGTAACCCGTGGTTGCGGCCCCATCCCAGACCAGGAGGGTGTTGTGATCTTTCGTATCGATGTTGTTGACCCACGCAGAAACCACCTTGAGCGCCCGCACCTCGGCGCAATCGCGAAATCGACGAAACCTCGCCGGTCCCAGGATCTCTCCGTCGAGAAGCCGGCTGGCTGAGACGCGCACGGTGCCGTCTCGAAGGCGTGGCGTCAGGAGTCGGCTCAGCTCATCGTGCGCAAAGGCACGACGACGGCCACGACGATCCTTCTGCGTCGTCCCTTCAGGGATCATGAAATCCTTGGGACGCAAGTCGGCAATCTCGTAACTGGGGACGTGGTAGCCCAGCGCATAGAGCAATTTACTCGTCACCACCTCAGCTCCGGAGAGGAGTTCCGGTGAGTCGATCGGATCGAACTTCAACAGATACCCGACCCCTCGGGCATCCTTGACGAAAAATCCCGGCGTTTGACCTTCGGTCTTCGGTTTGGTGATGGTCAACGGCGGCTGAGGCGCATCGTCGGGCGTCGTCGGACCCCAGCGAATCTGCGCCGGGCTGAATCGGTTGAGGTCTCGATTGGTGAAGAAGGCGCTATTCGCAACCTCACCGTTGTCCAGGTTCAGGGCGCGAGGGGGAACTCCCACGAGCCGTCGTCCGAGGCGAACGACGTTGAAGGTGTGTTCAAGCGGGGTGAAGAGGACGGCGCTCACATAATGCCACCCGATGGATTGCCGTGCCAGGTTCGGTTTGGCCGCGATCGCACATGGCTGGCTCCCCCACTGGCGTGGCCACGTCGCACACCCACCCGTCGAGAAAGCCAGGAACCACAGCACGAGAAGCCGGAAGCCGGAAGCCGGAAGCCGGAATCGGTGTTTTCCATTCCGCACTCCGCACTCCGCACTCCGCATTGAGAATGGACGGGTCACGTCAGAATGATGAGCTGTTGGGCGAGTTGGGCGGCGATGGCGACCAGCGGGACCGAGTGCTGAGCGGCTTTCTCGAGTTCCTGTCGCATCTCTTTCAATCCCAACCGACCCACCGCGCACAACGTGGTCACGCTGAGCCAGTAGTGGTGATCCCAAATCGCGTCTTGCAACACGCGATAGGCCATCTCCTGGGTGTAGGCGGTCGGCCATTCGGGACGGCCCATCGCCAGGAAGCGATCCTCATCGAAAATCGGCAGGAGGATGGCGCGCATCTGCGGATCGACGAGATTATCCAGCAGCTCCACCGCATCGGTCCGAATGTGGGTGTCCGAAACCCGCAGCTGCTCGTACACCAGACAGATATCTTCCGGACGGTACAGCAACACCAGCAATCGGAAGATCTGCTCAACGGCTTCCTCCATCAAGAGCCGCAGCAGTGCGAGCACCGCGTCGTCCGCAGCCAACGGCCCTGGATGCTGTTGTCGGTAGACCTCCGCCACCTGGGCAATCCGTTCATATTCGTTGACTTCATGTTCCACCTGACGGCGTAATTGCGCGCGGGGAACTTGGAGCCATCGGCTCTGCATCCGCATTTTGACCAACGACCGCAACGCCTCGTAGCGAAGGGCCGCGTCTTTCTCCACGATCACCATGCCGCACAGGTAGTCGAAGGCTTCCTGGGATCCCCGTTGGGCCAAGCGCTGAATCGCCTGTCGACGAAGCGCAGAGGAGCGGGCGCGATCTTGAATGATCGTCTCGAGGGCATTCACGTCAGTGACCTCGACGAGTGTGAACGACTCAGGAACGGTTTCGTGTCGTTCGAGACGCGCCAACAGCTCGCGGGCGCGCTCCGGCACCGACTCCTCAGCCACCAATTTCGCCAGCAGCGACAATTTTTCCTGCGGAGGACGGCTCGTCAACAAGGAATCCACCAGGTCGTATTCCTCAGGCTCGGCCGCTTCCCGAGGGGTGGCGAGGCGGCGTTGGAGGGCCGTGCGGATGGTGGCCGTGTAGCCTCGACGGGCGTTGAACGCAATCGCCAGCCACACGCCAATCAGAGGAACCGTCAACAGGCTTAAGGCCCGTGGGGTCAGATCGAGGATATCCAGGAGGACAATTCCAAGAATCGCCGCGATCCCTTTGCCAAAACGAAAGACCACCATGTCGATGAACGGCTTGACCTTGTAGCGCATCGACCGATCGATGGGCAGATACAACATTTCTTTCGCCGTGTTGTGCATCGAGTAGTTGAGGGCGTGGTCATACAGCTCGGTCCCTGCCGCGATCCAGAAGAGGGGAGCGACGAACAAGGCGCTGCTGCCAAGCAGGAGCCCCCACGGCAGAATCCACAAGGCGGCCATGAGGCCCCACCACCGCAGGATCCAGCTCGTCCAGAAGAATTGAATGACGAACGCCACGAGATTGATCGCCCCGAAGAACATGCTGGTGAACGTCGTCTTGGCATCGACACCCACGAAATGATGCTCGATGAACGGATTGAGCTGATAGTAGATGAGCGTGGAGACAATCTTGCTGAGTCCCACCACCCCAACCAATAAGAGGAGGTAGCGCGTCTTGAAAATCAACTGAAAGAAACCCCGTGGATTGGAGAGAAAGGTGTCGTGTTGGTGGACGGCGAGTGTCTCCCCTTCTCTCAACGCCGGTTCGGGGAGATACCGCCAGAGACGTTGGACGATCGCCCAACAGCCGACGAGGAGCACGGCTGAGAGCAGGAGCAGGTTGGACGTCCCGACCACCTGCGCCCCGACGGCGGCAATCGACGAGCCGACAATGCCCCCCAGGATGCCCCCCGACCCGATGAACCCGAAGAGCCGCTTGGCTTCGCGGGGACGATAGAGGTCGTTCGCCACCAGCCAGAACAACGTCACGACCAGCACCGAAAAAATGTTCACCCACACGTAGAAGGCGCCCGAGACCCACGCCTGGGACCACGTCAGGAGTTTCCAGAACACGAGCATGGTGGCGATCACAATGAGAAACGACGCCGTCACCAAGCGTGGTTTCGTCACCCGATCGACGGCACGGGCGAACGAGGTCACGATGGGACCCATGAGTATGGCGCAGATCAGGTCGGCGTACGGCACCAGCCGATGGCCCAGGTCATCCAGGACCAGCGAGCGGCTGACAGGTTTGATCACGTAGTACGCGGTGATGACGAAGAAGAAATAGAGGAAGGTGAGGAGGACCTTGCGAGCCTCTCCCGACCGGATCTGGACGAGATGTTTGGAGAGGTACCCGATCGTTCGATGCATGTGGTCTTATCCCGTCAGAGCAATGAAAGACGCCATTCGACCGCACGACTCCCCATCGCGCCGAACCGAGAACCAGCGATCCGGTTCACAAGCGGTGCACGCTCCGCTGTCAAGAATCCGTCCAGGACGGACGCCGGCCTCGAGGAGTTGGGTCATCGCGCAGGCGATCAAATCGCACATGCGACGCCCCTGGGAGACCTGCACCCAGGGGGTCAAACGGGCGTCGAAGGCGGCTCCAACGTCATAACAACACGCACGAATCGACGGCCCGATCCCGATCCACAGATCCTCAGGACGGCAGTGGTAGCGTTGATGCACAAAACTGATTAGGCGCGGCGGCAACTGACCCGCCAAACCCCGCCAACCAGCATGCGCGAGACCCACCACCCGCTGAATGGGATCCCACAGGAAGAGCGGGAGACAATCGGCGGTCCGAATGGCCAGTCCGAGTCCGACGGTTTGGGTCACCATCGCGTCACAGCCCGCAAGCCGCGCCTCACCGTCCATCGTCACATCCACCGCGGCGATGCTCACGCCATGCACCTGATCCGCCGTCACGAGTCCACGAGAGAAGAGGCGCTGGGAGCGAACCGCCTCCACATGGCCGGTTCGATCCGTGATACCCGCGAAAACCTGAGTGGCGTGCGGGAGGCGGAATCGCCACAGTCCAGGCTTCCACGATTGGAGGGCGGCTTCCTCAGTCCCCACCGACGGCCATGTCATTAGATACTTCCTCCTCGCGATCGACGAAGACCAGCCCCAGTGATGCGGGATCGATCAAGGCACCCTGACGCGAAACTTCCAGATGGAGATGCGGCGTAATGGCGTGATGTCGAGCATTGCCCGTTTTCCCAACGGTTCCAAGAGGTTGTCCTTGAACCACCCGCTCCCCCGTCTTGACGTCGAGGGTGTGTAAATGCGCGTAGAGGCTATGCAATCCACGGCCGTGGTCCAGTTCCACGTAGAGCCCGCGACCTCGATGGCGACCGGTGGTGATCACCAGCCCACTGCGGATGGCGCGAACCGCGCTGCCCAACGGCGCCTCGATATCGACCCCGCGATGGCTGAGATTGCCGCTTCGGGGAGCCCCGAAATATCCGTCCCCCTTGGCATCGTGCCGGATCACGAGCGGATTCTGATCAAGGGGGGGATGAACCGATCGCCAACTCAGCGAGGCGAGGTGCTGGGTTCCAACCGACAGCCCCACACCCAGCAGACAGCCCACCATGAGCGATGGCCATTGAAGCCTCACGGAGAACGTCATATCCTTATCATACCATGACGGAGCCCTGGCGAGGAGGCCGCGCGCGGTGGGCGGAGGCGAGCGACTCGCCATAAATCTGAGCGGCCGCTTCGGTGACAGCCTCCGGCCACGTCGGGTGTGCGGTGATCGTGTGGGCGAGCTGTTTCGCCGTCAGGTGATGCTGGATCGCCAGCACGATCAGATGGATCAAGTCTGACGCATGCGCCCCGACGATCGTTCCCCCAAGCACATGATCCGTCTCGGCATCGACGACCAGTTTGACAAATCCCTCGGACTCCTCGTCGCACAGCCCTTTCCCGAGCGCCGCGAAGGCGAATCGGCTCACGCGGGCTGAGGCGGATGCCTCGGCTTCCGTCACGCCGACCTGGGAGATTTCCGGGTCCGTAAAGGCGCAGCGCGGCACAATCCGCAACTCCCTTGAGGGGTGCAGCCCCATGAGGGTTTCAGCCACGACCGCGCCCTCGGCACTCGCCATGTGAGCCAATCCTGGCCCCTCGATGCAATCACCAATGGCGGCGATATGAGGCTGTTGTGTCAGCCGAGCGGGCGTGACCACGACGTGGCCTTCACGCATCTCCACACCGATGCGAGAGAGTCCCAACGTCTCGGTATTCGGCATCAGACCAATGGCGATCAGACATCGCTCTGCCGCGACCTGAGTCCCGTTCGACAGATCCGCGTGCACGCCGGCTGCCGCGGTCGTCAAGGTTTCGACGGTGGTTCCGGTCAGAATCGTCACGCCATTGGCCTGCAATCGCTGGCTCAGCAGCTGGACCGCCTCAGGATCTTCCCCTGGCAGGAGCTGGGGTTCCTGTTCCACGACGGTTACGGCGACCCCGAAGTTCGAGAAACACGAGGCGAACTCGCACCCGATGACGCCCCCGCCGATGATGAGCAACGACGCGGGCAACTCGGAGAGCTGCAACGCGTCGCGATACGACAGCCGCCGCGTCCCATCAAACCCCCACGGCCCCGGATGGGGACGCGCGCCGGTCGCAATGATCACCCGTTGAGCGCTGAGGAGGCTGGTCGTATTGGATTGACGGATGGCCAGTGTGTGCGGGTCTTCAAAGCTCGCTGCTCCTGAGATCAACTCAACCTGATGGCGTTGGAGGAGTTGCACGAGACCCTGGCGCAGGCTGGTGATGATCCGCGCATTGCGAGCCATGACGGCGGGATAGTCCACGCGCAACCCTTCGACGTGGAGACCGAGGGCGGAGGCGCGTTGGATGCGGCGCTTCAGGTTGGCGACGGTGATCAGCGCTTTGGTGGGGATGCATCCCACATTGAGGCACACCCCGCCCCACCATTCCCGTTCAATGAGGGCGACCTTCACACCACGGCGAGCCGCGGTCATGGCTGCGGCAAACCCGCCGGGTCCGCTGCCGATGATCGCCAGATCGTAGGTGGGAGTCATGGAGAAAGGGTGAAGGGTGAAGGGTGAAGGGTGAATCTAAAATCCGGCCGAGAGATCATTCGATGGATGCAGGTTGCTCAGGCACGTAGAGAACGCAGCGGTTTTTGCCGGTGGTCTTGGCCTTATAGAGTTGTTCATCCGCGAGCTGAATCAGGGTCTCGGCATCCATCCGCCGGTCTTCGGGGTAGCGGCGGACGGCCACGCCGAGACTCACCGTGACGTTGAGCGGTTTCTCTTTGTCGTGGAATTCATCTTCGATGGATTGACGGATCCGTTCCGCCACCACCATGGCACTGGAGGTCTTGGCACGCTCCTCATCGCTGCCTCCAGTCTCCGGCAACATCACGATAAACTCTTCCCCTCCGTAGCGGCCGGCCAAGTCAATAGCGCGAATGGATTGTCTGATCAGCCGCGCGACCGTCTGCAACACCTTGTCTCCCGGGAGGTGGCCCAGCGTATCATTGACCATCTTAAAATTGTCCACATCAATCATCAGTAACCCCAAGGCGGCATGATACCGATCGCAGCGCTCCGCCTCCTGCCCAAACCGCTTCATGAAGTACGCCCGATTGACGACACCCGTCAGACGATCGAGGATGGCCAGTTCCCCCTGGATGGCGATGGACAGCGCCAAGGCCAATTGGCCCCAGGCGGTGTTGAAGAACGGTTCTTGGGCGGGATAGCCTTGCAACACATCCGGATGGCAGAAGACGACCAAACACCCCAGCACGCTGCGTTCGATCACCAACGGAACGAGCAGGACAGCGTGGGTCTGGCCGAGTTGAGCCGCTTTCTCCGGCACCAGAAAGGGAAAGCCTTCGCGCCACGACGCGGCCCGAATCACTTGGGGCGAGGCGACCAGCTTCGTGAAGAAGGGCTCGGCCACCTCGAATTCGTGTTTGGTGAAGAAACTCTGGTCGCAACGCAGCCCCATCTCGAAGCGCATCCGATCGGTCTCGAAATTCATCGACCACAGCGCCACGGTGCTATCGGCGTTGGGCAGGCTCGTCACGTGCGAAGCCATGCGCAGGATATTTTGGAGCAGCGCGCTCTTTTCGAGGCTCTGGGTCAATGTGGCGCTGAGGCCGATCAAGCGTTCGTACTCATGTTGGGTCTGGGCCTTCACGTGCTCCAACGCGCGTTCCATCGCCACGTGCTGCGCCTGAGATCTCGCGCGGGTCGCCAGCACCGTGGACCAGAGGAACGCTCCGAGGGCCACACAGACCCCCACCGCCACGGCCGCGATGAGGAAAACCGTCACCAGCAGCACGACGAGGAATTGCTGGAGGGACAACCAGGTCGGCAATCGTGGGCTGAAGCTCAGGTAGAGATCCGTGAGTCGATCGGCGATCCCAAACCGCTCGACGATCGCCGCCGCGGCCGCGATGACGAGGCCCACGATCAACAGCCGACCCACCCATCGGATCATGGCTCTATCCTACCTGATGGCAACCGACGCTGCAACGGTTCGACTTGTCAACCCGTTCGCTTTTCGATAGGATAACCCACAACCCGGAGGTGAGCGATGGCGATCTCGTCTCGACTGAAGGCGTTCCTGAACGACCAGGGTGTGAAACATACCACCCAACCCCATCCGGCCGTCTACACCGCTCAAGAAATCGCCGCCGCCCAGCACGTCCCTGGACGACAACTGGCCAAATGCGTCCTGGTGAAGACCGACAAAGGCGTGGTGCTGGCCGTCCTGCCGGCGATGTATCGAGTTGATCTGAAAAAGTTGAAGGTGGTGTTGCGCGCCAAGAGGATCAGCTTGGCCAGCGAGGCGGATATCAAGCAGGCGTTTCCGGATGTGGAGGTGGGCGCCATGTCGCCGTTTGGCCACCTCTACAACGTCCCCACGATCGTCGACAAGAGCCTCGCCTCGGCCGCAGAGATCGTCTGCAATGCCGGCACCCACACGGAAACCCTCAAGCTTGCCTATCGGGATTTTGAACGGTTGGCGAAGCCTCGGGTGGGTTCCTTCGCCCAGGGGATCAAAAGCGCTCGCAAAGGAAAGACCGCAAAGAAACGCCGCCGCTAGACCACAGATAACACAGAGAACACAGATGAAAGAACACAACACCACAGAGCGCACAGATAGAGCGCAGAATCATCTGTGATATCTGTGAAGCTTTTCATCTGTGCCTATCTGTGGTAGTGAGATGGCGGGTGTCGTTGAGCCACAAGACGTAGGGCGGCATGGTATGGCACTCGATGGCTGACACGCTCGCGTTGCTTAACACCACTCGCCGCAAGATTTCATCGTAGTCCGATTTCAGCCAGTCGGCCAGCAGTGAAGCAATCACTCCACCGTGAGTGACGATCACCACCGACCCTGCTTCGACAAGGCTTCGCAGAGGCCTCTCCGTAGCTCGAAGAGCGTAGGAGGGCCCTGCTTCGCCGGAGCGAAGCCCAGGCTTCGCAGAGGCGAGATCTTCCCGCCCGTTCTCTGTCGTCCGGATCCGTTCGAACGCGTCTCGAACCCTCTGCGTGAAGGCCTCGAGGGACTCGGCACCTGGGATCGTGACCTGCGACGGATGACGGTACCATCGCTGATAGGCTCCGTCGAATTTCGAGTCGATTTCTTCCGGCGTCAAACCTTCCCACGCCCCGAGGTGCGATTCGGCGAGGGCGGATTCTGGCCGAAGCGTCAAGCCGGTCGTCTCGGCGATCGCCTGGGCGGTTTGTGTGCTGCGCTTGAGATGGCTGGTATAGAGGGCGGCCAGTACTTCTCCTGAGGCACGTCGGGCTGCGAAGAAGGCGCCGAGTCGCTTGGCCTGCTCGAGGCCGATGTCGTTGAGCTCCAAGTCCGAGTGTCCCTGGAGACGGTTTTCTCCATTCCACACCGTCTGTCCATGCCGAACTAAGTAACATCTCATCAGCAATTCAAATACCCTTTGGTGATTGGTGGTTACAAACCGTAGCTCGAGGCCACCTGGTTCAACACATCATCCGCGACATAGATGGGGGCCTCGGCTCGCAGGGCGAGGGCGATCGAGTCGGAAGGACGCGCGTCGACTTCCTCAACGGTGTTGTCTCTCGTGGTCAACACGAGCTTGGCAAAAAACGTGTTGAACTCCAATTTATTGATGACGACGCGCAGCAATTTCGCCCCGAGCGTCTCGATCGTGCCCTGCAAGAGGTCATGGGTCAACGGACGGGGGGGCTGAATGCCGCTGATTTTCATCTTGATCGCGGTGACTTCCGAGATCCCGATGATGATCGGCAGCACGCGGTTCCCCTCGCGCTCCTTGAGCACCACGACCTGTTCGCCGCGGCGCTCATCGATGCGGATCTTGCTGACCTCCATGAGAATGAGGCCATTGGTGGAAGATGCATCAGCCATAACAAGTTAATGCTATCATGTTGTGATTCGGCGTGTCAACTTGACCCCATCGGACGAAGCAGGTAGAGTATCAACCATGAACGTGACACGAATGTTCCTCATCGCCGCGATCTTCGTCGGGAATGTGGGTTTCGCCCGCGTGGCCTTCGCCGCTGAGGAGCCATCATCTCCGGCCCCAACGACATGTCCCATCTGCCACCAGGCCAACAACCCGCAGGCCCCCTATGCGCAGAAAGCCGGCAGCACCTTGGTCCGAGGAGCCATCAATACCGCCTTCGGATGGACGGAGTTGTTGGTGCAACCGACCGACGAAGTGAACCGGGGAGGCAATGTGTTAACCGGGATTGGCAAAGGACTGGGTTTTGCCGTCAAACGAACCGCCCTGGGATTCGGCGAGTTGTTGACGTTTTGGACGCCCAAAGGCAAAGAAGGTCACGTGATCTTGACCCGCGATTGCCCCATCTGTTTCTCCTCCCAACAAACCCCCCAGCCGGCCAAACACCCGCATTCCCCCTCCGCCCCTTCCCGGTAATCCCTCCTTCAATCCCTCCTTGACACCCCCCACCTCGCTTGTTAGGGTAAGGCCGAGGCCCTCATGACCCGTCTCCTTCTGGCGCTCGCCTTCTTCCTCTGCTTGCCTGACTTTGCGTGGGCGGCCCCGCGCCGCGTGCTGAAATCTTCCCGTCGGGTGATCACCTCCCAGCCGACCCCTGCGCGTGTCACGTCCACCCTCTCGCCTCGTCCCGTCCCCGCCACCCCACCCCAACCCGTCACGCCGCCCGCGACCACGCGTGCGCCTGTTTCGCCTCCTGTTGCTTCCTCAGGCGAGACACCAGCCCCACCTTCCAGCGGCTCCATTGTGAAAAAGCAGACCCTGACCCGTCGGACCTCCGCCCCCCGTGCCGCCTCCGCCAACGCATCGTCCTCCAGCTCGACGTCTGTACCGGCCACTCGATCCGACGCGCTCCCTGGCACGAGGGTCCTCACCGTGAGTCCCACGCGCGTTCGTCGAAGTGACCCGATCACGATTACCTGGAGTATTCCCTCTGATCAATTTCGTGGCGACGGCGAGATAAAGCCCTACCTCTGCGAAGTCGTGGCGCCGATTCTCAAAGAATGCAGCAGCCGGGAGAAGGTATACGAATGTCTGGAAGGCTGTACGCCGATGCTTGCAAACGACAGACCGCTCACGCTTTTCTCGATTCAGACCTCAAGCGGCAGCATCACGATTCCAGCGAGGGCGTGGCGGTTCTTTACGCCGGCCTTAGAGCCATTGGATACGATTGATCTGAAAGTGATCTTGGTGCTCTCCCGCTCCATTGACTTCTTCCTCGCTTCGAAGGCCGGGGTCGTGCACAGCAACTCCTTCACCGTGTTACCGACCACCCCGATCATCGTCACCATTAGTCCCTCGGAGATTCATCCTCCCGATCGCTTCACGATTCGTTGGGAGGCCCCGGCTGATGAGTTGCAGGTGGGCGGGATCGGCGATCTCTGCCTTGCCGAGGTGGGCGTCGACGGCTGCCTGGAGGAGTGGCCGACGGGGAAGCAGGCGCTCGGCAGCGTGACCACGACGTTGCCGTTCGCCCTCCGGCTGAATCCCGCGCTGCATACCAAGCGCTTCGTGGCGCGCTACACCCTCCAGAATGCGTTCTTGCGCCTGTGGATCGAGACGGAGAGTAACCCGTTGACAGTCATCAAGCCGACCGCTCCGCCGTCGGAGCCGCGTCTCCCACCGGAACAGGGGAGGCCAAAGGACCAGGCGCCGATGATCCACCCCAGCGAGCAGGACCCCGACGTGAAGACGCGGCTTGATCCCATCGATATCCATCGCGGCGAGTTCGTCCTGACGCGTCAGGATATCCTGCTGGCCGGACGCGGGCCGGCGATTGACGTGACGTTTACCTACCGCTCCCGTAGCACCGTGGACGGGCTCTTCGGCTACGGCTGGGACATGTCCTACCATCGGCGCCTCCAGCGGCGTTCTGACACGAGCCTCGTCGCCTTGCGCGGCGACGGGCGTCGCGAGGTCTTCACCCTCAGCGCCCCTCAGACGTACACGGCCCCTCCGGGCGTCTACGACACACTCGTCCAAAACGCCGATGGCACGTACACGCTCACCTCCAAACACGGGGACCGCGAGATCTACGATGGGAACGGCAACCTGATCCGCCTCGAAGATCGCCATGGCAACGCGCTGCTCTTCACCTACGACGCCGCAGGGCTCTTTCCCATCGTGACAGCCCCCGATAAGGTCGTGGGCTGGGACTATCACCTGGCGCGCATCACCGCGACTGATGGGCGGACCGTCGACTTCACGTACACGCTAGCGGGTCGGCTGGCGACCCTCCGCTATGCCGGTCCCTACAGCGTCACTGTTTTTGGTTTTGGCTATCTAGAGACCCTCCACTATGCCGGCCGGACCATCACGTATGAGTACGATCTCGGGACGGGCGATCTAAAGCAGGTGACAACACCCCCGACGCCAGAGGATCGTTTCGGGCGCTCCACTCGCTACTCCTACAGTTTCTACTTCTACATCGACGTCGATCGCACGTTCAAGGTCGTCACCGATCTCGAGACGATCAGTGACCCGAAGAACGAAACCTACCTCATCAACTACTACGACCGCACCGCCGATCGGGTGACGAAACAGACCTACGGGCAGGGCACCTCTAGTCTCGTCTATGGGAAAGACGCGCAAGGCAACCCGACCACCGAGGTGACGGATCGTCGCGGCGTCAAGACGCGCTTCATCTTCGATGCCGCCGGCCACATCACCAAGAAAGAACAATTCACCGATGGCAATCCACCCGATGAGCCGAAATCGTACGTCACCCTCTACGAGTACAACGCGGCCGGGGAGCGCACTCGCGTGGTCTTCCCACGGGGCAACAGCATCGAGTTCACCTACGATGCGAAAGGGAATCTCTTGGAGCAGCGTCGGAAGAAGATCGGTGCTGCCAAAGGGGTGACTGATCCCTCCGACCTCGTGTGGACCTTCACCTACGAACCACGCTTCAACTTGCTGAAGACCGCCACCGATCCGCGCGGAAATATCACCACCTACCTCTACGACTACGAAGTTGGCGAGCCGGCGTTCGGCACTCTCCGCAAAATCATCTCCCCCAGCGTAGACGGCAAGCCCATCGAGACGACGTTGACCTACAATCGCTTCGGGCAGGTCGAGACGAGTGCCGATCCCACCGGGCTGATCACGAAGTTCACCTACGATCCATCAACCGGCCATCTCCTGAGTACCATCGAAGGCTGGGGCACGAGCCTCGCTGGGACGACCCGCTTCACCTATGACGACGTGGGCAACGTCCTCACGACCACTGATCCCAACGGTCACAAGACCACCTTCGCCTACAACCTCTTCAACCAACTCATCAAGACCACCGCCCCCTGGCCCTTCGGCTTCGAGACGCTCTACGCCTATGATGCCAACGGCAACCTCTTCCAGGCCGACCGCCAAGCGAAAGCGGTCAAGCCTGGCCCTCGGCCTCAACTCGGCACCTCGAAGCCTGACGACGACTGGCAGTCCACCGTCTACGGCTACACCACGCTTGATCAACTCGCCGCTGTGGCGGATGATCTCGCTCAGACGACCGGGTTTGCGTACGATCCCAACGGCAACCGCACGAAACTCCTCGATGCCAAACAGCAACCCACGGCCTCCATCTACGACGAACGCAACCTCCTCTGGCAAACACTCGATGCCGCGACCCCATCCGGGGTGACCAAGTTCCGGCATGATCCCAACGGCAACCTCAGCGAACTCCTCGACGCTAACAGCAATCCCACACGCTACACCTACGATGACTTCGACCGCCTGACTCGGACCACCTACGCGGATGGCTCCTTTGAGGAGTACGGCTACGATGCCGCCTCCAACCTTACCAGCCGCCGTACGCCCGCTGGCCAGACGATCACGTACCTCTACGATCCGCTCAATCGTCTCAGCAAAAAGATCACCCCTGAGGACACGACAACCTTCACCTACGACCTGGCGGGACGGCTGCTCACCGCCACCTCCGCCACAGGGCTTGGCGGATCCGCCTCCGGCGGAAACG
>CAZUWM010000029.1:0-16218 GCA_964624155.1 uncultured Planctomycetales bacterium
ACGGCCCACCGCCGCATCTTCTGGATCAGCAACGCTCGCTTCGCTCGCGTCATTCTCGAAGGGGGAAGGCCGAAGGAGGAAGGGGGAAGCAGCTTGTCCACTTCCGACTTCCGACTTCCGACTTCCGATTTTGAATCATGCCGCCGCACCGTTGACGCGCTTGCCGAGCCACCGCAAACTCAGCGACACCGCCAGTAACACCAAACCAAACACGATCCCCTGACTACACGCATAGCCGAGTCGGGAAGAGCCCAAGAGACTCGCCATGATGCGCGTGACCGGCACCTCCGTGTGAAACGCGGGGCCGCCCTGCGTCGTCGCCATGATCAAGGCGAAAATCTGCATCGTCCCGAGAATGGTCAGGATCGACACGACCACGCACACGGGCAGCAGCAATGGCAGGGTGATGTGGCGAAACCGAAACCACGCATTGGCCCCGTCAACGGTGGCCGCCTCGTAGAGCTCGTGCGGAATCGTCTGCAAGCCTGCGAGGAAAATCACAAAGCCCCACCCGAAGCCTTTCCACATGTGAATGATGGCCACCGCAGTCAGCGCCGTCTTCGGATCGGCCAGCCAGCTCTTCGCCAGATGACCCAGACCGATGGCCTTGAGGACCTCGTTGAACACCCCGTAGTTGCCGTCATAGATCCACGCCCAGATGAGTCCCACAACGATCTCCGACAGAATCGGCGGGAGGAAAAACAACATCCGGTAGCTCGTGCCCCACCGGATGCGGCGGTTGACCGCCATCGCCAAGAGCAGCGCCAACGCATTCTGAAAGACCAGGGCCAGCATCGTAATGGAGCCGGCCTGCCGGAAAGATTGCCAGAAGGCTCGGTCATGCGCGATGACCGACCAATAGTTGTCCAATCCCACAAACTGCTGCCATCCCAGTTGCCCAATGCCATCCCACTCAAACACGCTCAAGATCGACATATAGCCGAAGGAATACAAGCTGAAGACCACGAAGAGTACCAGCGCTGGCAGGATGAAGAGGTACGGCGCCACCCCAGTGCGGAATGCGGAGTGCGGAGCGCGGCGTGAAGTGTTCTCATTCCGCATTCCGAATTCCGAATTCCGCATTGAATTAGCGGGTGGCCTGGTTCCTCGCCAACCGATTCTCTTCACGCTGCTTCAGCTCCTGGACCGCTTGCGCCACCTGCATCGGGGTGGCCTCTCCGATCAAGATCGACTGGATGCCTTTGTCGAAACTCTCGATGACGGTGGGCCGCTCTTGGACCTTGAAGAGCCGCGGATGGATGATCGAGTCCATGTCATCGACGAACTGCGCCAACGGCCCTGAGAGGTTGGCCGCGGCCAATTGATTCGCGGGGACGTTGTGTGTCGTCTCCAGCAAGAACCGTTGCTGCTCCTCAGCCGTCAACCACTGGAGGAACGCCCCCGCCTCTTGAACCCGTGGTGATTTCGCATTGACCATGAAGCTGGAGCCGGCCCCGCCCCAGGTGACCATGGGTCGATCGCGCCGCACGGGTGGGGGCATCATGACGCCGTAGTCGAGGTTCGGATTCATGCTGTGATACACATTGACCCCCCACGTGCCGTTGAAGGCGAAGACGGCGTGTTCATTGGCAAAGAGCTGCTCGGCGCGCTTGTTGACCATCGTGACAACGCCCTCGGCCGGCAGCCGGCTGTCACGCAACTGTTCAAAGAGCTGGAGGACCGTGACCCACCCCTCATCGGTGTACGGCACCTTCCCTCGGAACGTCGCTTCCACCTTCTTCATGCCCATCAGGTGCACGGCGTAGTTCGTGGCGAAGCAATCAATCAACCACAACTCTGCCCAGCCGCTGACGAATCCCAACAGTCCCTGTTCTTTGGCTCGTTGACCCACGCGCAAGAAGTCTTCCCACGTCGCTGGAGGAGATTCGGGATCCCATCCCAGTTTGGCGAGCAGCCGCTTATTGTAAAAGAGCTGGATGTTCATGACATCGAGGGGAACCCCGTACAGGCCGGGGGTGACCGCATACGCATTGTTGGGCTCAAAGGTGTTCATCGCCAGCGCAATCGGAAAGAAGGCGTTGCGCCAGACTCGGTTTTCGGCGTCCATCGCGTCGGTCAACGGCAGGATATGTCCCGCGTTGACAAAACTGGCGAAGTCGCGCATCTCGCCCAGGACACCGAAGATATCCGGCAGGCCGTCGGTCTGCGCCGCCGCTCGGACTTTCTGCACGTAGAGATCGGAGGGGGCGTAGAGTTCAAAACGGACAGGGGTGGGATGCGTGGCGTTGTATCGCGCGGCGAGTTCGTCGAAGGCCTCTTCGCGATCGGTCATCCAGTGCCACACGCGAATGGCCTCCGGTCCTTGAGAGCCCGTGCCGCATCCCACCACACCACAGACGCACAGCATGACGACAGAGACACAAAAAAACCACAGAGGGCACAGAAGATTGCTCTGTGTTCTCTGTGGTGTCACATCAGTATCTCTGTGACGCTGTGACATCGGTGTGTGGTTTAGTGCATGTCGATCGTGCCGAGCGCCGTGACATCCGGCGCAAAAGCAATCGCCACTCCCACGAAGGCGTCTTCCGTCTGGTTGTCCCCTGCCCGCCGTCCCTGAGGGATGGGTTCCAGTCGGACGATGGAGCCTTTGCCGGCCAGACGGCTGAAGGGAAACCATCGGCCCTGCTCCGACGGGATCGTGACGGAACAAGTGACCAAGTCCCCTTGAGCAAGGCTGCAGGGAGCCTTCACACGACAGTAGACGCCCGCGAGACTCACGTCCTTCGCCCGCCCGATGATCGGATCGGCCGTGGCGGCCTTAGCATTCTTGGCCCGAATCGCCACCGGCACATCCAATTCCGCGCGCCTGAACCGTCGTCGCTCAATCGAGGCTTTCATGTGAGTCGCGCCCCTCCTTTATGAGCATCATAGTCCTCGCCAAGAACATTTTCAAGACTTATTGAAACACTCTAGTACCACCCGCTCGTCATCATCTGTTCATTCCTCGTAGCGTTATTTGCTTCCTGCAAGCTCTTGGTAGGCCAACACCGCATGGCGTACCTCAGGTTCCATCGCGTCGACGGCCAGTGGCTCCGCCTCGATGGAAAACCGCCCATCGGCCTCATCAATGGCGACCTTGAGCCGCCCGACGAGCGACGGAGGCAAACGGCCACCGGCGGCAGCCGATTCAATACCTGCGAGGAGGGCCTGCCCCCATCCAGAGATGACGCCATCGCCATCGCGTGCACTCGCAATCGCGACCTGAGATGGAGTCTGGCATGCCTGACGAAGCGCCTGGGCCCAATCGCGTGGCCCGACGAGGCCCGCAATCATGGGATTGACAACGCCGCTTGGCCCTTCGAGCAGAGCCGCCAGGCGCTGGGCAGGCATCTGTCCGGGCACAATCGCGTCGAAGTCCTCGCGCGAGAGATTGACCGTCGCTGAAGAGGCGCTCGGCAGGGCGTTCAAGAAACGTCCGACTATCTTCTCAGCCTCGTCAGGACTCGCAGCGCCATCGACGACCAGCGCGAAGCGGATCGCCCGCGGGCCGCTGCCGAGGACCTGCTGTAACTGGTCGCGCACCCGGCGGTACGCCAGCGCCGCATCCGGCGCGTTGACAAAGGCGGATGAATGGATCACCACCCATCGCGGCGAGGACACATCCGCCGCGGCCGCGCCCACGTCAGGACTGATCGTCCACGACACGGCTTGTTCAAACGCCGGCGCCCAGAACGCCTGCCGCAAACTGACCAGATCTTCCGGCTTCTCCACCGTCACCCCCAACGCGCGCAGCCGCTCAGGATACGGCAGACTCTGCAGCGCCTCCCGAAGAGTTGGCTCCGTCTGCGTCGGAGCCGCCGCTTGCGTCTCAGTCTGCAATCCTTTGGCGGCGGCTTCGATTTCGCGCTGGCGCTCGGCAATCGCCTGGAATTGCTGGGTCAATCGTGAAAGTTCTTCATAGGCCCGACGCATCGCGTCTGGGAGGGTGGCTTTGGTAAGTCCTGGGACACGGAGCTCGGTGTAGAACCGCAGTTTGGGTTCTGTGCCGGAAGGACGGATGGTCACTTGAACCTTCCGCATCCCATCAGAAGACGTGAGAAAAATCCGGACACCTTCGTCGGCAGCCCCTTCATACATCTGTTGATCGTACTTCCCGGTCTGATACACCTTCACCCCGGTCACCACAAAGTCCCCCACCCTCAACGGCGTTCCCTCGTCGATTCGCCGTTGAGGATCGGGGGCGAATTCCGTTTGAATCCACCGCATGATCTGAGTCCGTTTCGCGAGCCCTGTCACGCCTTTAAACTCCAGCGGCAGGTTGCCCGTGGCAAACAGGCCAACGGATCCATCCGTGTAGATGCGCTCGGTTAAGAAATCTTCGAAGGTCTTACCTTGCGACGTCGCATACGCCAGGATCTCCAACATTCTGACGGCAGCCAACGTCCCGTCTTTCTCATAGGTATGGTCACCCGTGCTGTAGCCGTTGCTTTCTTCGGCCATCATCACGACGTCGTGGCCCTGTTGTTTTAATTCCTGGGCCTTCACGGCGAGGAGCGTGAATCCCACGTAGGTCTCCTCGACCCGCGTGCCGTATTTTTCGGCGACGGCGTTGAGCCCTGACGTCGTCACATGACTTTTGACGGTTACGACCTTCGTCCCATCGAACGCCTGCCCTCGTTGTTCTTCCAAAGCCGCAAGATCATAGTCCAACAGCAGCGTCCAGGCATCATTCGCCGGCAAGATCCGCATCCCACCGATCGCGCCGAAGTGCCGTCGTTCTTCGTCCTTCAACGGTCTCTGGAGGATTTCTTCAAGCGTGACAACCCCCATCAGCCTCCTTGCCTCAGGATCATCTGGAATGGCCGACTGGTCAACGGTGATGCCGAAGCCTCCCCGGTCAGCGTCAGGGTCGGTCCCGATCCACAATCGGCCCACGATCTCCTGCAACGCCTCGAGCTCGAACTTCCCTTCGCTGACTAATTGCTGTACTGTCCGTTGGAAGACACCTTTCCACGCTTCCGGATCTCCGGGATCCGGTAACTGCGAGGCCGTGTGATCGAATGCCGGCATCGTCGGGTCGAGCCGGTTGAACTCCCTGGGGATCAAGAGGCTCTCCTGCGGAATACCCAGCGATGCTAACAGGGGAGGGATGACATCCTTCCCCGCCCCGTAAAATGGACAGTAGCCGATGCGCAACCGCGGTCCAATCTGCTGGAGGATGTCTGGCCGCGCCAAACGCTGACGAACCGAGTCTCGGTGGGGTGCCGTGATATTCACCATCGGCCTGCCGTGGTACTCAAATCCCGGCACAGGAACCTCGCCTCCCATGTAGGTGACGTGCTCGAGAGAGCGTTCCAGCGGGGCGATGTGAATCTCCGAAGAGCGAATGCGCGCCACGCCTGCCTTCGGATTTCCGAACAAGCGGTCGACGATCCGTTGGCGGCTCGCTTGATCGAGTTGGGCGCCGACGTTGTTGAGGAGCTTGAAGCCGTTATACCGTTTTTTGTTGTGGCTGGCCGAAATCAAGATGGCGGCATCGGCATGAAAATATCTCACCGCGAATGACAAGATCGGCATCGGCAGCGCCTGATCCGCCAAGATCACCTCAACGTGATTGGCAGCCGCCACCGCGGCAATGATGTTGGCGAAATACGCTCCCTGGGCCCGGCTGTCATAGCTGACGACCAATTTCCCCTGCCGCCCTTCAGCGGTTGCGACGTAGTTGATGGCTTCGCACACCACCTGGGTGTAGGTCTTGAAGACGTTCTCATCGTTGATCGTATACGGCCCCTTCAAGAAATAGCGCGGGTCATCTGTTTCGACTGCCAGGACCTCGTTGGCTTCTTGCTCAATCGCCCCCGGCGTGTTGAGGAGCGCTGCGACTTCATCTCCTGACCTGAAAATCTGGGGATCGATACCGTCTTCGACCAATGCCAAGAAATCAGCTTGGTCCACGGCCGCTTCGTTCCGAACCCCCGCCGTCCCAAAGGTGGCATCGTCAAAAAAGGCGGTGACGAGCGCCTTCCAGTCTTTGCGTTTGATGGAGCGCACGAGACCTTTCTTCGTGTTAGGGGTCTTATAGGAATCCAACAACCATTGAACAAGGTTTGGATAGACGTTGGCGCTCGCCTTCTTGTAGGTCGCCTCATCCATGCGCTGATGAGCCTTCTCGTCGTCAAGATACTGGGCAATGCCCTGCTGAGCTTCAGTGAAGATGGCCTGGTACTTGCGGGCCGACTCGGCTTTCCACCGTTCTTCCGAAAATTCCAAGGATCGTTTCTCATCCGTCGGATGAGAAACCCACGCCGTCCCGTTCCAGGCGAGCTGGCCGGAGGCCATCTGTTGGAGGAACTGGCCGAGTGGACGTTCCGACGGTTGGGCGGTTGACGCGGCGAGGATCGCGGCGAAACCCTTGTTGAGGATTTGTCGGTCTTCAACGTCTTCCGGGTCCTCGTCCAAATGAGATAACAACGCCTCGGCATTCCATTCGGGGTTCGCGATGACCAGATTCAAGATGTTCGTTTCGTGCCGGCCCAGGGCGAACAGGAACTGACGACCGCGGGTCGGCCCCAGTCGAAACATGGCCTGTTCAATGAGGGCCAGGGGAATATAGTGAGACGGCAGAAGTGGCGGTGAGGCGGGATCTTCGAAGTGTTGGTCGCTGCGTCGTCCCGACATCGCCAAGACGTTCGCCTGATACCGTTGGTCAACCCACGGGTCGGCATGAAGTAGCAGCACCGTCCGGCGGTCGCGAAGCGCCGACACGGCTTCAGTCAACAGGTCGTAGCCGATCTGGGCCCCACGTGTGGCCGCCTCGACGGCCTGTGCATCGGCAAGACTCACCGGCTGCTGTGCAATCGGCAACTCTTGGGGGCCAAAGGTCAACACCCGCTGCGCGGCAAACGCCGCCGTCACTTGCTCGCCCGCTCGCTGATCCATCGCCTCGTGCAGGTCACTGGCCGGCCGTAAGGGGGAATCCGCAATGGTCAGGAACAGCTTCGGCGTCGTGCCATTGGACCGGCGACGATTGTTCGGACGACGATTACCTCGTGGAACGTCCCGCGGCATACGCTCACGGACGTAGTGGAGGTAGTCCGTAAAGTGTGCAGCCTGATCGCCGTTGAACTCATTCACGAGCTGCGCGATGCGGCTAGCCGTCCTACGCAGCAGCTGGACCTTCTCGTATCCGTTGTTCAGCGTGACCCATTGAGCGGTGGCCTGGCGCAAGATCTCGCCGACCTTCGGATCCAACAGGGGCGGATCGAAGGTGTGGCCGAAGCGCTGACTGCCGCTGACGACCTCGCGGGCATAGACCCGCAGGCCCTCGCGCAGGAGCTGCTCGTACTCGCCGTGGGTCAGCGTGCGCGACGGACCGGCCACGGCCGGCGGTTCTTCGCCTCTGAGCTGAGCCACGGCTCCCTCGATGAGGCTTCGCTGGACTTCCTCCAATGTGTTCCCCCGAGGGGAATCGAGGAACCGGCTCAACCAGGCGAAATAGGCGAACCGACGCTTGGCGCTCACCAGCGGTTTCTGCTCTGCGGGGATGGCGTCCAGGAAGGCTTCGAGCTCCTCATCCTTATTCGGCCCGTTAAACAGTCCATAGAGCACCCAGTCCACTTCCCGCAGGACTGTCGTCTCTTCTTCGACCTCCGCGTCGTACTCTAGTTCGTGAGACTGCTTATTACTGTGACGCAGTTCGTGGAGAAAGCGCTCCAAGAACACGCGGATGGCTCCCGGACGAGGCTCGTCGGCTCCGATCGTCGAGCGATAGAACGTCTCATCAATAGCGATGATGGCATGCTCACCGTCGTAATACCGGGCCATCTGGTTGCCGCCCAGCGCGCCGGCCTTGACGATGAGAAAGTTCAGGTCGCGGTTCTCCGAACGCGTGAAGAGCTGGTTAATGGCTGCGCGCAGTTGATGGCTGTCGCTGTTGAGTAGTTTTCCCACATACGCAAGCGCCTGATCGAGCCGTGGGATAGTTGAGAGGTTGGACTGCGCGTTCGCAAGCGCATGGGACAACGGCGGCAGCTTGCCCTGAAACTCCCAAACGGCGTCAGTCGCCTGATCAACCGATGAAGCGGTGGTGGCCGGAGAGGCGGTGGAGACGGCGCGGGTGACGGTGTCGATGACGAGGCGGTCGAGGGCGGGGTTGTCTCGAACCCCTCTATAAGACACGGTTACCTGGAGAGTCGATTCGTTATTTTCTAACGCGAGACGAAAGCCACTCGGGCGGGTGTCGGTTAACTCGAACGATAGAGCCTGAATAACTTCGGGGGGAATGCGACGATCATCAAAAAACCGGCCGAGCGCGAAACGGTAGGTTTTTTCTTGCGGGGTGGTGGCGAGTTGTTCGGTGGCGGTGCGGACGGCGGCGATGCGTTCCTTGAGCCACGTCTGACCTGCCTCGCCGGCAATCCATGCCGGGTCGCTGCGAAGAGCCTCAACCGCCGGACTGGTGCGTGTGGGATTGGGACGCAGGTATTCTGCGGCCGCACCGACCGGCACCGCCTGGGTCATCCACAGCACCCACGCGACGACCGCTGCCGCCGGCCTCACCCACCAGCCCTGTCTTCGTCTCATCTCAAGATGGGCAAGATGGGGGACACAAACAAATTGCCCTGCTGACGCCAGTTTGTTTGTGTCCCCGATTTCTCCTAGTAGACTCCCTGCTTCCTGCTCCCTGATTACAGGTTACCGGTGGCTTCGCTGACGGTGTCTTGGTACGCGCGCAGATCACGCTCGACGTCGGCGTCCACCTCGGTCTCCGGGACGGCAAACAACCCTTCGTCGCCGGCCACCTTCAGCTTCTGCTGCACCTCAGGCGGCAGTTTGCGATTACCCGAGGCTACCGCCTCGACCGTCGCATAGAAGGCTGACGCCGAGGAGACGGTCTTGCCCTCCGCCGGCGCGTCAAGCGTGGTCTTGATGGTTCCCTCCGGGATCGTCTTCAACCACTCCGTCGGCCCGATCGCCGCGGCGAGCTGTTCGGTCGGAACGCTGGTGACGACCGTGAACCACTCCGGCTTCAGACGCACCGCCCCGTTCGAGGCCGTGTTCACCGCCTCGATCAACTTCGACACATCCGTCCCGGACTCAGCGTAGAGGATCAGCGTCACCGCGCTCTCCCTCACCGCCTCCTCGGCGTTGGCGAAGCCCAGCTCGTTCAAGGTGCGCTGGATGGCGATCGCGCCGTCCGGCCCCTGCGCGAAGAACGATGGGTGGATGAGGATCGTCTTCGGCGCGGCCAGATCGTGCGCGGCGCGCGCCACCTTCGGGCTGGTTTGGTGACTGATCGCGGAGAATTGCTGCGCGTACTGGCCCTGCCGCATGGCCTCACCTATATCCACATGGGCTGGCACCGCATAGTCAGAGTCCGGGCTCGTAACGGCCGTGGCCGCCGCCCTGAGCTCATCGCCGAGCGCCTCCCAGCTTAGGCCGGTGATCTCCTGGATCATTTTAGCCAGCGGATAGGAACGCTCGACGCGCTTCCACCCCACCCCGACCGGCGTAAAGGCCACACCCTGCGTCTGCCAGATTTGGCGCACCATCTCTTCGCTGTCTCGGCGGGCGCCGGTGAAGGCCGGGTCGGTGTAGATTTCGTTCTCCGCTGAGATGCGAATCTGATTATCCGCGGTGATGTCGATCCAGAAGGCGCACTTCACCGCGCGGCTGTGCATGGTCGCAATCGCGGTGGGCAACCGCTCGGTCCGGACCGTCGTGTTGTGCGACCCGAAGCCGTCGCCTTGGGTGAAGTAGTGGTAGCGCGCATCGAACTCGAAGAACAGCTTGCCGAAGTCCTCCTGCGCGATCATCACCGAGTCGTCCTTGCCGCGATACTCGCCGCCCGTGATGATGGACAGCTTCTCGGTGGAGGTGGAGATGAGCATCCGATCGCCGACATACTCCTTCCAGTTGGCGGCGTCCCATCCGGCTTTGGCCTTGGTGACCACCCACTTGAAGTTGTAGCGGTCCGGGTTGGCGGCCAAGCCGCGGATGAGGTCCATCTGCGTCTCCACATCGAGGTAGAGGCGGCGGTGGCCCTGGGTGTCATCGATGATCGCCACCGCTCCGCCGAAGTTGTGGATCAGCCCGCGCTTCAACGCCTGCTCCAACCCCCAGACGATGGGGCGGTTGAAGGACGCCGGGCCGTCTTTGTCGGTGAAGAACGCGGCCAGCCGCACCGGCCCTTCCGCCGGCAGCGCGAACTCCGCATACCCTGGGCCCTGGCCGGCGATGTTACCGCCAAATGGCGTGACCGCAACCTGCACTTCACCTTGCAGATCGGTCTTGTAAATCTGATAGCCGAGCTCAAGCGCCTGGGCCTGTGTCTCGCGACCCACCTGGCGCAACAACGTGGCCATGAGCGCCACGACCTCATCGTTCACGCCAGCCAGTTGCGGGATGGGCTTTCCGCGCGCGGCTTCGCTGACCAAGTCCTGGGTCTGCGCGTACGTCTGCGCTTTGACGGTCTTCTTGCCATCCGGCCTGTTAACCAAGTCGTAGTAGTCAGCCAGATACGCCATCCGCCAGAAAATCCGATAGAACTGGGCATGGATGTCGTGGTCGTCCATCCCTCTGGTGTGAACGCTGATGGTCTCATTGTCATCCCCGACCGCGAAGTGCGCGCCGGAGGCGATCAAGCCATACTGTTTCATCAGAACCAGCGAGGCCTCAGCCGCCGCGCTGAAGTAGGCGGGGGGCACGAGATGTCCTCCTTCCCCACCGGCATCCGCCTTGATGATGCTGAAGGTCCGTCCCTTCGAGGCCTTGTTCAGCTTCTCCACCATCCAGTCGGACTCGCCGGCTCCCGTATCGGGAATGGGGATCCACAGCGTGTTCTGGGTGATCACCTCTGCGTTCGCGGTCTGCTCGGCCAGCGCCTCAGCCCCGCGAGCCGTCAGCAGCGGGTCCATGTCGTCATGCTCAAGCAGAAAGTTCGCGATCTTGCGGCCGCGCTCATGGGCCATCTCGAAGTTAATCTGGAGCGGCGGCGCGCGCTTGCCCCACAGTTGGGCGACCAATCCATAATCCGGCTTAGCCACTGGATTAAACGGATCGATGACGTCCTTGTCATTCGGACCGGCAGGAATGCGCCCGTCGCCGTAGCTCATGTACTCCCAGGCCACCAGGTTGATGTAGCCGCGAATGGGGTCGCGGTTTGCCTGCTCCCATGAGACCGACTGGGTCACCAAGTGATAGGCGTCATTGGCCCCGCCCGGCGCAATCCACGGGTTGGCCAGGTGCTCGGTCATCACGCCCAGCGCTTCAGAGCCGGATTGCACGCGCATGACCAGGACCGGATTCGCCGGTTCGTTCGTATAGCCTTCGGCATCCGTCGGCTCGAAGATCACTTTGGCCACCAGCTCACCGGGGTTAGTCTGCGAAAAGCGCCCGGCCTCGGCGTAGACTTCGGTGATGACCCACTCGCTGTGGTCGCCAATCAAAGCCAACAGCTTGCGCAAGTCATGATCGCCGCTGAAGACATAGCGCGTGCGATCTTTCTTGCCCTGGCGGACCTCATCGATGCGCTCCACCACCGCGACGAATGAGTCGCCCGCGATCCGAGCGGAAGGATGCGTGTCAGGATTGAAAAAGGTGTTCCAGATCGGCCGGTTGAACGTCCCCACCCCGCCATGGATCGCCTTGACCACGAGCGTGGGTTCAGCGCCCCGCTCCGTCATGGGGAGTCGCTCCATCCGGATACCCAGAGCCTGTTCCCGCTCGCGGTAGCCGGCGGTCAGCACAGGGCGGCTTTCAGGTTTGAGCACACCGATCGCTTCTGCCGCCATGAGCGCCTCAGTCCCGGCTTCGACCAACAACCGCGCAATGGCCGGGCTGGCGGTGCCCTGATGATGGTTGATCTGCACGACGAGGTCATCCCCGGCTGCCTGGACGCGGTAGTCCACAAGACGTCCTTGCTCTTTGGCTTGCGCAAGGCGACCGCGAACGACGCCAACGGATTCCGGCGGGATGCCGGTCGCGGTGATGTGCCGTCCCAGCCGTAGACTGGCGATTTCCACGACCGTCTTCTTGATCTCTGCCGCGCGCGCCTGTTCCACCGAGGCCAATCGTTCCTGGCGATACGCCTCGAAGACCCGCTGATGCTGCTGGTTGATGAACGCGGTCACGGCCGGCTGCTCATCCACGTGGAAGCCGCGGACCAAATCTCGATGTTCATGGATGAATTTCAATGCCAGCGCGCGGATCCCCTCGTCGCTCTGGAGCAGTCGCTCCAATCCCGAGAGGTTGTCATAGACGGACCGCATCACGCGATCCGGCTCAGCCCTGGTCGCTTCATCCGTCCGATAGTTCCACGTCCCCGCAAACGCCAAGAGCGCTTGATGAGTCGGCGTGCCGATGACCTCGGCGGTGGCCACGGCCGGCTCCATCGTCTCATCATCGAGATTCACGACGAATCGCGTGTCTTTCAAGAGGGCCGCTTGGATGTCCGAACGATCAACCGCCTCCGGATACTCGACACTCGCGATCGCGCCAACCACCTTCTCCTGCAGCGCTTGTCGCAATGCCTTCAAGCGATCCACCAGAGCTTTCTTGCTGTCCTGTTTGGTCAGCCAAGCGCCTTTCGCATTCTGGAGGTAGAGGGGTTTGCGGTGTCGTTCTTCATAGCGTTTGAAATACGCTTCGACCTGCAGCTCGATCAGATCCTTCTCCGGCATCGCCTTGCCGAGATACGCTTCCATCTCCGCTCGCACGGCGTCCTCCACCGACGGTCCCCACAGGGTAAACGCCCGTCGTTCGCCGAAACTTTTGGCCATCGCCCGGTGCGCTTGGGCATAGAGCGGCTGGCGGACAGAGGATGGAATCGCCCAAGCCGCCGTTTCAGGTGTCACGCGATCTGCCACGTAGATGAACGCCTGATCCTCCGCTTGGCCCTGTCCCTCAACCGGCGGGAACCCCTCCGTCGCCGCCTGCGCCACCGTCGTCGGAGCAGTCAGTGTCACGCCGGTGTCGCCGAGGGCGAGGCCCTTTGACACGGCTTGCTCAGGTGTCAACGCCGGGCGAACCGCTACGGTCTCCGCGGCGGGTGCAGACTGACCTGTGGCGACGGTGAGAAGAGCGGTGTGCAGCTCTGTTGGAATGACAGGGGATCGTTCAATGGCCAAGCGAAGATCGGCGCGGCTGGCTTGCGGTGTGGTGGAGACGGTGACCAGCGGACTCGTCCCGGGTTCTTGATGATCGAGCATGGCTTGCGTGAAGCTCACCTCTACACTGCGTGCTTGTGAGCGCTCCGCAGCGGGATCGGCAGCGACCACACTCACATGCACCGCGCCGGCACCAGGGATCGAGAACTTTTGGTTGAGATCTCGTACTGCTCCAGTCCACTCAGGCAACTGTGCGGGCGAGCCGGGAGGGACGTTCGGATTCGAGCCGGCCGAATCCGCGGAACCCCCACTGACCTCGGACTCCAGCTGTTGGAGGGCGCTCTCGACCTTGGTGGACGGCTTGGGGCGAAGGTGTTTCCAGGCGCCGAAGGCGTACACCGAGGGTGCGCCCATCGGCAGCGTCAAGGCCGCCGCCAACACGCCGTTCAAGGTCCGAGACCGCAGGCTTGAGATCCACGTCATGTGTCACGTCCTCCTCATGTGATCGTTTACCGAGATGTTGTTGTGGGTTGATTCGTGATGGCCAGGACGTCCGAGAGTTGTCCGTGGCCGTTCTTATACTTTAAGACCGCATGGTAGAGCCGCTCATCCGTGGGTTGGGTGATCTTCGGCGCGATGACGGCCACCCCGAGGCCTTGAGCCCGCAACGCACGGGTGATGCGATCGGAGTGGAAGCCTCCGGTGATGAGAACGGCAAGATGTTCGCCTGAGTCAGTGAGTTTCGCCAGGGTGTTGGCCACCAGCGCGTCGTCCCGCTGCGTGGCGATGTGGTAAAAGCGCTCAAGCGGCGGGACGATCGGCTTCAATCGGGCCACGTCCTCCAGCGATCGCACGGGGAGGCCGTGCGCAAGGAGCTGTCCACCGAGGAAGGCGATCCAGGCATCCGGCGCATGCTCCAGATCCAGCGCGGTCAGCCGCTGATACTCCTCAGGGGTCAGACGAAACGCCGCGAATTTCTCCAAGAGATCGACCGCCTCGGCGATGGTCTGAAGCTGGCGGCTCTCAGGGGTTGCGGCCAGCGCCGCCCGCGCCGCGCCCACCAGGCGGGACAATTCATGGGAGAGCGCGAGCGAATCCACGACCGGACGGTCCGTGACGTACTGGAGATAGCGGGATAACTGCGAGTAGTCGGCAAGTGAGAGATTGGAACGGCTGGCGAGGTCTTTCAGGTGCGTGTAGTAGGCGTCCTTCGAGAGGGTGCCGGCCTTCATCTCTCTGGCCTTGGCCAGGAGCGCATCAAGGGTCGGTCCATCCAGCACCTCGGCCAATTTTGAGACCACCGCCGCATGTTCCTTGGCGACCTGCTGCCGATCAATGGAGGTTTCCAGCTCCCGGAGAGTCAGCATCTGAGAAACCTGCGGATAGGAACTGAGCGCAACACCGACACCTTCGGCCGCCGTGGCGACCACGTCCACATACCCGGCGAGATCAAGCCGTTGCGCGTCAAAGGCTTCAACGGCCTGGTTCAGTTCAATGAGGCGAGGGGCAAGCAGACGCGGCGCCAATGCCTGGACGGCCCCGCGCAAGGCTGCCGAGGCGCGCGCAACCGACGGCTCCAGGGGCTCCGCCGCCAAAAACGCCTCGACATGCTGGTCATGCAGCGCATCATCATCCACCCCCCAGATGGTCAGCGGATGGTCCGAGACGATATCCAGGTACTCTTCCGCCGTAATCACTCCTGCTTTGAGGTACTTCTCCCCCACCTTCAGGCGGTTCTCCTTCGGTCCATAGTTGCGCAGATAGGCCAGCCCCGCATCGCCGGAGCCGCCTTCGACCAGGATGAGCCGCAGACCGTAGTCGCGGATGAGCTGCTCAAGGATGTGGACGATATGCCGCTGCGCGTCGTAATTGGTGTGGGCTTCTTGAATGTGGATGACGACGGGCTGGGAGGGAGTGGCCGGAGGATGGTTTTCGAGCAGATAGCCAAGCTCAGGGGAGACCGCAATCTCGGTCACATCCAGAGCCGTCAGCCCCGCCTCTGAGGCGCCTACAAGGGGCGGGGCAAGCGCTACCTCGGCGGCGCACAAAAAAATAGTGATACCTACTCGTAGAGCCGCCACGGCAACCGCGGCTGCCGCACGGCTCCTCTTCCTATTAATATATAGCGGGCAAACCGCCCCTTTCCCCATGCCTCTGCCTCCGGGATAGGCACTCCACAGCCTTGAAATAAAATAGATTTTAACTCATTTAAAAATGATGTCAAGTAATTTTGACTGAGTCATTACGGAGCCCGCTGGGCTTCTATCATCGAGTGCAACGCCTGACTTGCATCCGGTTTCATCCCAACCGGATGATTCGGCTGGAGCCTGAGCGCTTCCAGGATCGCCTCCACGACCGATCGGAAGGTTGATCCTTGCGGCGGTTGCAGTTCAGCGCGAAAGAGGGCCGTGAATCCTGCGATCCCAAGCACCGCCCCCACCGAGAGCTTCCCGGCGACCACCAGCGCGCCCACGCCGATCAGCAGCCCCACGCCACCCAACATCAGCAGCGGCTTCAGCTCGTTGAGCGTGAAGCCGCTCTCCCGCTGTGTTGGCGTCGGCGTACCCTGGAGGCTGCGCGTTGACGGCTGGGAAGGGCCGTGATAGACTTGCAGATACGATGAAGCGAAACGGGAAGACGATGGAGCAACCGAAGCCGGTGCCTCGCTTCTGGAAAGCGGAGTACGACTGGGCGTTCGCGCAGTATCCCCAGTTGGTGAAACGCTATCCGAACGAGTGGGTGGCGTTTGCACAGCGACGGGTGTTGGCACATGGGAAGGCCCTGATGCCCGTCCTCCATCACGCGCGTCAGAAAGTCGGTCGGCGTGAAATTCCGCATTTGTTTGTGGAGGAGAGGAGGAGACTTGATGGCTCAACAATCGATCCCCGCCACCTACGAGAACGGTACGCTGAAGCTGAAGAGGAAGCTTCCCCTGCGAAACCACGCGAAGGTCCGGCTCATCTTCACCTGGCCCACCAGTGTGGCGAAACAGACGCGGGGCCTGCTGCGAGCCTCGCCTCGTCTGGTCAAGTTGATTGCGGAATCTGACGAGTTCAGTGTGTGGAACGCCTAAGTGCCTCGCTTGGTCGCGTTCCCCTCGACCATGCGACGGCACGGTCTCGTGCACCTCGCGAGCAACGACCGGGATTTC
>CAZUWM010000029.1:16318-18866 GCA_964624155.1 uncultured Planctomycetales bacterium
CTCGACCATGCGACGGCACGGTCTCGTGCACCTCGCGAGCAACGACCGGGATTTCGGGCGCGTGCCTGGTCTTGTCGTCTGGCAGCCGTAAGCCCCCCACCAGCCCCACCGCCGACATCGCAAGGATCAGGCCCAACGACATCGGTACCGGTTCTTTTTGGGAGGCTCGATGGCTCCGAGCCAGGATCCTTCGGATCACCACGAGTCCCACGAGAGCCGCGAGTCCCGCCACAACCGCCAGCCCACCCAGCGCCCCGACCGACAGCTTCCCGGCGATGACCGCCCACACCCCCACACTGAGCAGACCCGCAGCGACGATCGCCAACGGCAGTCGAAGGTCCAGCGAGAAGCCGCCCTTGCGACGGTCTGGCGTCGGCTTGACCTGCGGGCCGCGCGTTGACGTCGCGGGCTGATGTGCTATACTTGCCGTGTCGGAGGTCTGACCAATGCGTCGAAAATCATCGCTACCCGTACGAGTCGTTGATGCCAAGGTCGTCCCTTGGGAGCTGGTGGTCCCGAAGTCCACGTTCCCCCTCGAGAAAGGTTCCCGGGCAGGCGTCGTGCTCGATCGAGCCGGTGTCCCAAGAGTCTTTGTCTTTAATACCGGGGCCTTATTGGATGTGCTCTCAGTCATCGACGAGCGGCTGGTCGACCAGCTTCCCGACGACGCATACCACACGAAGGACTCGAATCCGGCGGGGTGGCTCATCGATGAGCTGGAGACCCAATTGCCGGTCAGCGAGACATACGTCCAATCCCTTAAAGACGCCATCACTGAGGCCAAGCGCAAGGGTTGGATCCCTTTTGAAGCAGTGGAACGCGCGCTCCACCTCGCCTGAGTTCCGCTCTCCTGCGCCCCATGCATCGCATTGTCTTCACCCCCCGCGGTGAAGTGGAACTGCGGGGCCAAGCCTACCGTCAGTAGCCCTGGTACTCCGAGGAGCAGGCCGAAGAGCTTCAGGCCGGACCACCCATCCGCCAGGAAGGCGCCTTTGGGACCTTTGTGCCCGATCGCGCCGGAATCCGCCGGAGGAGCCGATGGGCTTGGTGGCACAGTGGTGAGCTGGTCCAAGAGCGATTCGACGAGCGGGATTTCTTCTTGGTGCTGCTGGGCCAACTGCAACAGATGGCCCAAGAGCTCATGTTTCAACGCAGGCGACTCCGCCGCCAGGGCCAGGATGATCTTCTTCATCTCCTGGAAGAAGGCCTCTTCGTTGGTGATCTTGAACAGCCGGATCTTGCGGTGCTCCGCTTTGACGAGCTCGTCCACCAAGGCCTTGGCAAACCGGGGCAGTTGCTCCGCGGCTTTCAGCGAGGGATAGAAGGCTTCCCAGAAGTACGCGCTGTGATGGTCCTCGGCCCGAGCCAGAAGTTCAATGATCGCCTCCAGCGCGGGTTGGAACATCGTGGGGTCGCGGCTGGCGAAAATCTCCTGGTGCAGGAGGCGTCGAGCCAGGGCATCCCGCCGTCGAAGCACTGGATCACCCAGGTCCCGCTGCGGACGGAGATGGACGAGGAGGAAATGGGTGAGGAGGATTTTTCGTCGTCGCTCATCTTTCGCCTCTGTGGACCGCCGAACGTGGAGGAAGGCATACACCCGAACGACCCGCTGGAGATGCTGGCGGAATCGCATCGACTCAAACCAGCTCCCTCGCTTGGCTTCCCCGAGGATCTCGGTTGCGAACGTCACGTAGTAATCCACCAACCACCGCTGAATGGCCTCTTCCCGACGATCCATCCACTTCCGAAGCGGTGGAAGGGCTTTCCCCAATCGACAACCGGTCAGACAGGCCGATGCGGTGCCGAACACGACCCAACTGGGCATTTTCCCCACGAGTTGCCGTCCGACTTTCGGCAGAGACTGCACGAACCGCGATGCCGGCTTCAACACGCCCTCGTCCAGGACTCCCCAGAGCAGCCACAACAGCCCAAGGGCGACGACGAGCCCCACCCCTCCCACCGGCACCCACAACAGCCACCGCAGCGCCGGCACGAACATGAAGAGCGCGGTCAGGCCCGCCACGACGCCCAGCATGAGCAGCGGTCCCACCTCCTTGAGCGTGAACCCGCTCGTCGGCCCTGGCCTTCCACCCTCTTGGGCTTTCTGGCGTTCCAGTAATCTGGATGCGCGGCCCTGGATCCTGGACGCCACCGTCAGGCGCTGTGTGCTCGTCTGCTCCCGCTCGACGCTCGTCACCGGCGCAGGGGTCAACGCCTCGGGCTTCGCGGCCGTCGCCCCGGAGCCGTCCGCGGTCGAGGCGGACGGCGCGGCGGAGGTGGAAGGAATGCGCACCGTCACCAACTCCATGCCGTCAGGTCCGGCAGCCAGATGAAACGGCACGCCGGCCAGGATGCCTCGCACGTCTCCTGCGGTCACGGGGGACGGGTCATCCTCCGCGGTCAGCGTTCCCCCGCCTTTCCGGATCAACACGGCGGTCGGCGTCCCTTCACTGATCGCGGTGTGCTGCGCAGGGTCCAGCGCCACGCGCTGCACCGCCAGATCGCCTTCCGAAACACGAACGTCTCGCCAGACCCCCAGCGTGTCAAA
>CAZUWM010000030.1:0-18027 GCA_964624155.1 uncultured Planctomycetales bacterium
ACCCCACTGAGTCAGCGTCAGGCGGTGTTGCGCCGTACCGTAGCCCTTGTGCTCATCGAAGGCGTAGTGCGGCAGCAGGCGATGGTAGAACCGCATGAGGCGGTCGCGCGTCACCTTCGCCACGATGGAGGCGCACGCAATCACCCGGCTGATCGCATCGCCATGGATGATGGGCCAACACGGCATCTCCAAGGAGGGGCTGACGGAGCCGTCGACCATGACCAGCTCGGGCTGAACCGGCAGATCGCCGATGGCGCGCCGCATCGCCAGGAGGGTGGCCTGCAGGATGTTGTCGCGATCGATCTCTTCCGCCGAGGCGACACCGATCCCCACGTGCGCCTGCCGGAGAATCACGTCAAACGCTCGATCGCGCTGGCGAGGAGAGAGCTGTTTAGAATCAGCAATGCGAACGTGTCGAGTCGGTTCTAGGCTATCAGCAAAAATTACGGCTGCCGCCACCACAGGCCCAGCCCATGGTCCCCGCCCCGCCTCATCCACCCCGGCAATCAGCCGATAGCCGGCTGTCCGTGCGAGAAGCTCAGGAGGCTGGCTGGTGCGTCTCACCTGAAGCCATGCGGGTTTTCCCAATCTTGGATCGCAGGTAATAGAGCCGTGCCCGTCGGACCTTGCCAGATCGAAGCACTTCGATGCGCTCGACCACGGGAGCCTGCAACGGAAAGACGCGTTCCACGCCTTCCCCATACGTCAGTCGTCGAACCGTGCACGTCTCCCCGATCCCTGAGCCGCGCCGGCGAATCACGATGCCTTCAAACGGCACCTGGCGAATGCGATCTTTTTCTTGAATGCGGCACCACACTCGCACCTGGTCCCCCGGACCAAAATCCGGTGTCTCTCTCTTCTTGTACGATTGTACGATTCGTTCAACGGGGTCCATCGCGTCTTCCGCCTCTTTTTGCGGCTCGGGGCTCGGGGCTCGGGGCCTTCAGCCCCCAGCCCTCAGCCCCCAGCGAATTGATGAGATCAGGTCGCTGGACAGAGGTCTTCGCCAACGCCTGCAGTGTACGCCACGTGGCCACCCGCTCATGGTCTCCACACCGCAGCGCCTCGGGGACCGCCATCCCTCGAAACACCGGAGGGCGCGTGTAGTGCGGGTACTCCAATAACCCGTTCGCAAACGATTCGTCCTGGGTCGCGTCGGGATGCCCAATCACGCCGGGGAGCAATCGGACGACGGCATCGATGAGGACGAGCGCCGGCACCTCTCCGCCGGTCAATACATAATCCCCAATTGAAATCTCACGGTCGACCAGGGCTTGACGGATGCGCTCATCGACCCCCTCGTAATGTCCGCAGAGAATCACCAGATGGTGCAACGGCGTCAGTTGCTGAGCCACCGCCTGCGTCAACCGAACCCCACCAGGTGACATCAAGATGATCTCGCAGCCCCCTCGTCGCTGCGAAGCGTGAGCGTCGCAGGATTTCGCAGCGGCTTGTGCCCCACCGTGGCGCTTCGTCTCAATCGCCTCCACGGCTTCGAACGCCGGCTCAGGCTTCAGCACCATCCCCGGCCCGCCGCCGTAGGGGCGATCATCAACCGTCCGCCGCGCATCATGGGTATAGCGGCGCAGGTCGTGGATATCGATCGTCACGGCTCCACCGACCTGCGCGCGTTTGAGGATCGACTCCCCCAAGACCGCGGGAAACATCTTCGGGAAAATCGTGATGACATCAATCTGCATGAATTTTCTTAAAGGTTTTCAGCGCCCGCTGCACCGCTTCGCTGACCCCTGCACCGGAGGACACCCAGTGCACGAGTCGCGACTCATTGACCGAAAACTTGGCCGGATCGGTCGAGGGATCATAGGAGCCGAGCACTTCCAGCACCCGGCTCCCTTGGGCTTGCCGACTGTCCATCACGACCACGCGATGGTGCGGTGTCTTCTTCGTTCCCCGCCGTTGTAATCGAATCGTGACCATGGCTCTCCTTTTGATAGGTTTACCCCTTGCGACGTCGATGGTCAAGCAAAGCCACAACCTCTTTCCTAGCCGATCTCTCGTCTGATATGCGCGCCTAACGAGGCGAGTTGCTGTTCCAAGTGTTCATATCCGCGGTCGAGGTGCTCGACCCCCCGGAGTTCCGTCGTGTTCTCCGCCGCCAACCCAGCCACCACGAGCGCTGCAGAAGCCCGAAGATCCGACGCGGTGACAGGAGCACCGCTCAACCGCTCGACCCCCTTCACAATCGCACTGGATCCTTCGCGGGTAATCTGCGCCCCCATGCGGCGCAGTTCCGGCACATGCATAAATCGCTCAGGATAGATTTTCTCGGTCACCACGCTGATGCCGTGGCTCACCGCCATCATCGCCATGATTTGCGCCTGCAGATCCGTCGGAAATCCTGGAAACGGAAGCGTCGTGACATCCACGGCGTGTAATCGCCCCTCAGATCGGATCCGCAATGACCCCTCCCCGCCTGCCCCGTCATGATCGCGGCGGGCAGGCATCGGCTCAATCTGCGCGTTGACTTCTCGCAATTTCTCAATGACGGCGCCTAAATGGTCATGCCGGGCTCCCACGACGGTCACCTCCCCACCGAGGGCGGCCGTCGAGATCAGGAGGGTCCCGGCTTCGATGCGATCAGGAATCACCCGATACCGGGTGCCGTGCAATTCCGCCACGCCCTCGATCTGAACGACGGGAGTACCGTGCCCCGAGATCTTGGCTCCCATGGCGATCAGGAAATTGGCCAGATCAACCACTTCGGGTTCGCAGGCGGCATGTTCAATCATCGTCGTGCCCCGAGCTAAGGTCGCCGCCATCATGACGTTGGCCGTGGCCAAGACGGACGAGCCGAACGCCCCGGCCAAATGGACGGTCGTCCCATACAACCCCCCCGTGGTGGCGATGATATCCCCATGTTCGATGTCAATCGCAGCACCCAGGGTGGACAGGCCTTTTAAATGGAGGTCGATCGGCCGTGGACCGATGATGCAGCCGCCCGGCATCGAGACGCGGGCCCGATGATGACGAGCCAGCAGAGGTCCCAGCACACAGATGGAGGCGCGCATCAAACTCACCAGTTCATACGGCGCACTGGAACCGGTATAGTGGTTGGGGTCAATCACCAGCCGTGTCTCCTCATGCTCCACCCGCACGCCGAGCCGCCGCAAGATATCGGCCATCGTCATCACGTCGGTGACGCGCGGGACGCCGTCAATGACCACCGGCTCCTCTGTCAGCAAGCTGGCGGCCATGATCGGCAACGCCGCATTTTTCGCCCCACTGACGTGAACCGTCCCCCGCAATGGTCCACTGTGCTGGAGGATCAATTTGTCCATGTCAAAGAGCGATACACAGAGCACACAGATGAAAGAACACCACCCCACAGATTACACAGATACCACAGAGGGAGTTGATCTGTGCCATCTGTGGTTCGGTGTATCTGTGTCATCTGTGTGACCTCGAGATGACCCAGAGGCCGCGGGGGCGACCAGCCAAATCGTTGATCACGACCGCCTGGCGAACCCACGGCTGATGGCGGACGAGATCGCACAACGGCTCAGCTTGTGACTCCGCGCATTCCATGCACACGACACCGCCGCGACACAGCAGATCCGGGATCTCATTCACCAGTCGGCGGTGATGGCTCATGCCGTCCTCCCCGCCATCAAGGCTCAGGCGCGGCTCACGCTGCAACTCGTCGGGCAACCGATCCAATTCAGCGCGCGGCACATACGGTGGGTTAGAGATCACGAGGTCGAACCGTCCCACGTCGTTGGACCCTCTGGCCACTCCACGGGTCCAATCGGCTTGGATGAGCCGGATACGATCTTCCAGGTGGAACCGCCGGAGATTCTCCCGAGCGACGAGCAAGGCGTTCCATGATAGCTCAACCGCGATGACCACACAAGATGGCACCGCATGGGCGACGCTAATCGCGATATTGCCACTGCCGGTACCCAGATCGAGCACAGCCGGTGGCAGGCCCCCTTGCGCGCGTTGCCGAAGGTAGCCGATGGCCTGCCCGACCAAGGCTTCGGTCTCCGGTCGAGGGATCAAGACCTCGGGTGAGACCGCAAGCCGATGTCCACAAAAGTCGGCGTATCCCATCACGTGCTGCAATGGCTCTCCGGTCAGCCGACGCGAAACCCACCGGTCAATCCGCTCCAGGGTGTGGAGATCAGGGGCCGGATCGACGAGATACAACTCGGTTCGTCCGAGTCCGCACGCCTCCGCCACCAACCACTCCGCCTCCGCCCTCGCCGAATCAATCCCTCCTCGGCACAAGGCGTCCTCAACGTCATGCACAACCTGCCGAATTGCCATCCCGCCAGCGGGGAGCCCCGCTTGCTTCGTTTTGCGAAGCAAAACATGCGGGGCGACCTCAGCTGGCGGGAGGTTCATGGGCTTGAAGGGCGGCGATCAACTCGTCCAGGCGGCCGTTCAACACGGCCTCCAACTGATGCAGGGTCACGCCCACACGGTGATCGGTGACCCGTTGATCAGGGAAATTATACGTCCGAATCTTCTCGCTCCGCTCCCCTCCCTTGACTTGTTCTTTGCGGGTCGACGCCCGTTGGGCCTGGGCCGAGGTTGCGAGGCGATCGAGCAGCCGGGCTCGCAGGACCCGCATGGCTTTCTCTTTATTGCGCAGTTGGCTGCGCTCATCCTGGCACGTTACCACCAAGCCGGTTGGGAGGTGGCGAATCCGAACCGCCGAATCGGTCGTGTTGACCGATTGACCGCCGGGACCCGAGGAACGGAACACGTCAATCTGGAGATCCTTCGCGGGGATGGGCGGCAGATCCACCTCCTCCGGCTCAGGCAACACCGCCACCGTCGCCGTCGAGGTATGGATGCGGCCTTGGGCTTCGGTCGCCGGCACGCGCTGCACGCGATGGACCCCACTCTCAAACTTGAAGCGTTCATAGGCGCCCGGCCCCTTGATTGCGAAGATGATTTCTTTGAACCCGCCGGCTTCCGTCGAATGGCTGTCCATCAGTTCCACGGTCAAGCGACAATTGGCGGCATATTTGCTGTACATCCGGTACAAATCTCCGGCGAAGAGACCGGCCTCGCGCCCGCCCGTGGCGGCCCGGATCTCAATGATCGCCGGCCGGTCGGGCGTACCATGCTCTTCCTTCCACAGACGTTCCAGCTCTTCCCAGAGATGGGTTTGCTGCTGTCGTAACGACACCACTTCATCCTTCGCCAGCTCCCGCAAATCCACATCCCCTTGCGCATGGACGAGCTGTTCCGCCTCGTGGACCTCGCCTTCGATGCGCTGGTAGGCGCGAAAGAGCATCACGAGCTCTTTCAACTGCGTCAGCTCCTTGGAGAGCTGTTGGTACTCCGTGGCACCCGGGGTTGAGGCGATCTGCGCGAGCCGTTGTTCCAACTCCGTATAGCGCTGCTCGCGTTGGATCAATTGGTTGAGCAACTGTGCACGAGGGATCCCCATCGGGAAAATGATTACACAGATTTTGAAGAATGATTACACAGATAGGTCAGGTACGTCAATCTGTGAAATCACTTCTGTGTTTTGTATTTGCGGCGGAATTTCTCGACGCGGCCCGCCGTATCCACGAACCGCTGCTGACCGGTAAAGAAGGGGTGGCACTTCGCGCAGATCTCGATGTGGATCTTCGGGCGGATCGATCGGGTGTGATACGCCGCTCCACACGAACACGTGATCGTGCAGTCCACGTACTCCGGATGAATGCCAGCCTTCATCGAACCTCCTTTTTAAACTCCTCACTCCTCACTCCCAACTCCTAACTGTTTTTAGACATGGTCTTGAGAAAATCGTCGTTCGATTTGGTCTTCGAAATCCGATCGATCAACAATTCCATCGATTGGACCGAATCCATCTCATTGAGGACCTTCCGCAAGACCCAAATCAGTTGGAGCTCATCGCCGGGGATCAGCAGCTCTTCGCGGCGCGTGTTGGAGCGACGGATGTCGAGAGACGGGTAAATCCGGCGTTGGAAGAGATTGCGGTCAAGAGTCAACTCCATGTTGCCGGTCCCTTTGAACTCTTCGAAGATCACGTCATCCATCCGCGAGCCGGTCTCGATCAGACACGTCCCGATGATCGTCAGGCTTCCCCCTTCTTCGATGCCCCGAGCGGAGCCGAAAAATCGCTTGGGCTTATGGAGCGCATTGGCATCGAGCCCACCGGTCAGGACGCGGCCGCTGTGCGGCTCCACGGTGTTGTACGCGCGCGCCAACCGCGTGATGCTGTCCAAGAGGATGACGACATCCTTCTTGTGTTCCACCAACCGTTTCGCTTTCTCCAAGACGATCTCCGCCACCTGGACGTGCCGGTCGGCCGGCTCATCAAAGGTCGAGGAAATCACTTCGCCCTTCACGCCCCGTTGCATCTCGGTGACTTCCTCAGGGCGCTCATCGATCAGCAGGACGATGAGGACCACATCCGGGTAGTTCGTGGTGATCGCGTTGGCGATTTTCTGGAGGAGCACCGTCTTGCCGCTGTACGGAGGGGCCACGATCAGCCCTCGTTGGCCTTTGCCGATGGGGGTGAGCAAATCCATGATGCGGGTCGAAATCTCTTTGGCAGTGGTTTCCAGTTGTAACCGTTGCTGGGGATAGATCGGCGTCAGGTTGTCGAAGAGGACCTTGTCTTTGATCGCCTCCGGGTTCTCGAAGTTAACCGCCTCGACCTTGAGCAAGGCGAAATAACGCTCCCCTTCCTTCGGGGGTCGAACCTGCCCGCTGACCGTATCCCCCGTATGCAGATCGAACTTGCGGATCTGCGAGGGTGAGACGTAGATGTCATCCGGACACGGCAGGTAATTATAGTTGGGAGATCGCAGGAACCCGAAACCATCCGGCAAGATCTCCAGCACCCCTTCGGAGAAAATCAGCCCCTCTTTCTCCGTCTGCGCCTGGAGGATCTTGAAGATGAGATCCTGCTTCTTCAAACCTGAGAGTCCGTTGACCCCCAATTCCCGAGCCATCTTGCTCAGCTCGGTGATCTTCAGGTCTTTCAGGTCCGCAAGATTCAATCGCCCTGTGCCACTAGCTGTCTGTTCCATAGGTCCTTCACCTGCCTTCGGGTCTCGAAGAGCCCCCCTCCGTTATCGATCACCACATCGGCCAACGCCACTTTGGCCGACAGCTTCCACTGTGCCGCGATCCGTCGACGAATCTCTTGCTCTGACCACCCACGCGCCTTCAACCGTTGGCGCTGGACGACAGCCGGAGCCGTCACCACCACGAGCCGATCCACCAACTTGCGCATCCCGGCCTCCACCAGCAGCGGGACATCGAGGACGACCACTCGAACCCGTCCCTGACGCCGCCATTGCGTCAGGCGCAATGTGGTCCGACGAATCACGTCCGGATGAATGATGCGCTCTAAACGCCGTCGGGCGCTGAGGTCTCGAAACACCCGTTGGCCCAGCACCAGGCGATCAACGGATCCGTCGGGTTTGAGCATCGTTCGGCCGAAGGTCTTGACGATGTGACGCCAGGCGGGTTGCCGCGGCTGGATGGCCTCATGGGCCAACTGGTCCGCATCGATCACTTCCGCCCCAAGCTGTTTCAACATCTTGGCGACCGTGCTCTTCCCCGTCCCGACGCCGCCCGTCAGACCCACCACAATCATCGTGGTGGCTCAGGGCAATTGCCCAGAGCCCCCAGCCCACAGCCCAGAGCAGCCGTCATGTGAGTTCAGTCATGTCCAGCCAATTCGGGCCGGTCTTGACCGTGACCACGAGCGGGACCTTGAGCTCGATGGCTCCTTCCATGATCCGGCGCACTACGCGGGCCAAGGCCTCGACCTCACCCGTGGGCCCCTCGAAGACGAGCTCATCGTGGACTTGCAGCACCATCCGGCTGCTCATCCGTTTCGTGTGCAAGGTCTTGGCAATATCGATCATGGCGCGCTTGATCAAATCGGCAGCCGTGCCTTGGACCGGGGTGTTCATCGCCAGCCGCTGCCCGAGTTGACGGATCGCAGGGTCCTGACTGGTCAGCTCCGGGATATGCCGCCGACGGCCTAGCAGGGTCTGAACGAATCCTTCTTCCGTGGCCTTCTGGATTTGGCGATCGAAGAAGGTCCTCACATCAGGATACCGTTCAAAGTAGGCACTGATGAAGGCCGCCGCCTCTTCATGAGGAATCCCCAGCTCTCTGGAGAGTCCATGGGCGCTCATGCCGTAGAGAATACCGAAATTGACCGCTTTCATCGAACTGCGCATCTCCGGTGTCACCCCATCCTCCGGCGTGCCGTAGATCAACGAGGCGGTCGCGCGATGAATATCCTGACCGTTGGAAAAGGCGCTGATAAGCTGGCGGTCCCCGGAGAGATGCGCGAGGATGCGCAGTTCAATCTGCGAGTAATCCGCGGCCATCAAGCTCCATCCCGCTTCACCTGGGATAAAGGCTTTTCGAATCTGCCGGCCCAGCTCGGTTTTAATCGGAATGTTTTGTAAATTCGGGTTGCTCGACGATAGCCGACCGGTGGCCGTCGCGGTTTGATTGAAGGTCGTGTGCAATCGGCCTGTTGCAGGGTTCACCAAGGCGGGCAGCGCTTCGACGTAGGTCGAACGCAATTTGGTCAGCTCCCGATACTCAATCAACCGCTTCGGGAGCGGGTGCTGCTGGGCGAGGCGCTGCAGGACTTCGCTGTCCGTCGAGGGACCGGTCTTGGTCCGCTTGATCACCGGGAGTTTCAACTGGTCAAACAAGATGTGGGCGAGCTGTCGAGGAGAGTTGAGATTGAACGCGCCTCCGGCGAAGCGGGTAATCTCCTGACTCAGCCTCTTGAGCTGCTGCTCCATGGAGGTTCGCAACCTGTTGAGAAACGCCACATCAATCGCCACCCCGGCAGCCTCCATCTGGGCCAAGACCTCAAGCAGCGGCAGCTCCAACTCGCGATACAGCGCCGTGAGCCCCAAGTCGGTCAGTCGGGCGCTTAGCCGATCATGCAGGTCCAAGAGGGCGCACACGGCCGTCGCGCACCCGTGCGCCATCGAGGGCATCGTCAACTCCACGGCGCTATCGATCGTCTCCGGCAGCTTGAGGTGGACGTCAAGGTATTCGTCAATGACATCGGTCAGGCTTTGCGTCGTCCGAGCCGGGTTCACCAGATGGGCCGCAATCATGGTATCCCCCACGAGACCGTGGAGGTCAAGATTGAGAGCGCGCAGCAGGCGCATGAGGACTTTAGCATCGTGGCCCACTTTGGCCTTGGACGGATCAGCGAGCCATGAGGCAAACCATCGACCCGCAGCACCCCGCAGCCCCTCACGATCAAGTCGAGCGATCCATCCGGCTTCCGGAGTGATCGCCACCGCGAGATACACGGCCTCGACCCCGCCCCGTGGGGTGGGGCTCACCGGCCAGCCGACCACCGCACTCGTCCCGGCCCGAGCGAGCTGGCGGTTGAGGCGATCCATCTCGTCAGGCGAGCTGATGAACTGCACCTCGGGGTGTGCTCCTGAGGACGACGGAATCTGATCCTCCGCATCCTTGAGCAGTCGCTTGAACTCCAGCTCGCGGAACAGGCTGCGCAACGCTTTCCAATCAGGTTCCTGCGCCTTCAGGTGATCCAGATCCACGTCGAGGGGCACATCGTCGTGGATGCGCGCCAGCTCCCGTGACATCTCCGCCTGGCGTCTTCCGCCTTCGAGGGCCTTGCGGCGCGCGGGCGATGCCACGTCATTGAGATGCCGATAGAGGTCGTCCACGCTCTCAAATTGCTTTAAGAGTTCCCGCGCCGTCTTTTCTCCGATCCCCGTCACACCCGGAATGTTATCCGTCTCATCGCCCATCAACGCCATCAGATCGACGATCCGTTCAGGATCCAATCCATACCGCTGACGCACGGCGGCGCGATCGATCAGCGCGTCATCCTTATGCGGATTGTAGACCTTGACATGCGCGTCGACCAACTGGAGGACGTCTTTATCGCCGCTGACAATCCACACCTCCTGCACCGCCCCGGTGATCTGTCGAGCCATGGTGGCCAGGACATCTTCCGCTTCATACCCTTCCTGCTCAAAGATCGGAATGCGATAGGCCTGGAGCAAGGCTTTGACGGTGGACAGCTGTTCGATGAGCGGGTCAGGCATCGGTTTGCGGTGGACCTTGTAGTCGGCGAATTGCCGGTGGCGAAAGGTGGGCTTGCCCACGTCAAAGGCCACCGCGAGATACTCCGGATGATGTTTCTCCAACAGGGACTTCAACATGACCGCAAATCCATACACGGCGTTCGTGGGACGCCCTTGAGAGGTGGCGAGGCCCCGGACGGCATAGAAGGCCCGATAGCAGAAGGCCGTCCCATCAATCAGCAACGCTCGAGTGGGGTGTCGTATCACGTCTGCGATGAGGGATGAGGAAATGAGTGGCGAGAGCGCGTCCGGCGAGACGAGTATCTGTTGTTTACCAATGCTCCCTGTCGGTCACCATCCGAAACTGCTGTAACGAATGGGTGTTGGTTTGAAATTCCCGTTCCACCAGACGCCGTCGATAGACGGAGCCGGTTTTGACGACCCCCAAGTCCACCAATCGTTCCTCTGCCTGGAGTCGCCACGGGTCATCGGGCGAACCGAGTTGCTGGCATTTGATCCAATACGCCACGGCTTGTTCGCGATCCCCCAATCGTTCGCTGACCACCGCCAAACTGGCGAGCGTCTGGACGCTGTTGGGGCTCAACCCCAGCGCTCGTTCATACGAGCGACGGGCGATGGGCAGATCGCCACGCTGTTCATACAACCCACCCACCTTCACCCAATTGAACACAGCTTGATCGCGTTGTCCCAGGCGTTCACACAACACGGCCAGGTTGGTCGTCGCCTCGATCGAGGTGGCATCCAAGGCGACGGCGCGTTCATAGCTTGATTTCGCCGCCTCCAGCTGCCCTCGTTGTTCATACAGGAGAGCCACCTTCATCCATGTCGTGACGGCCTGATCGCCTTCGCCCAGCCGCTCATAGACGCCGGCCAGACCGGCGAGCGCTTCCATCTGAGTGGGCTCGACATCGAGGACTTCTTGGTAGAACCGTTTGGCCGCCTGAAAGTCTCGACGCTGTTCCAACAACACCGCGGCTTTGATCAAATACGGCAAGGCCTGGGTGGCATACCCTAATCGCCGGTACAGCGAGCCCAGATTTGCGCTGGCCTCAAGATAGTTGGGATCCACGGCCAGGGCTCGTTGATAGGCTTGCAGAGCCATCTGGAGTTGATCTCGGCGCTCATAGACGATCCCCAGGTCGTTATAGGGAACCGCGAATCCCGGATCCAACTGAATGGCTTTCTGATAGAACGTCGCCGCGCCTGAGAGATCGCCGTGCTGTTGAGCGCCAAGACCATCCTCCCGGTAGACTTGCGCTTGTTCACGAAGACCGGCGAATACCGTGGAAGGACACCACAACAACACAGAGATCACAGAAAGACGAAACACGCACCACAGAGAGCGCAGGATCTGTGTCCTCTGTGGTGTCGGGCCTTCCTCTGTGGCTCTGTGGAGCTTCTGTGCCATCTGTGGTATGGAGAACGGTGAGTGGCGTGGGGGGAACATCCAGGGAGAGTCTAGCATGTTCTCTTCCCTCCGTCAATCCTCGTTTGCACGCAACGAGATGGCGCCGGTGGCTGAGGTGACCGCGATGGTCTGCGTCCTGGTTCCGCTGGTGAGGACCACAGTCACCGAGGGAGAACCCAATGCCCCGCTGGGCTGAAACACGACGCGGCCCGTCCCCGCCGCCCCTCCCTCCAGCGTGACATCTACAGCATCAGGCAGACGGACCTTTTTCGGCTCCTCCTGTTCCAGCGTCTCCTCGATCACCAGCCGCTGGCGGTCTTCATCCAAGAGGACCGTCCGGACTTCGCGGGAGCTGATCGCGAGGTTCCTGGCGAGAAACAACAGTCCCATGACCTCGCGAGTGGTCGTCTTCAGCCGGACCTGTTTGGCATAGCCGGTCAGCGCGGGGATGCTGGTGCCTACGAGAAGGCCGACAATCGCCATCACCACCAGCAACTCGATGAGCGTAAACGCCCTACCAATTGATGATGTCGTCTTGGGTGCCGTCATCATCCGTGCCGTTGGGGCCGAAGGAATACACATCATAGGAATGCTGCCGATGGGTGGGCGATCCGCCGTTTGTCGACACGTAGACATAGGGATTGCCCCACGGATCAAGCAGCTCGCCCCCCTCGAGTTCATCCTCTTTGAATTCCATATAGGGACCCATCCAGTCGGGATCGTCAGGCTCCTCCATCAGCGCGGCGACCAGATTCTCATTCCCGGATTCAGGATAGTCCCCCAGATCTCCGTGGTACATGGCAATCGCCGTCTCCAGCGCGGCGATCGTCGCCTTGCCCTTCGTGACCGCGCCTCGCCGACGAGCGGTTTGCGCCCCGGCGGTCACCAGCCCCATGAGAATGCTCAGGATGGCGATGACCACGAGCAACTCAACCAGTGTAAACGCCTCGCTGGCTCTGGGCTGTGGGCTCTGGGCTGTGGGCCCTTGCCCCGAGCCCCGAGCCTCGAGCCCCGAGCCTAGTTTATTGCGCATCATAGTCTTGCGTCTCCCGGAGGACTTCCTCCAATGTGGTTTCACCCCGCAGCGCTTTCCCCAGCCCATCCTCACGCAGGGTCCGCATCCCTGCGCCTCGAGCGGCTGCTCGCACCTCGCTGACGCTTGCGCGTTTGAGCACCAGCGGACGGATCGCGTCGTTCATCATCAGCAGTTCATAGAGCCCCAGACGACCCTGAAAGCCTAATCCCTGACATGCGGCGCATCCCCCTGACCGCATGAAGGTCATCTGATTCGTCATCGCGGTATGCACGATCGATCCCTCTGACGGGGCGGCTTCCTTCACGTGACTGAGGGACGTCTCGAGGCCTTCGCGCGTCAGATGCAGGACCGCCAGGTCCTCATCGGTCGGTTGGAACGGCACTCGACATTGGGGGCACAACCGACGGATCAAGCGCTGGGCTAGGACGGCGTGAACGGTGGAAGTGATGAGGAACGGTTCAACCCCCATATCGATCAACCGTGTGACCGCTCCGGGCGCGTCGTTGGTGTGCAGTGTGGAGAAGACGAGGTGTCCGGTGAGTGCGGCCTGAATGGCCACCTGGGCCGTCTCCGCATCACGGATCTCTCCGACCATCACGATGTCCGGATCGTGACGCAAGATGGCCCGAAGGCAGGTCGAGAAATCTAACCCGATCTTTTGATGAATCGCGATTTGCACGAGGCCGGCGATATCGTACTCGACCGGATCCTCCGTCGTGATAATCTTGACGTCCGGACGATTGAGGGTGGTCAAGGAGGCGTAGAGCGTGGTCGTCTTGCCCGAGCCGGTCGGACCCGTCACCAGGAAGAGGCCATGCGGGCGTTTGATGATCCGCTCGATCGCCTCGCGCATCGGATCGTCCATGCCCAACTGGTTGAGCGTTTTGTTCAACGTCCCCTTGTCGAGCACCCGCAACACGATGCTCTCCCCGTGAATCGTGGGAAGCGTCGAGACGCGCAGGTCGATCTGTCGGTTGTCGCGCGTCATGAGGATGCGTCCGTCCTGGGGCACGCGCGTCTCCGCCACATCGAGGTTCGAGAGGATCTTGATCCGTGAGGCAATGGCCAGCGCCAGGCTTTTGGGCGGTTTGGCGATCTGATAACAGATCCCGTCGATGCGATAGCGAATGAGGACGTCATGCTCAAAGGTCTCGATATGGATATCCGAGGCCCGCTGGGCCACCGCTTCAGCCAAGACCGTATCCACGAGGCGGATGATGGGGGCTTGGTTGGCGAGCTCGGCCAACTTGGAGCTGTCCCCGCCAACCGCGGTCCCGGCCGCTCCTCCGGCGCCGGCGAACGCCTCTTGCAGCGCCTTGACTTCTAATGTTGGAGTGTCCATCACTCCCCTTCCGGTGTAGCTTTCAGGATTTCCGTCATGGTCGTCAATCCCTGGCGGATCTTGAGCTTGCCATCCTCGCGCAGGGTCCGGATGCCTTCCTGAACCGCTCGCTGCTTCAGGGCTGAGGCCTGTGTTTTGGTCACGACGAGTTGCCGCAGCGAATCGGTGAGGAGGAGCAATTCATACAGACCAACCCGTCCACGAAATCCACTCTGATGGCATGCTTCACAACCTCGACCCTCCACCACCTCGGTGACCGCCGGCTCACCAAGAAACGCTTGTTCCTCCGGTGTCGCGGGACGACGACTTTGACAGGAGGCGCAGACCTGTCTCACTAATCGCTGGGCCACGACACCTTGAATGGTGGAGGCCACCAAGAACGGCGCGATGCCCATATCCATGAGCCGCGTCACGGCCGAGGGGGCGTCGTTGGTATGCAGCGTCGAGAACACGAGATGCCCGGTGAGGGCGGCCTGGATCGCAATCTGGGCGGTTTCTTGATCACGGATTTCTCCGACCATGATGACATCCGGCGCTTGACGCAACATCGCGCGCAGTCCCGCCGCAAAGGTCAATCCCACAGAGGCCTTGACATGGACTTGATTGATCCCCGCCAACTGATATTCAACAGGATCTTCCACGGTGATCAGCTTGCGATCCGGCCGATTCAACACGGCTAACGTGGCATAGAGGGTCGTGGTTTTTCCGGATCCGGTGGGGCCGGTCACCAGGATCATCCCATAGGGACGGGTGATGAGTTGTTCCCAGCGCTGCGCATCGTCCGTGGAGAATCCCAATTCCTTGAGGGTCGGCATGCGTTCGTTGCGGGCCAACAGCCGCATGACAATGGACTCGCCATGCAACGCCGGCAGCACGGAGATCCGAACATCCAGGGGTTGGCCGCTGACCTCCAATTGCAAGCGACCATCTTGGGGCAAACGTTTCTCGGCGATGTTCAGGCCAGCCATGATCTTCAAACGGCTGGTGACAGGCCCGTGCAGCGCCTTCGGCGGCGTGTTGACTTCATGGAGCACGCCATCGATGCGATACCGGACTTTCAACGCCTCGGCCGATGGCTCGATATGGATGTCACTGGCCCGTAGTCCGACGGCTTCGCTCAAGATCGAATCGACGAGCTGGATGATCGGCTCGTCGGCCCCACCCGCCGTCGTCGCACTGGGCAATGGCGAAGGAGCACCCGGCGGTGGCTTCGTCACGGCAGTCGTCACAGCCACCTTCCCCACGGTTAACGAAGCAGGCAGAATCAATTTTGGCGCCGTCACGCTGGGTGCTGTCACGCTCGGAGGAGGGGTGGGCGGTTGAGCCTTCGGCGGTGCCGGAGGTGGAGGGGATGTCGACGGAGGCGGCGACGGCTTCGCTGGGGGTGGCGGTGAAGGTGGACTTGAGATCGCCGTCGGTGGTGGCGGGGATGGAGGACTGGCAGGTGGACGTGTCGGACTTGGAGGGGGGGGCGCGACGGGCGCATCCGGCTGACTGAGCCGCGTGAGGAGTGCCGCCAGCCCCGCCTCATCGACGAAGATCATCTCGAGGGCGGCCTGACATTGCTTGCCCAACCACTCGAGCGCCATCGCAGTAAACGGATCATCGCTCGCCACGACCACCTGACCGCTGGGATCTTCATGAACCGGAACAACCCGATGCATCCGACAGAGCTCCACGGGGAGTCGCCGAAGGACGGTGGGACTGAGGGAGGGGGGATCAATCGACTGCGCGAGGCAGCCCAGTTGAGGCGCTAACCGTTTGCCGATCTCGGCGGAGCGGATAATCCCCAACTTGGCTAACACCGTGCTGATCGGCTCACGAGTCTTGGCTTGTTCTTGTTTGGCCTGCTCGATCTGCGTGGGGGTGGCGATACCCAGCTCCACCATCCGCTGCACAATCGCCTCAGCCTGATACAGGGTTAGCATGTCACGTACACATAGTGTGCCTGACGATGAGAACGGTTGACAACCCGATGCCAGACGTCTTGGGAGAGGAAAGCCGCTCGACCGCTGGAGAGTGCGATGGAACGAGTTCGATCACGACGGTCTCGCGTCTCAAGCGACACCGATCCTCGGAAGACCAGAATGATTTCCTCTCGGTCGCGGGTGGAGTGCCACTCGATCGCCTGCCCCCTCCGGAGGACAATGGACCGTCCCTTGAGGTGTTGAGCGTGTGGAGGAATCAGTTTGCCCGGTTTTCGGTAGGAGCGTTGTGCCACCCACGCCATTTATGAGTGATTGATGACGTGCGCCAGATACCCGGCCCCAAATCCGTTGTCGATGTTGACCACGGCCACTCCGGGGACGCAACTGTTGAGCATCGTCAGCAACGGGCCGATGCCGGAGAAGCTCGCCCCATAGCCGATACTCGTTGGCACGGCGATCACGGGACAGCGCGCGAGACCCGCCACCACACTGGCCAAGGCGCCCTCCATGCCGGCGACGACGACAATCGCTCGCGCGCGCTGAATGAGGGAGAAGGCGCTCAACACGCGATGGATGCCGGCGACCCCCACGTCATACACGCGCACGGTGCGACTGCCCAAGACCTGAGCGGTCATCGCCGCCTCTTCAGCGATCGGCAGATCAGCCGTTCCTCCGCTGGCCACCAACACCAATCCTTCTGGAGTGGGACGCGTGCCCGGTGGAATCCAAAATCCGAGACGAGCGGCTGTCTCATAACGCACGGTGGGAATGCGCGCTTGCACCTGCCGCGCGGCGGCGGGTGCTAGACGGGTCAACAGAATGAGTTCCTTCGCCGCGATCAGGCGTCTGATGAGGGCGGTGAGTTGCGAGACGGTCTTGCCTTCGCACCAGATGGCTTCAGGCAGCCCCCGTCGAAGATGGCGGTGCGTATCGAGACGGGCAAACGATAGATGATCAACCGGAAACCGTTTGAGTTGACGCACGACGTCGTTGATGGTGCGCCGTCCCTGACGCACCTCACGGAGCCAACGCCGCAATTGGTCTTCGTTTACCATCGGAGATGTCTTAAGAAAAAGCGATGAGGTAGATCACCACGCTAGCCAGCAGGACAGCGGAGAGGAGATAGAAATCATAGAAATAGAAGAATTCGCGCACACGACTGCGCGCGGGCTCAGTCGAGGGGGCCCGCGCAGGATCGTCCTGGGCCCGTGGGGCCACCCTCCCCAGAAGCGCCTCCACCTGATCAGGACGAAAGCGCAGGAACTTCCCTCCAAGCTTATAGCCGGTAAGCTTCCCCTCTTTGACGAGCCCTTCGACGTCACGGTCGGTGATGTTCAGATACCGTGCTACTTCCGTCATCGTCCACAGTTTCTCCATCGCGTTACGGTGCCCCGACCGCCTTGAGACGATTGCCGACTCCATCATAGGTGTAGGTCACAGAAGGCCCGCCAGTCGTCGTCACCTTCTGGAGACGATTCAACCGATCGTATTCATACTGAACCGTCCTGGCGTCCTGCGGCAGCGTGGTATCCATGATGGCCACATCGCCTCGGCTGTCATCGGCGCCGACGTTCCCCTGGGCGTCGGCGGCCGTGACACGAATCCTGGCATGGGCCGTTTTGAGTCCTGGCGGTATCTGCCACGTATAGGACCGAACCGCCTTGTCCAGGCCTGAGACGATCAGGGTTGGGAAGGTCTTCCCCCCATCGGTTGAGAGTCGAATGTCTTGAGTCGTGATGCCGCGATCGTCTGTCGCCGTCCAGCTCACGGGGAAGCTCGATCCACTCTGGAGCAGCTCTCCTCCAATGGGTTGCGTGAGGCTGACGGTCGGTGGTGCCAAATCCACACCGGCACAGTTGACAGCCCCCCGGCGCAACGTTAAGCGGTAGATTCCAGTTCCATCCCTTGAAGAGTCAGCGATCAACAAATAGAAGGTGCCGCTCCCGGTGACGGTGTACTTCAAGCCTGCTGGCGAACCGACCAGACGCTTGCCTGAGACATCGTAGAGTTCCAGCGTGATGTCGAAGGAACCTGAGGTGTGCGTCATCACGGTTGAACAGGCCGTGAGGGTCTCACTCGCGTTAGCGATCAACCGATAGATATGACTTCCTGTCACGACATCCAGGATGTCTTCAACGATGACATCATAGGAGAGCTCTTTGACGCCACTCGGATTATTCAGCCGCTGCAGGGTGAGCTCGTAGGTGCCGGTGCCATCGCGGTTGGCATCCGTGACCAGGAGTCGGTAGCTC
>CAZUWM010000031.1:0-15039 GCA_964624155.1 uncultured Planctomycetales bacterium
TGTTTGGTATTCTTGGGTATCCGGTCGGCCACAGCCTCTCGCCGCTCATGCACCAGGCGGCGTTCGATGCGCTGAGGCTCGACGCGATCTATGCGCCCTTCGACGTCCCTCCACCGCTCCTCTCTGAGATCCTTCGGGGGCTTACGGCGTGCGGCATTGCGGGACTCAATGTCACCGTTCCACACAAAGAAGCGATTGTTCCGTTTCTTGAGGAACTGGCTGAAGACGCGAAGGCGCTGGGTGCTGTCAACACGATTGTGGTTCGTCGCGGCCGGTTGATCGGCTACAACACCGACGTGATCGGATGTGAACGGGCCCTCAACGAACTCGGATGGAAGAGGCGACGGTGCATCGCGATGATCCTGGGCGCCGGCGGTGCGGCGAAGGCGGTGGGGTGGGTCTTGAGTCGGGCGCCGGGGAGTCATCTCATTATCGCCAACCGCCATCTCGATCGAGCCAACGGTCTGGCCGCCTGGCTGAGGCGCCTTCGTCCTCGCTGTCGTGTTGAGGTGCAGGGACTTGAGGCGGTCGATGTGCGCGGCTGCGATGTCTTGATCAATGCGACCTCCATCGGGATGACGGATGAGGCGGGCGCGCCCGTCGTTCGGGGATTGCATCCAGGGGTGACGGTGTATGATGTGGTCTACAACCGACCCACCGCCTTGGTGCGTCAGGCCCGTAGAGCCGGGTGTGTTGCAGCGGGCGGCGTGTCGATGCTAGTATACCAAGGAGCCGAATCGTTTCGACTTTGGTGGCGTCGATCGGCTCCGGTTCACGTGATGCGCCGCGCGGTCGAACGCGCGTTGCGCGCGAGTCGATAGTCCATCGACCACAGTCCATAGTTTAAGGTTAAGGAAAAACACGCTATGGTCTATCGACTATGGACTATGGACTGAACGAGGGGAAAGCGTGTTGTTGTCATCGATCGCGTTTGTCGTCGGGACGTTCATCGGCAGCTTTCTGAACGTCTGCATCTATCGGCTGCCGCGGGAACAATCGGTGGTTACGCCGCGCTCACGATGCCCCCACTGTTGTGAGCCGATTGCGTGGTACGACAACATCCCACTGCTAAGCTACGCGGCGCTCGGTGCGAAGTGCCGGCACTGCCACAAGACGATTCATTGGCGCTACCCGGTGGTGGAGGCGCTGAGCGGGGTGGCGGCGGTGGGGGTGTTGCAGCGGTTTGGCGTGGACGCGATCGGCCTGACGTATCTCGTCTTCGTCTGGGCCTTGATCGTGGTGAGCGCCGTCGATTTGGAGTTTCAAATCATTCCGGATGAGATCAGTCTGGGTGGTTTGGCGCTGGGGCTGGTGCTGAGCGTGATGATTCCCCAGTTGCATGGGACCACCGAGATGTGGACGGCCGCGAAGCACGCCGTGGTGGGGGCGCTCGCGGGGGGCGGCCTGCTCTACGTGACAGGGGCCCTAGGGAGTGCGATCTTCCGCAAAGAAGCGATGGGGGGAGGCGACGTGAAATTGTTGGCGATGGCCGGCTCGCTCTTGGGTTGGAAACCGGTGATGCTGACATTCTTTTTAGCGCCTGTGTTGGCGATTGGGCCGGGTCTTATCGTGCTGGTCTCCAAGCGTTCTCACGTGATTCCCTACGGCCCGTTTCTCTCGATGGCATTGGTCATTTCGTTGTTTGCCGGTCAGTGGTTGTTGGAAGTCACCGGCATTGAGCAGACGTTGTGGTTGTTGCAATCCTATCCGTGGAGATCATGATGAGCGCGCTACGATTTATGACGGCGGGGGAGTCGCACGGCAAGTGTCTGGTGGCGATACTCGAAGGATTGCCCTCCGGTGTGGCGATCAGCCAGGCGCTGATCGACGCCGAGATGAAGCGCCGGCAGTTCGGCTACGGCCGCGGGCCGCGCATGAAGTTCGAGCTGGATCAGGTGGACGTTCTCTCAGGCCTTCGTCGGGGCAACACCCTCGGCAGCCCGCTGTCGTTGTCGATTCTCAACAAGGATTGCTCCATCGATCGCTTGCCGGTGGTGACCCAGCCGCGCCCTGGCCATGCGGATTTGACCGGCGCGATGAAGTACGACCATCGGGACATCCGCAACGTGCTTGAGCGGGCCAGCGCCCGCGAGACGGCCGCCCGCGTGGCGGTGGGGGCGATCTGCAAACAACTCCTCTCGCAGGTCGGGATTGAGATTGGCAGTCACGTCGTGGCGCTTGGCTCGGTTCAGGCGAAGCCCTCGCACGTGACCGTCGCCGCCCTGCGAAGGAGGGGGGATCGCAATCCGGTGCGGTGTCTGGATGCCGCCGCCTCCAAACGGATGATGCGCGAGATCGATCGGTGTGTGAAAGAAGGCGATACGCTGGGCGGTGTCTTTGAGGTGGTTGCCGACGGCGTACCGCCGGGATTGGGGAGTCACGTGCACTACGACCGGCGGCTCGATGCGCTCCTTGGTCGCGCCATTCTCTCCATTCATGCGGTGAAAGGGGTGGAGGTCGGAGACGGGGTGGTGGGCGCTTCACGGCGCGGCTCGAAACTTCACGATGAGATTTTCTACTCCAAAGCGAAAGGGTTTTCCCGATCCTCGAACCGCTCCGGAGGGTTCGAGGGCGGCATGACGACGGGTGAGCCGGTCGTCGTGCGCGGCTTCATGAAGCCGCTTTCGACGCTGCGTAAGCCGCTGAGATCGGTTGAGATCACCACGAAGCGATCGGTCGTGGCGACGGTCGAGCGCTCCGACGTGACGACGGTACCGGCCGCCGGCGTGGTCGGCGAGGCGATGGTCGCCTTCGTCCTGGCGCAAGCCCTGCTGGAGAAGTTTGGCGGCGACAGCCTCCGCGAATTGAAGCGCAATCTCCAAGGATACCTGCAACAGGTGCAGCGCTTTTAAATGAACGTGACGCTCACCGGATTCATGGGGACGGGGAAGACGACCGTGGGCCGATGCCTGGCCAAGCGGCTGGGCTGGGAGTTCGTGGATACGGATCGGCTCATTGAAGAGGCGGCGGGCGCGTCCATTGCGGTAATTTTCGCGCAGCACAGCGAGGCGGCGTTTCGCCGCCTCGAGAAACGAGCGATCGCGCAGGCCACCCGAAGCGATGAGCAGGTGATCGCCACCGGCGGGGGGGCGTTCGTGGATTCGGAGAACCGCAACCGGCTGCGTGCGGTGGGACCGGTCGTGTGTTTGACGGCCAACCCCAAGACGATCCTCCAGCGTGTCGGTCCTACGATTGCTCGCCGTCCGATGTTGACCCCCCCTGATTCGCGTGGCGAAGCCACGCAAATCAAAGCCGAGGGGGCGCTCTCTCGTATCGAGCGCCTGCTTCGTCAGCGCTCCGCCGCGTACGCCAAAGCGGATCTGCTGATTGACACCAGCCGGTTGACCATCGACGAAATTGTCGAACGGGTTTGGCGCGTCCTCGGCCCCTGGATTCCGAGGAGCTGGTGTTATCTCATGCGGCATACCGATCAACTATGCCACCGCTACGGCGGCAAATACGTCGTCGTGATGGAGGATCGGATTGTGTCAGTCGGGACGACCCAGTTGCAAGCCTTCCAACGGGCGCGCGGCCCGCTCCCACCCAACCGCGACGTGGGAATTTACTATATTCCGTCTTCCCAAGAATCTCCTGTTGCTCTCTGATGGGTCGCTCTCGTGCCCCCCGTCGTCCTTCGACGAGCGCAGGACGATCCCGAGTCCAGTCGAGGGATCGACGGGCGCTGACAAGTCGGCGATGGGCGTTCCACTACCTCAAAGATGCGCAGGGCCGAGCGGCCCCGATCGTGTATCTTCAGGTGTGGACCGGCAATCGGTGGTTGTATCTCCAAGCGTATGTTGATTCCGGGGCGTCGTGGTCAGTTTTTCATGCGGATGTGGCGCAGTTGCTCCGACTTAAACTCTCGAAGAGGACACGCCGCCACATGGCCCTCGGGAATGGCAGCATCATTCCGGTGTCTCTCCATCGCGTCCGCGTGCGATTTGCCGGCCAGGAGTTCACCGTGCCGGCCGGATTTTCTGACGCGCTGCACGTCGGCTTCAACTTGTTGGGACGGGCGGGGTTTTTCGACCGGTTTGTGATGTCGTTCAACGACCGTACCAAAACCTTGACGGTTACACCGTCCCCTCAATAGGGGACACAAACAAATTTCAAAATTGTTTGTGTCCCCGATTTCCCAGATGACCGAGCGTGAGTGGTTGATCGTGTTGAACTTGATTCCGGAGATCCGTCCGAGGGCCGTGACGCGATTACTCGAAGCGTTCGGCAGCCCCGAAGGCATCTTCGGGGTGCCTGAGGAACGTCTCCGTCAGGTGGACGGTATCACCCCGAAGCTGGCGGCTGCCCTCATCGCGTACGGCCGTCGACCAGCCGCTGTGGCTGAGGAAACCAGGCGCGCCCAGGCGGCCGGATGTACGATGGTCACGCGCCTCGATGAGGAGTTTCCAGAAGCGTTACGGAGCATTCCGGATCCCCCGCCGGTGCTCTATGTCAAGGGCACATGGGTTCCTGAGGATGCCATCGCCGTTGCGATTGTTGGATCGCGGCGAGCCTCGCTCTATGGACAGCAGACCGCGCAACGACTGGGCTATGAGTTAGCCCTGCGGGGGGTGACGGTGGTTTCGGGGTTTGCCCGCGGGATTGATGCGGCGGCGCACCGCGGCGCGCTTCAAGCGAGTGGTCGCACCCTCGCGGTCTGGGGCAGCGGGTTGGATCGGTTGTATCCGCCGGAGCATGGAGAACTGGCTGAGCAGATCGTCCAGCGTGGGGCGCTCATCTCGGAATACCCGATGGGGAGTCTGCCGATCGGCTACCATTTCCCGCAGCGCAATCGGCTGATCAGCGGGTTGTCACTGGGGGTGGTCGTGGTGGAAGCCGCGCATCGCAGTGGAGCGCTCATCACCGTGGATTGCGCCCTCGAGCAAGGGCGCGAGGTCTTCGCGGTGCCTGGAAACATCGATGCGCTCACTTCACAAGGCACTCACCACTTGCTTAAACAAGGAGCGCGTCTGGTGACCAGCGTCGAGGACATCCTGGAGGAATTGCGGCTGCGGCCGATCGCCAACGTCGAGACCGTTGGCCAGCCGGTCCGAGAAGCACGCTCGACACCGCAAGGGGTCGACGAAGAGGAACAACAACTCCTCACGCATCTTCAAGCGCAGGATCCTCGCGATGTCGACACGCTTGCCGGTGCGACCGGCCTGTCGGCCTCACGGTGTGTCTCGACGTTGTTGCAGCTCGAACTCAAACACTTGGTGAAGCAACTCCCTGGGAAACGCTTCGTGAAAGTCTCGTGATGGAACTCGTCGTCAACGGAGAACGGCGGACAGTGCCGGATGGGCTGAGCGCTCTGCAGTTGTTGGAGCATCTCTCGGTGCAACCGGAGCAGGTGGTTATGGAAGTGGACCTCACGATTGTGAAACGCGCGCAGCTTCCGAGCACGAAGTTGAAAGACGGTGATCGGGTGGAGATCGTACGGTTGGTGGGTGGCGGCACGTAAAGCCGTGATTGAGTGATTGAGTGATTAGGTGATTGAGAGATGGCTAAAAAGTTAGTGATTGTGGAGTCGCCGGCGAAGGCGAGAACCATTCACAAAATCCTCGGTCATGACTTCGAGGTGACCTCGTCCATGGGCCACTTGGTGGACCTGCCCGCCAGCAAGCTCGGTGTCGACGTCGAGCGAAATTTCGAACCTCACTACATTGTCATTTACAAACGGCGGAAATTCGCGAAACAGCTCCTTCACGAAGCGCGGGGCAAGGATACGATCTACCTCGCCCCCGATCCCGATCGGGAAGGGGAAGCGATCAGTTGGCATCTCGCCGCGTTGCTGCGGAAGGACGATAACGTCCGCAAGATCCACCGCGTGACCTTTCATGAAATCACCCCGCAAGCCGTGAAAGCGGCCATCCAGCATCCCGGAAAGATTGATCGCAAGAAGGTGGACGCCCAGCAGGCTCGTCGGATTCTCGATCGGCTGGTCGGGTATTCGCTCTCGCCCCTCTTGTGGAAGAAGGTGGGTCGGGGACTCTCCGCCGGCCGCGTGCAATCGGTGGCGCTGCGGCTGATTGTCGATCGGGAAAAGGCGATCGAAGCCTTTGTCCCGAAAGAGTATTGGACGGTTGAAACGACCCTGAAGACCCTCAAGGGAGAAACCTTCGTCGCGCAGCTTGATACCATCGGAAACCAGAAAGCCGAGATCCACACACAAGCCGATGCCCACCGGATCGCGCAGGAGCTACGCGGTCAAGCCTTCGTCGTGGCCAACGTGGAAGAGAAAGAACAGAAGCGCTACCCCAAGCCGCCCTTCACCACGAGTACCCTTCAGCAGGAAGCGTTCCACAAACTCGGGTTCTCCTCAGCCAAGACCATGCAGGTTGCCCAAGCGCTCTACGAAGGGGTGGAGGTCGGCAAGGAAGGTCCAGTGGGGCTCATCACCTATATGAGGACCGATGCGGTTCGGGTGGCCAATGAGGCGCTGACGGCTGTGCGCCGTTTCATCAAACGGCACTTTGGACAGGATGGACTTCCCTCAGCGCCACGAGTCTATAAAGCCAAGAAACTGGCCCAGCAGGCCCACGAAGCGATTCGACCAACCGATGTCGCTCGCACGCCGGAGGCCCTCGAGGCGTTTCTGGCGTCGGATCAACTGGCGTTGTACCGGTTGATCTGGCAGCGGTTTGTGGCCAGCCAGATGATCGATGCGGTCGATCGGGTTGTGAGTGTCCAGATCGACGCGGGCCGTTTCTATCTGAAGGCGAACGGACGCACGAATCTCGTCGCCGGATGGACCAAAGTCTATGAAGAGGCCGAGGAGAAAGGACGAGATGACGACGCGCTCCCAGAAGGGGTATTGCCGCCGCTGGCCTCAGGGGATCGCTTGTCGTTGGTCAACGTCACACCCGGCCAGCACTTCACGAAGCCGCCGCGTCGCTACACCGATGCGTCCTTGGTGAAGGCGTTGGAAGAGGAGGGCATTGGTCGTCCGAGCACGTATGCGCCGACCATCCAGACGATTGTGGCGCGGGACTACGTTCGGCGCACCAGCGGCAGCCTGGTACCCACCGCGCTCGGTCGTGTGGTGACCGACCTGCTGATCGCGCATTTCCCGGAAGTGATGGATCTGAAATTCACCGCTGAAATGGAAGAAGAGCTCGATCGCATCGAAGAGGGGGATCTGGAATGGGTCTCGGTGGTGCGGCATTTCTACACCCCGTTTTCGGCTCGCGTCACCAGCGCGCAGGAGCAGATGCGGGAGGTCAAGCGCGAAGTCGTCCCGACGTCCTATGTGTGCGAACTCTGCGGCAAGCCCATGGTCATGCGATGGGGCCGCTTTGGACAGTTTCTCAGTTGTTCGGCGTATCCGGCCTGCAAACATGCACGATCCATGCCCACCGGGGTGTCCTGTCCGCAGCCGGGCTGCGATGGGGAGTTGGTGGAGCGCCGGTCGAAGGGTCGCATCTTTTACGGGTGTTCACGCTATCCGACGTGTACCTACACGACGCGCCGGCTGCCGAAAACGGAGGAATGACCCACGCGATCTCCCGAGGCGATTCAGCGATTCCTTCACTTTCTGAGCGTGGAGCGGAACGCCTCCGTCCACACGTGTCGCAGCTACCACGACGATCTCGCCGTCTTCTTCTCGTTTGTGGGCCACCGCTCCGTGAACGCGGTGACCCCGCTTGAGATCCGCCAGTTCCTCGCGCAGCAAAGCACGAAGCCGTACACCAAACGCACTATTGCCAGGCGTCTGTCGTGCTTGCGCAGTTTCTTTCGCTTTCTGTGTCGGGAAGGGGTGTTGACTCAGAATCCCGCCGTCGTCGTACCCACACCGCGGCTGGAACGCAAGCTCCCGGCGTTCCTTGACGAAGGACAAGTCGTCCGACTCCTCCAAGCCCCGCCAGAGGATGGTTGGCAGGGGCTGCGCGGTCGAGCGATCTTGGAGACACTCTATTCGACCGGCATGCGGGTGAGTGAACTGGTTGGACTCAACGGTGATGATGTGGAGGAGATTTCAGGGACGGTGATAGTCCGCGGGAAGGGCAGGCGCGAACGGCTGTGCCCCATCGGCAAGACGGCGCTGGAGGCCATTCAACGGTATCTCGCCAAGCGACCCAAAAAACTCAAGGTTCCCACCGCCATCTTCGTCAGTCAGAAGAGGACGCGTTTGACGGTACGTCAGGTGGATCGCTTGATCCAACGCTACGCGAAGCTCGCGCAGTTGCCCATGCTCATTACGCCGCACGCCCTGCGTCACACGTTTGCGACGCACCTGTTGGATCGGGGCGCTGACTTGCGCAGCGTTCAGGAACTGCTGGGCCATCAAAGCCTCTCGACGACGCAGATCTACACGCATGTGACCCCGCAGCGACTCAAAAAGGTGTATGACCGAACCCATCCCCGCGCCTAACGCGAGAAACGTGAGATGATGTGGTGGATGTACGAGATGCTGCTGTGCATTGGATTAGCGTGCTACGTGCCGAAGGCGGTGTGGCGCAGGCGGCTGCCCCATCCAGGTTGGTCGATGCGGTTGGGTCGTTACCCCTCGTCGATTCGACAGCGCCTGGCCGGTCAGCGCAGCGTGTGGATTCACGCGGTCAGCGTCGGGGAAGTCATAGCCATGCAGCCCTTGATCCACCGACTGGCCGAGGCGCATCCCCAGCACCCTCTGGTGCTGTCTGCTGTGACTCACACGGGTTTCAGCGTTGCGACGCGCTTGGTCGGTGAACGCGGGACGGTGATCTATGGGCCGCTGGATTTTCGGCTGGTGGTGCGTCGGACTCTGCAGACCATCCGACCGGCGATTCTTATTTTGGCGGAGTCTGAATTCTGGCCGGTGATGATCCGCGAGTGCCGGCGGCAGGGCATTCCCATCGTTGTGGTGAACGGCCGGATTTCGGCGCGGGCGTTCAGACGATACCTCATGGCGAAGACGCTCATGCGTCCGATGCTGCAGCGCCTCGATCGGTTCCTGATGCAGAGCGATGTCGACGCGCAGCGCGTGATCGCCATGGGTGCCCCGGCTGAGCGCGTCAAGGTGATGGGCAGCCTGAAGTGGGACGCCGGCATGTTGACGCGGCCTGACCCGACGCAGGTGGAGGCGTTGGCCGTGCGCTTAGGGGTTGGTCCTGAGCAGACGGTGATCGTCGCCGGCAGCACGCATCGGGGGGAAGAGACCCAGGTCCTGGACGCCTATGACGCGTTGCGCAAGGAGCTGAGTGGCGTGCGGTTGATCATCGCCCCACGGCATCTGGAGCGTTTGTCGGAAGTCGAGGCGCTCATCCAACAGCGGGGCCATCGGGTGGTGCGCGTCTCGACGCAACACGGCGGCGTATGGGATGTGGCCCTCATCGATACGATGGGCCAATTGCCGCTCTACTACGCGCTCGCGGCGACCGTCTTCGTGGGTGGTAGCCTGATCCCGCACGGCGGCCAAAACCCGATTGAACCGGCCAGCTTGGGCAAGCCGGTTGTCTTTGGAGCGTTCATGCAGAATTTCGGCGACATCGTCCAACGCCTCCTTCACGATGACGCGGTGCGCCAACTGCGTGACGGCGAAACGTTGGCCAGCGCCCTGCGCGACCTGCTGACCAACCGTCGCCTTGCCCAGGCCATGGGCCAACGCGCTCAAGCCCTCACCGAACATCTCTCCGGCAACTCCCAGCGGACGCTCGAGGTCCTCTCCAGCCTTCTCAAGCCCTCTTAAGCCTTCTAAAATTCTTCTGTTCCCGCTACAATAATAAGATGATGTGGCAGTCGATTCATGACGCCTGGTGGCGTCTTGCCACGACCACCCAGCCACGTACCTTCACCCCCACGCCAAGAAACTTGGTGAGGGGGTTCACGGGCCACCTGCTCAGTGGCTTCCTCCAGGGTGCCGCGTCGCTCTACGGGGCCGGCGTGCGGATTCGTGACGTCGCCTATTCGAGTTCGTGGGTGCGGCGGCACCGTCTGCCGTGTCCGGTGATCAGTGTCGGCAACCTCGTGGTGGGGGGGACGGGCAAGACCGCGTGTGTGGCGTGGCTTGCGAGGAAGCTCCTCCAGCGGGGGGCGAGGGTCGCGATCCTCTCTCGGGGATACGGTGGGCATCGGTCGTCCCCCTACACGCTGCAACAGCTTGACGGCCGGTTGCTCGTCAACGGCCGTCCCTCTGAGGATGGACGGAATGTGGCGGATGAGCCGTGCCTCTTGGCGCAGGGTCTCCAGGGCGTGCCGGTGCTCGTCGGGCGTCGGCGCGAGCAGACGGGACGTCAGGCCTGTGAAGATTTCAAGGCCTCGGTGCTCATCCTGGATGACGGCCTGCAATACCGGCGGCTGCATCGCGACTGTGAGATCGTGCTCGTCAACGCCAACATGCCGCTTGGCGGTTGGCCCCTGCTGCCCCGTGGACCGATGCGCGAGCCGCTCTCGGCGCTACGGCGAGCTGATCTCATCCTCGTCACCAAAGTCGATCAGGCCTTGGAGACCGTCGCCGCCTTACAGGAACGGTTGAAAACCGACAACCCGACGGCCCTCATCGCCTCGGCCGTTCATGAACCTCACGGCGTGCGTGATGAGATGACGGGTCAGGCCGTGGGACTGGATCGGTTGGCGACGACGCCTGTGCCGATGGTGTCCTCGATCGGCGATCCTGAAGGATTTGAACAGACGCTGCGCCAACTGGGTGCGACCATCGTGTCGCATCGGCGATTTCCCGATCACTATGCCTATTCCACGGCCGATGTTCGGGACCTTCTGAGACAGGTGGCGGGCTCTGGAAATCGCGTCCTGGTGACGACGGAGAAAGACGCGGTGCGCCTGGCCCCCTTCACCGCGCTCATCAGCGGGGCGGGCGTGTCGCTCTGGGTGGTGCAGGTTCGGTTGCGGATCATCAATGGCGAGTCGTTGATCGATGATCGATTGGCTGCTGTATTGGGTCGTTAAATCGGTGGGGTGGGGGCTGTGCCGCCTGCCGCCGTCTGTGTGCGTGGCGGTTGGGATGGCCCTCGGCCAAGTGGCGTACTGGTTCCAGCCCAAACGCGCCCACATCGGTTGCTTGAACCTGAAAGCCGCCTTCGGCGACCGCTTCACCCCGTCGCAACGGGGCGGCATCATCCAGCGGATGTTCCGGCATCTCGGTGCCGGCATTGTCGAGATGTTGCGCTTGCCGGCGATGGACGACGCCTATTTCCATCGGTTTATCACCATCGACGGCCGCGAGCACATCGACCAGGTCGTGGCGTCCGGGCGGCCGATCATGTTCATGACCGCCCACTTCGGCAACTGGGAGATGTCCTCGATCATCGGGGCCTTCCTCGGACATCCCATCGTGGCGCTCGCGCGGGCCCAGGAGAAATTTCCCCGGCTGTATCACCTGCTCGTGTCCTATCGCGAATCCAAAGGATGCCGCGTCGTCCATAAAGGCAGTGCCATGCGACAGCTCATTCGGGCGTTGGAGCGACGTGAGTCGGTGGGCATCGTGGGGGATCAAGCGAGTCGTCAAGGAGTGCCTGTGAACTTCTTCGGTCGCCCAGCTCTCTTTGCGACGGGCCCCTATGAGCTGGCCGCCCGCAACCGCGCGATGATCATTCCAGCGTTCCTCTATCGGGTGCGAGGGCCGTCCCATCGCCTGGTCTTGGAGCCGCCGTTCGACTGTCCCGCGGAGCGGCCATCAGATGAGGCGGTTCGTTGCGGGGTTGAACGGTTTGCCGCCATCTTGGCCAGGCATATCGAACACGATCCAGCCCAATGGCTCTGGGTGCACAAACGATGGAAGCACACCACGGCTCGTCATGTGCTCGTCCTGAGCGATGGCAAGCAGGGGCATGTGAAGCAGTCATTGGTCGTGGTGCGGGCGTTCAAAACCCAGCGTGCGGAGGTCCGGGATCGCGTGGTGGACGTCCGCTATCGACATCGTCCGGCGCGTCTCCTGACCCTCCTGTGGGCGTGGGGGGTTCCTCGGGGAATCGGGGGGATGGCCTGTTTGCGATGGACGTTGACGCCGGCGTGTTTTGACGAGCTGGTCAATGCGTATGCGGATGTCGTGATCTCGTGCGGTGCGGCCACCGCGCCGGTGAATGTGCTGCTCGCGTCTGAGAATCGGGCCAAATCCGTGGTTGTCATGAATCCCGCCCCCTTACCCTTGCGTCGATTCTCGCTCGCCTTTGTCCCGACTCATGACCGGATCGCTCCTCACCCGCATGTTGTCCAAGTTCCTGGAGCGTTGACGACGGTGACCGAAGAGGAACTCGTCCTTGCCGGCGAACGGCTCACCCGCCATCCGCAATTTCGCGGTCACTCGCTCAATGGGTCTCAATCCGTGGTGTCAGTTTTGCTGGGAGGGGGTACGGCCGAGTATGAGCTGACGACGGCCTTCGTCGAGGCCTTGATTCATCAGGTGCTGGAGGCGTGCGAGGCGGTTGGCGGCTCCTGTTTGGTGACGACCTCTCGACGCACCCCGCCCGATGTCGAACGGCTCCTCCGAGAACGATTGGCTCGTCATCCACGGTGTGCCTTGCTGTTGTTGGCGAGTCGCGATCAGCTCAATGGAACCATCGAGGGGATGTTGGGACTCGCGCGGGTGGTGGTGGTGACGGGGGAGAGCGTGTCGATGGTGACCGAGGCCTGCGCGAGCGGCCGTCACGTCCTGGTCGTGGAGCCGCCGCTTCGCCAAGCCGGATGGGGTCGGTTGACCAAGTCGCAGCGCTACGTGCGCCAGCTCGCCGAAGGCGGCTATGCCAAGCCGTTGTTTCTTCGAGAAATCAGTCGCACCATCCAGCGTGTGATCACTCACCCCCCTCCACGTCAGCGTCTCGACGCCACAGCCACTATCTACGACGCGGTCAAACGCGTCCTCTAACGCCAACGCCCCCCATGCACATCCTCCAACTCCTTCCAACCCTTGACGTCGGTGGCGTGGAACGCGGGGTGATCGATCTGAGCAAGGGGTTGCTCCGTCGAGGACATCGCGTCACGATCATCTCAGCCGGCGGCGCGTTGGTGGAATCGCTGACTCGTCTGGGGGCGGTCCACGTGACGCTGCCCATCCACCGCAAATCACCGTGGTCGATCTGGAAGACCATTCCTCCGGTGTGTCGCGCCATCGAAGAGACCGGCATCGACGTCATCCATGCCCGTTCTCGGGTACCGGCTTGGATCGGGTATTGGGCGTCCCGACGGATTCGAAAACCGTTCGTGACGACGTGCCACGGATTTTACGCGCCCCATTCCGCGTCCTCGGTGATGACGTGGGGGCGGATCGTGGTCGTGCCCTCCCAGGCGTTGGGACGCTATCTGATTGATCGGTTTCATGTGCCGCCCGAACGGTTGCGCGTCATCCCGCGAGGGGTCGATCTGTCCGAGTTTCAACTGGCCGCCCCTCAACCGCGTGACGGAAGATCGTGGCGGATCGGGCTCATCGGGCGACTGAGCCAGATCAAGGGGCACGACGTCGCCATCCGCGCCCTGCATCAACTCGTTCAGCACCGACGTGATGTACGTCTGTGTGTGGTGGGGGATGCGCCGGCGCACAAGTCGCACATACGCAGCGCGCTTGAGCGGCTTGCGCGGTCACTCCAGGTCGAAGGCGCGATCGAGTGGTTGGGAACGCGTCACGATGTCCCCGAGGTCTTGCGTTCGCTGGATATGGTCATCGTGCCGTCGGTCTATCCCGAATCGTTTGGGCGTACCGTCATCGAGGCCCAGGCGGTCGGCGTGCCGGTGGTGGCGTCCCGCCTTGGGGCGCTTGCGGACATCATTGAGGAAGGGCAGACCGGCCTGCTCGTTGAACCGGGCAATCCCACCGCCTTGGCGGCGGCCGTCACGCGACTCCTGAGTGACGAGGCCCTGCGCCGCCATCTCAGTCAGACCGCGCGCAGCCGGGTTGAACAACGGTTCAGCCTTGAGCAAATGGTCGAGGGGTATGAGGCGGTCTATCAGGATTGTCTCGTCAATCCCCGCATCGTCGTCTGGAAATTGAGCGCGCTGGGCGACTTTGTGTTGGCCGCTCCCAGCCTGCGGACGATTCGCCGTCGATTCCCAGCCTCTCACATCAGCGTGGTGGTGGGCCGTGCGCTGCGAGAGCTGGCCGCGCGCTGCCCCTACGTCAACGAGGTCATCCTCTACGATCCGAAGCCGCGTGATCCCTCGACTTCGCTCGGGATGTCGCCACTGAGGTGGCTCCACTTGACCCGGCGTGTGCGGGCCGCGAGGCGCGTCATCAAACGGGTTCGTCAAGGCGCGTTTGATCTCTCGATTGATCTGCAGAACAGTCGCCTCACACACCTCATGGCGTGGTCGTCACATGTCCTCAAGCGCCTGGGCTATGATCGTAGATGGGGCTGGTGTTTGACGCAGCGCGTCCCGCTTCCGAAGGCGGCGATGGATCCGGTCAGCCATCAATTCGAGCTGCTGCGTGCCGCCGATATCACGCCGGATGGCGCCGCCCTTGAGGTGTGGCCGACCGCAGTCCATGAGCACGCGGTGAGTCGTCTGATGGCTGAGCAACACGTCGATGCGCAGAAGCCGCTCGTTGGTCTGCATCCGGGAGGCAGCCAGCGGTGGCGGACAAAACGCTGGCCGTTAGACCGATGGGCCGCGTTATGTGATCGCCTGATCGCTTCCGGGCTGCAGGTGGTGATCACGGGCAGCGCCTCAGAGCAGTCGCTGATCGAGGCGTTGCGGCGAGTGACGCGCTCCAACCCCGCCATCGTGGCGGGACGCACCTCGCTGTTGGAACTGGCGTGTGTGATTCGACGCTGCGCCGTCTTCGTGACCCATGACTCAGCTCCCCTGCATCTGGCGGTGGCGATGGAGCGTCCGACCGTGGCCCTCTTTGGGCCCACAGACCCCGCGCGTCATGTCCCCCCCTCGCCGTTGGTTCGTGTCCTTTCCAAGAAGGTCTTTTGCAGTCCGTGTTACTCCCCGCGCTGCCGCACCATCACCCATGCCTGCATGAACCGTATCACCCTCGACGAAGTGTTTGAGGCCATCCAGTCCCTCCTGTCTCAATCACTCAATCACTCAATCACTCAATCACGCCCTTCATCATGCGCATCCTCCACCTAACCTCCCATCTCAACGTCGGCGGCATCGCGACGTACA
>CAZUWM010000031.1:15139-17692 GCA_964624155.1 uncultured Planctomycetales bacterium
ATGCGCATCCTCCACCTAACCTCCCATCTCAACGTCGGCGGCATCGCGACGTACATCGCCCAAGTCAGCGAAGGGTTGGTCCGTCGTGGCCACCACGTGGTGGTCGCCTCCGGCGGGGGGACGCTCGTGCCCCGCCTGAGCCAAAGCCGGATTCGCCACTGGCATCTGCCGCTCCATACGAGCGCTGAGTTCAGCCCTCAGGTGGGGTGGGCGTGGTGGCGTCTTTCCCGTCACGTAGCTCACGAACCGGTGGATCTGATTCATGCGCACACGCGCGTCGCCCAAGTGGTCGCTCATGGACTGTGGCGCCGTCGCGGGATTCCCTACGTGACCACGTGGCACGGATTTTATCGCCGGCGTCTTTCTCGCCGATGGCTGCCGTGCACGGGCCATCGGACCATCGCGATCAGCGAACCGGTGCGTCGCCATCTGCACGAGGTCTTCCGCGTGCCGTCGGAGCGCATCCGGTTGATTCCACACGGCGTTGATGTCGCCTCGTTCAGCCAGCCGATTGACGTCACGAGTCACGATCAACTGCGGTGGTCCTTGGGGCTGCCGGCCAATGGCGTGGTCGTCGGAACGGTGGCTCGTCTGGTGCCGTCCAAAGGGGTCTCGCAGCTCATCGAGGCGTTTCGTCAGATCAAGGCGCAGGATCCTGAAGCGATCTTGCTCGTGGTCGGTGATGGGGAGGAGCGCGCTCACCTGGAACAACTTGCTCAGCGCGTGGGCGTGCTGGAGGCGACGCGTTTTGCCGGCATGATGTCCGAGACGCGAACCCTCTTGTCGGTCATGGATGTGTTTGTGTTTCTGCCGGCTCTCCAAGAAGGCTTCGGTCTCTCGTTGCTAGAAGCGATGGCATCGGGCAAGCCGATTGTCTCCGTCCGACGGGGAGGCGGATCCACCTGGGTACTGGAGGACCATCACGTGGGCCTCATGGTCGAACCGGATCAACCCGATCAACTGGCCCGCGCCGTCGTCCAGTTACTGCAGGATCGAGCCGCCGCCCAGCGCCTCGGCCAACAGGCTCAGGCGTTGGCGAAAACTCGCTATGATCTCGCGCGCGTCCTCGATGAGGTCGAAGCCGTCTATCGAGAAGTCGCTCAATGACCCGAATTGTGGTCGTGATGCCGAATTGGTTTGGCGAAACGCTATTTGCCACACCGTTCGTGCGCGCTCTTCGCTCACAACTGCCCAACGCGTTCATTGCGGCTCTCGGTGTTGAGCGGGCGTGCGAGGTGCTGCAGGGCAATCCCTGTCTCAATGAGCTGGTGCGGTTTGAGACGAGCCTCATGGCGCTGCCGTTGATCCATCGGTTGCGCAGTCGGCGATTCGATACCGCGATCATCCTCCGTCGCAGTCTGACGCGGAGCCTCCTGCTGTGCCTGGCAGGGATTTCGAGACAGATTGGCTTTGCGAACCCTAAAAGTGGATGGTTGCTGAGTGTCGCTGTGGCCGCTCCAACCGCAAGGCTCCACAAGGCCCGCACCTATCTTTCCTTACTCGGTTCACTGGACATGTCAGTGGACCCCGCCATTCGGGCGGGGCTCTCGTACGAGTATCACCCGACGGCTGAGGAACGAGCACAGGCTTCCGCGTTGTTGCGAGCGCGCGGCGTGATGGCCCAACATCCGATCATCGTCGTGCATCCGGGCGCCAACTGGCCGCATAAACGGTGGTCGGCGGACCGCTTTGCTCAACTGGCGCAGCGGCTGGGACAAGACGGTACCGTGGTGATGACCGGCGGGCCTGAGGACCGGCCGCTGGTGCAGGCGATTGCTCGTCACATGACGCGCCCGCCCGTGATCCTGGCCGGGGAGACGAGTCTTCGACAACTCGCCGCCTGTCTGGAGGGTGCCGATGTCGTGGTCTCCAATGATACCGGGGTGCTGCACATCGCGTGCGCCCTGCGCCGGAGCGTCGTCGCGCTGTATGGACCGACTTCGCCGGCTTTGACAGGCCCACTCGGCGATCCTTCCCGAATGGTCGTCATTCATCATGAGGGGTGTTGTCCCTCGATCCCGTGTCTTAATCCTCACCATCCAGGATTTCCAGGGATGGAGGCGATCACCGTTGATGAAGTCTATGGAGCGGTGACACATCTCCTCGAAAGGGAGAAGAGCAAAGGGGGAAGTGTGAAGGGGGAAGGGGGAAGTGTACTTCCGACTTCCGACTTCCGACTTCCGACTTCGATGTGATGCGGATTCTCATCATTGGGATGTCCAACATTGGGGATGCGGTCTTGATGAGTCCGGTCATCCAGCGCCTCTTCAGCGCGTTTCCTGCGGCTCGATTGACGCTGCTCATCGGAGAACGGGCACGGGTGGTTTTCGAGGAGGATCGGCGTCTTCACCAGGTGGTCTCGTTCGAGGAATTCGAGGGAGCGATGGGGCAGCTTCGCCTGGTGGACTGGATGTGGCGTCTGCATCCCGATCTCCTGGTCGATTTGCGCCAAACCATCCTTCCGGTGTTGTGGCGGCCCTGGAGAGCGCTTGCGTACTTCTGGCCCGTTCCTCGGCGGATCGTCCACATGCGAGATCGGCATCTCTGGAGATT
>CAZUWM010000032.1:0-12989 GCA_964624155.1 uncultured Planctomycetales bacterium
TCGTGATCTTGGGATCATCCGGCAGGACGGGCAGACTGAAGACGTTCCAGCCCGGTTGAAAGAGGAGGCGGGATTAGACTTGGTCGAGGAGTTCGAAGAAGCGCTCGCGGCTCATGCCGGCGGTGGTCATATTCGTGCGGATGTGCGCGAGGGGCACCTTGTGAGGGGAGCACTTGATGACCAGCGGCCGCAGGATGCCGGGTTTGGTCAGGCTGATGTGGTCGCCTTTGCGATGGGCGACGCTGAAGCCGTCGAGCTCAAAGACACGAATGAGTTTACGGTAGTCGACGGGGGTGAGCTTGCGCGGCTCACCCATGCTTCAGGGAAACCGCGAGGGGTTCGATCTCCAGGGGTTGCGGAGAGAGCCACTGCGGGATGGCGGTCTTCGTGTGGGAAAACCCCGCTTCTTCCAACACGTGCTGGAGACTACCCAGCCGCGTGCATTCTTCCAGGAACAAACTCACGGCTTCTTGGAGACTGCGGCGAGCCTCTTCCACTGAGTCCCCAAAGCTTGAGACGTTTAACTCCGGACAGAGCGCGACGTACTGGCGACCTTCCTTGAAGAACTCAGCCCGAATGACGATCTGTTGTGTGCGCATGAACGCCCTCCGACTAACAACAGTACTATACCACAGCTTCGCGGTTCGCGGGGGAGCGGATTTTGGCCAGGGAAAATAGGGGACGGTTCTGAGCTACCCCCGGTTTGACGGACACCTCAAAACGGGTTGTGTTTGAGGATAAGTTCCCAGTGTTTCTGGGCACGGTCGTCATCGAAGCGAATCTGAGCTAGGTCCTCTCTGACAAAAGCCGTTGCGAGCCGACGAGGAGTAAGACAGCGCCAGCGATGGCTGCATCCCTTTGCGCCCCGGCGGCACGGCGATGGGGATCGCCGTCGTAGCGCGACCGGTAAACAGATCGGGCTGGAAGCTCTGGATGGCCGAGACCGACGGCGGCGGCGCTGATCCCGCCGAGGCGGTGGCCGAGCCCGCGGGGGCCGCCTCAACGGAGGCAGGGAAGGTGACTTGCGCGCCCACGAGGGCGATGGCCGTCGTGCCGGCCAACCACCGATGCATCCAGCGTGTGTGTCTCATCGCTTATCGCTCCGACGGCGCGACCGGGGGATGCACGACGAAGACCTCAATCGACTTGGAGGATTCACCGCCGTAGTCGTCTTTGGCTTGGACCACGAGCGTCCGACGTCCCACCTGCGTCTCGGTAGGCACCCACGTAGAGGACGGCTGGCAGGCTGACCACGCGACCAACGGCTGCTGATCCAGCACGAGGCGGCAGTGCACCGGGTCACCATCTTGATCGACCACCGACGTCGTGATCGGGATCGAGGCGCCGACGTACACGACGCGGCGATCCGGCGGGCCCTTCCATGTGATCTCAGGGAGGGTCCCTCGCAGGATCGTGTGGGTCGCCTTCGAGATGCGGCTGGTGGGGCTGGTGGCGGTGATCTGGATCTCATTCAGCCCTTTGATCAGGGGGACTGTTGCCGTGAAGGCGCGGGCGGTTCTTGTGACGGGGACCGTCTGAGACGTGGTGGTCTGTTTGGCGTTCACCGTCATCGCGACGGTGGTGAGGCGATCATCCACCGAGCCTCGGAGGTTGACGACGTCGAGATTGATCGCCTTCGGCAGGGGCTCCACCGCGATCGCGGGAGGCAGCGCATCGATCAGGATGCTGCGGGTGATCGACGGGCTGTCCAGCTCATCGTCATTGCGAGCCGTGAGGGAAAACGTCACGTCGCCTTCCGGCAGCTCGACGGAAACCTTCCAGGTGATTGCCTCACTGGGCGGAACCAGTTCTCGGCTTGATGCGCCGCCGACCGAGAACCAGACGGAGGTCTTGGGAGGTTTCGTTCCCTCGAGTGTGACGGTTGACGCCGGCGAGACCTCAGGTAGCGGAGCGAGCGTCGGGGCGGCCGGGCAGGTCGGGGCGCCTCGTCTGACGATGACGCTGATGGATGTCGAGGTGGAGTTCTTCGCCTGATCCGTGGCGACGATGGTGAGAGGATTCGAGCCCTCCGCGAGCGTGACCGCAGCCCGGAAGGCCGTGTCGTTCAGCTCCGCCTTCTGCCCATTGACGGTCACGGACTCGATCGCCTCATCCGTGACGGTTCCTTCCACCGCGAAGGACGGCTGCTCCAGCACGAGACGCTGCCCGGCTTGACAGGAAGCCGAGGGCGGTTGAACGGCTGCCGGGTCGAACCAGAGGCCCCAGACCTTCATCCCATCACGTACCGAAGTCACCTGAAGGGTTGGGGGCGTGATATCCACCTGAATCGAGGCGGCCCAGGTGACGAGCGGGCGTCCGTCGGTGTCTTCCACGTGGGCGTAGACCGTCTTCGATCCTTTCCCCTCGGTCAACCGCCACGAGGGATGGACGTACGTTCGCAAGCCTGCCGGCACGTCATAGGCCTGGTGTTGTTTCCATTCATCGGGAGCACTCGACGGGGCGTTCGCAAAACGGATTCGGAGAAGCGTCTCATCATTGCCGGTCAGCTGGAGATGCAACGACACGGTGGACGAGGCGGTATACCGTGAGCTCCCGCCGTTGATGGTGAACGAACTGCCGAGGCCTCGTGGCGGTTCCTTCACCACGAGCATGCCATCCGAGGTGCCGATCTCGGACCACGAGCCGGCGCCGTTCTTTGCTCGGACCGCGAAATAGTAAGAAAATCCCGTTGAGAGACGAAGGTTTGTCAGCGATACGGATGGCGTCACGGCGGTCGAAGTCCAATCGATGAGGACGGGGCCGGTTGGGCTGCCCAGGAGGAGGCGGTACTGATACTCGGTGATCCACGACTCGAAGTCGGCGCTGGTATTCATCCAGGTCGCTTCCAACGTGGTCGTCGAGGTCGTCTGCGCGCCCCCATCAGTGACGCGCGGGGTGGTCGGCGGGGTGCGATCTAAGAGAATCCGCGCCGACGTCGGTTCGGACCACTGTCGCTCCTCGTCGCAGGCCGACGCGCACACCTTGGCCACGACCGTCTTGAGGCCATCCCCAGTCCCATCGAGATCCCACGCGTTCAATTGGAGGAGGGTGCCGCCCACCCACTCACGCCATTCTCGACAGGCCGTGGGGGTGACGAGGTTGCAGACAGCCACCAGCGTGGGTGGCGGGGAGGCGGCATCGACGCGGAAAGAGAGGCGGACGCGCACGGTGTTGGTCGCGGGGTCGCCGCTGTTGATGTGCAACGTCCCGGAGGGAATCTTCATCGTGGGACTCGGCGGGGTGAGTTCGATCAGGTCCAGCGCCGGGGGCGTTGACCAGCGCGCTCGATCGTAGGAGAATTTGGCAAAGACGGTCTTGAGGCTGTTGCCGGTAGACAAGTTCCAGGGCTTGGCAGGCGTCAGCTCGCTCATCGTCCACACGGTCTGCTCATTGGCGACGTCGTTCGCCAACGCCACGTACACCGGCAGATCCGCCCGTGCTGTGGTGGTCAACGTCAGCATGACCTCATGGGAGGTCGTCGAGGCCGCTCCCTGGTTGATGAGGACGGTGCCGCTCGGCGGCTGGGCCGGGACCACGATGACGGGAGTTACTCCGCTACGGGTGGTGGCCCCCCGATCATCCGTGACGACGGCGCTCAGCATGTGTCGTCCAACCGACGCCTGAGTCCAGGTCGCCTCAAAGGCGAGCTGGCCATCCACAGGCGCCGTCGTCTTGGCCACGCTCACATCCCCGTCGAAAAACTCGACGGCTCTCACCGTGCCGTCTGGGTCAATGGCCGTCGCTCGCAGCTCAACCCGCGACGACTCCGTGATGATGGCGTCGGGAGTCGGCCTGATGAAGTTGATGAGAGGGTTCACGTTCGGCGTGATCACGGGGGGAGGTGGTTCTGGTTGCTTCGGTTTCGGTATCGTGCGTATTGTGGAGCCAGTGTTGGTGATAGGCGGGGCAGGAGGTGACGCCACTGTCACGGTCACCGTATCGTTGCTCGTGTAGACTCCATCGGTCACGGTCAGTTGGAGGACATACGTGCCCGGCTGAGAACACGTCGCGGTGGTCGTCAGGGCATCCGGCGGGCTGAAACTGACCGTCCCAGGCCCATTGACCAGGCTCCACGTGGCGGTGAGTTTTCCAGGGGGATTGGGCTTGCCATCATCTTGAGCGCTGCCACGTAACGTGGCGTTGTTGGGCAGCGTAATCGTCTGATCGCTACCGGCATCGACCGTCGGCGGCGATCCCAATGCGGCAACGATGTTCTTCATGATGGAGCTGAAACCGGAAGACCCGTGTTTGCTAGACGCGGTCGCAGAAGACGCAAGGGAGGAGGTTGATGAGGTGGTTGGGGTCGCAGGGCTGGCGATGGCTGTCGCGGAGGCACTGGGAGGCATCACGTTCGCAACCTGACGCGATGGAATCAACACCCCTGCGGAAACCCCTGTCCGACTGGTCGCGCGCCGTGATACCTCGGGGGCTTGCACGCGTTCTTGAGACGTTTCAACATCGACTGCGGGCAAGGGCTCATCGACCGCCGAAGCCGGATCAGTGATCGGTTGGATGAGAGAAGGCGAAGGCTTCGGCGAAGGTGTCACGATCGGAGTGACCGCCACATCCGGCAAGGGGGTGTTGACGTCCTGGGGAGCCCCAGGAGATGGCGCGGCCGACGGCGAGGGGGAAGGTAGCGGGTTCGTGGAGCGGCGGGAGAGCCGCCTGGCTTCTGAGGTGGAGGGCACAAGCAGCAGGAGGCAGGCGAGCGTCACCTGCGCGCATCGAACCCACTGGACGTTGACGAACCCGGGGCGGTTCATCGGGCGATTTTATGGAAAAATTTATTTGTTGATTAGTCATATCAAATTTCCTGCTTCCTGTCAAGTGAAAAAAATCTCGTCCCATCTTGAAGTCTGACGAGGCGATCAGGCATACTTTCTGTTGGTAGAACATAAGCCAACATAATTTTTGATAGGCTGGCGAACGGGCAAACTCACGGTAACGTGAGGGCGCAAAGCCACGGGTCCGAGAGGACAGCCGGGTTGCCGAATCCTTCGACAAGCTCAGGATTCCCCTGAGCAAGCGAAGCGCGTCGAAGGGGAACCAGAGGAAGGCAACCGAGTTCCCGTTCGCGGAATTCGGTTTTTTGTTGGGGAGGATGCCGACGCATGGTGATCAGCACGCGTGTGGGATTGGTGTTACGAGCCAAGACGGTTGACGCCATCGAGATCGTCCGGGGTCTGCGTGGGGTTCGTGTATCGAAAGTGATCTGTGTCCCGGTGCAGGGTCCGGAGGACAGCCACATCGTCGAAGCCCTGCGCACCGCGATGGCCGGCGTCTCCGCCAAGCGCGCGAGGGTCGGGGTCACGATCGCCGCACCGGAGATCCTCCTGCGCGCCTTTACCATGCCGCTGCTGCCACAGGGCGAACGAGAGGCCGGTGTGGGATTTGAGGCGCGACGACATATTCCCTTCAAGACCGAAGAGTTGGCATGGAATTATCATGTGACCGAGCGTCGGGCGGCCAAGCAGATGCACGCCGTCTTCGTCGGTATTCGCACGCAGACGCTCACGCGGATTCAGGGCTTGCTGGCGCAGGCCGGCGTGACACCGGCCTTTATCGAGGCGCAGTCGGTCAGTCTCTCACGCCTCGTGGCGTCCTTGCGGGGCAGCACAGGAGGATGCGTGGGTCTCATCGAGGTGGATCTGGCCAGTCAGGCGGCGCATCTGGTGGTGGTCAACGACCGTATCCCCTCGTTCTCGCGGGATGTCCGGCTGCAAGACGGAGTCGAACTCGTGCCGACGGATTCACAAGGACCAGACCCGCGCGCCAAACTCTTGTTGAGTGAGTTGCGGCTGTCGCTGGATTTCTTCGCGCGCGAAAACCCTGCCGTCGCCGTGGAACGGTTGGTGCTCTTTGGCGATCCGGCCGTCGTCGGCGGGTGGACCGGTTGGCTGGCGGAGCAACTCAACCGCCCAGTGGTCATGGGCACGCTGCCCATCGCGGACCGCAGCGGGGGCGACCTCCCGCCACAGCATGCCTGTGCCCTCGGGCTCATGCTCAAGGGGCTGCAGTTTCCTCGTCTCGCGTTGGAATTTACGCAACACCATCTGGTGATGAGTAGTGCCGAAATCAGGGCACGCGCCTCCCTCCAACGTCAGGGACTGGAGATCGTCAACAAGCTCACGGCGAAAGCGCGAAAAATCGTCACGCCTCCCTTCATCAAGACCGTGGCCGTTCAAGTGAGCGCGGCCGCATGTCTGCTGGCCGTGTTGATGAGTTTGGGGACGTATCGGGTCCGGCAGGCGAGAGCCGAGTTCCTTCGCGTCACCCGCTCCCTCTCCCAGTCGTCGCTCAGTGATCAGGTCTCGGCTCCCCTCATCGTGGGACTGGAGCAGCGTTCGTCGGAAGAACTTCAGGGGTTGAGCGACGCGATTCATCGGCGGCTGAGCATCCTGCAGCAGGCGATTCAGGGCCGTCTGATGGTGACGGAAAAACTCTCGCTGCTGGCGGATCTGCTGCCGGAGGGCATCTGGTTGGACGGCTTGACGTTTGCCGCCGCCAACCCGGAGGTCATCGGGGCTTCCCGCCAAACGTCGTTGACCCTGATGGGGTCCTGTTTCCTTCCAGAGTCGCGCAACGAATTGGATGTCATCAGCACCTTGTCATCTCAACTCAAGCGCCACCCGGTCTTTTTTCACGGGTTTCAGACCAGCCAGCTCGGCGAGATCACGATCCGCGATGCCGGTCCTGACACGAGTTATCGAACGTTCACCCTCACGTTGCAGGGAGAAGGGGCAGGATGATGAACCTCACGTCAACTGAGATGGACGCATCCCCACGCGGTGGGGGCCTCTCGACCTTGACCTCGGGCCTTGTGATCCTTGCGTTGTGTGCCTATTTCGGTTATCATGTCGCTTACGTGAGGCCCGGCAAGGCCGTTGAGCTAATCCAGCAACAGCTCACGGAGGCACGACAGAAACACGAACTCCAACAAGTGGTTGTGAGCTCATTGTACGCGCTTGAGCAGCAGCGGACGCGCTTTGCCGAGCGGGCGGACCCTGACTGGTTATTGCAAGAAATCAGTCAGTTGACCAAGGCCGCGGGCCTCGAAGCGCGGGCGGTGAGTCCCCATCCTGCTCAAACCCGAGGGGACGTGACAGTCCTTCGGGTTTCCCTCCAGTTTAGCGCCACCTATCACGAACTCGGCCGGTTCCTGAGCCGCATCGAAAGCCATCCACGGTTTCTTCAAGTCGACGACCTGCAACTCATCGCGCGAGGCGCCGAGAGCGGCCACGCCGATGTGCGGCTCACGCTGAGCACCTTGCACGTCCCGCCGGAGCTGATCGTCGGGTTCCCCCCGGCTCGAGAGGCACTCTGATGCCGCGCCGCTCGACGTGGTTCTGGATCCTGTTGCTTGCGGCAGCCGCGATGGGCGGACTGAAGGCGTGGGAATTCTTCCGGGAGGTCGGCGGGCCGTCGGGCCTGGTGAACACGCTGGGGAGCGTGCCGGAGAGCCGCGAGGGCTCAGCCGCCATGCGCCCTTCAGAGGGGACGGCCTTTTCGGCACCGGTTCCTGTGATGCCCTCGGCGAGTGTGGCGTATGAGGTCGATGAGGCGAGAGATCCGTTGGCGAATCTCTTGCTCGTCAAGAAAGCCTCTCCCGCACCGCTGAGCCCGACCCCGACATCCGATGGCTCGGGAGCTTTCGCGCCGGTCGTCCCGCCGACTCCAACGGTTCAGGGACTCATGTGGGGAGGGCGGCGACCTCAGGCGGTCATCGACGGAAAAATCTACACGGTCGGCGAGACGGTGCAGGGTGTGACGATTGTTGCGATCGACAAGACCGGCGTCACAGGAGAATTTCAGGGGCAACCGGTCCGCTGGACCGCGGAACCGCGTCGGCAGTAATCCATAGAGGAGGACACATGATAGGAGACAAGCGGCAGGGCACGGGAGACAGGGTTATGGCAGCGCTTTTCCTTCTTTTTCTACTTCCCCCTTCCCCCTTCCCCCTTCCCCCTTCTGAGACGTGGGCTCAGCCGGTTTCCAGCTTCGATGAGGAGCAGGCGCGAACGATGTCCACCTCCGTCTCGAGCGACGCGACGGACGTCGGCGAGGACCCCTCCATGCGGGTGTCGATGCAGTTTCAGGATGTGCCCATCCTGGACGTCCTGAAGATCTTCTCCCAGCAGACCGGCATCAATCTGGCGACCAGCGAGGGCATCGGCGACCAGAAGATCACCCTCTATTTTGAGGACGTGGAAGTTCTGGACGCGCTCGATCAGATCTTGACGTCCGCGCGCCTGTATTACGAGCGCGCCCTGGGCAGCGAAATCTACATCGTCAAGCCCAAGCCGACGGAAGAGAAGATTACGGAGGACATGGTGACCAAAGTCTATCGCCTGCGCTACGCGCGGCTGTCCTCCTCGGCGCTCAACAAATCCGGAGCCTCCTCGGTCGGCGTGGACGACGTGTTGAAAGAATTGCTCAGTGACGGTGGGCAATTGGTGGTGGATGCGCGAACCAGCAGCCTCATCGTCACGGAGCGTCCCGAGAATTTCCCACGCATCGAGACGGCCCTCGCCGCCTTGGACGTGAAAACCCCACAGATCATGATCGAAGCCGAGGTGCTGGAGACGACGATGACCAAAGCCAAGGACCTGGGCATCTCGTGGCTGGCGAGCGGTGAGTCCATCGTGTCGTTTACGCCAGGCTCCTCGCGGAAGACGCGCTTTCCCTTTGGGTTTCTCGGCCGTGAGGCGCCCAACACCCCGACCGCCTTCGGCCTGAGCACGTTGGATGTCTCCAACGCGAAAGCGGTCTTGGAGGCGTTGGAGCAGGATACGCAGACGAAGGTCTTGGCACGCCCCAAGATTCTGACGCTGGACAACGAAAGCGCCGTCATTGAGCTCACCACCAGCCAAGCGGTGTCGTTTAGCACCACCTCAGCCCCGCTGACCCAAACCAACTCCGTCTCGGCGGAGCGGGTGGAGACCGGCGTCAGTCTCTTGGTGACCCCCCAGGTCAACGACGGAGGGTGGATTACCATGATGCTGGAGCCGAAAGTGACCAAGACAGTCAAAGCGGCCGTCTCGCCCCCCAGCGGCTCCGGCGACGTCGTGGATCCAAAAACCCGAACGACCAAAACGATGGTGCGGGTCCAGCAAGGGCAGACATTGGTGCTCGGCGGGTTGATTGATCGCAGCGACGAAGAGGTGGTGCGGCGCATCCCGGTGTTGTCATCCATCCCCGTCATCGGCAAGGCGTTCATCCACAGGGATATCAACAAGTCCACCAGCGAGCTGATCGTCTTTGTGACGCCGCAAATTCTCCAGGAGCCGGAGGCGCAAGTGGCGTCGGTCGGCCCGGTCGTTCCCCGGATCTCACGGCAGGATGCGATGGAGAGCACGCTGAATCAGCTCGTGGAGTAACCACAGATCGCACAGATGATGAACCACAGATTACACAGAGTTATTTGAGCGATTCTCTGTGATGACAACGATGGCGACGGTCAAGCAGGGCGACAAGTTAGGCAGCATCCTGGTCTCAGCGGGCCTCATCACCGCGGAGCAGCTCGAGAAGGCGCTGCGCTTGCAGCAGGGGACGACCAAGCGCATCGGGCAGCTGCTGGTTGAGCTGGGTCTGGTGACCGACGCCGATATCGCCGTGGCGCTGGGCAAGCAGCTCGGCATTCCTTACGTCACGCAGGCCTCCGGGCTGCTGATACCACGAAAGGATCAAGGCTTGGAGACCCTCATTCCCGCCGACTTTGCCCGATCGCATCTGGTGCTGCCCCTGTCTCGACATCTCGGCTCGCTGACGATTGCCTGCGCCAATCCCCATGATCTGATTCTCATGGACAACCTCGTGCGCCTCACCAGCTGCGAGATCAATCCGGTGGTCAGTCCCAAGACCGATCTGGAACAGGCCATCGATCTGTTCTATGAGGAGGAGGTCTTCCAAGAGGCCATCGGCAAATCCTACGAGCTCACCGATGAGCTACCCGTCTCGCACGAAGAGGCCGTGACCAGCCTCGATCAGCTCAAACAGGCCGCCGAAGAAGCCCCGGTCATCCGTCTCGTCGATCTGATCATCCGACAGGCGATTCGGGATCGCGCCAGCGACATCCATGTCGAGCCGTTCAAAGACAAGCTGGTCGTCCGCTACCGCATCGACGGGGTGCTGTATGAAATCTCGCCTCCCGCCAAGCACCTCCATGCGGCCATCGTCTCGCGCATCAAGATCCTCTCGAAGCTGGATATCGCGGAGCGGCGGCTGCCGCAGGACGGCAGCTTCATGATGACGATGGAGGGCGGACGCATCGACTTCCGCGTCTCCACGCTGCCTACCATCTACGGGGAGAAGCTGGTCGTCCGCATCCTGAAGAAGGCGCCGGAGCTGCTCGACTTGGGGCAGTTGGGATTTGAGCCGAGAGAGACGGAGCTCTTCCGCCAGGCGATTCGTGAAGCCTACGGGCTGATCCTCTTGACCGGGCCGACGGGATCGGGCAAAACGACGACCCTCTACGGCGCCCTGAGTGAAATCCGCTCTCCGCAGAAGAACATTCTCACCATCGAAGACCCGGTCGAATACCGTCTCGAGGGGGTCAATCAGGTGCAGGTGAAAGCCGCCATCGGCCTGACCTTCGCCCAGGGGCTGCGGGCGTTCCTCCGCCAAGATCCCGATATCGTCATGGTCGGGGAGATCCGCGATATCGAGACGGCGGAGATTTGCATCCAGGCCGCCTTGGCCGGGCGGCTGGTCTTCAGCACGGTGCATACCAACAACGCGCCCACCGCCGTGACCCGGTTGATTGATCTCGGCATCCCGCCGTTTCTGCTCTCCTCCACCCTCTCGCTCATCGTGGCCCAGCGATTGGTCCGCCGCCTCTGCCAGGACTGCCGGCAGGCGTACGAGCCGCTGCCGGCTCTTCGCGAGCAGTTCGGCATCGCCGAAGATCTCCTCTATAAAGCCAAAGGGTGCCAGTCGTGCAACCACACCGGCTACCGAGGGCGCGTCGGCATCTACGAGATCATGTCCTTCAATCGGGAGCTGCTGGATCTGGTGACGAAAAACACGCCCTCACACGTCCTGAAAGACGCGGCGGTCAAGAACGGCCTGGTGACCTTGTGGCAGAGCGGCTTGAAAAAAGTCCGCGCGGGCATCACCAGCCTTGAAGAGCTGGCCAACGTCGTCGTCTTCGACCGCACGTAACACAGATGACACAGATGAAAGCACAGAACACCACAGATTACACAGATAGCACAGAGGGAATTGATCTGTGCCATCTGTGGTGATCCGTGATAGCATGCCGCTGTTCGCCTACACCGCCCGGGATACGCAAGGCACCGAAACCGTCGGCCACCTGGAAGGCGTCAACGAAGATGAAGTCCTCTCCGTCTTGCAGAACCGCGGCCTCGTCGTCACCAAGCTGGTCCTCCAGCAGAGCTGGGCCTCCCAGGCGATGGCGCAGCGCGTGGCCCGCCGGATGCACGGGCGGGTCACGACAGATGATCGGGTGTTGCTGTGCGAACAACTAGCCATCCTCCTGGATGCCGGCGTGCCGCTCTTGCGAACCCTCGAGGTCATCTGCGCCCAGATCGAAAGCCGGCAGCTCCTCCACGCGCTGAATCAGGTCCGCCGGGACATCGAAGCCGGCAGCTCCTTTCGGGAGGCGCTCGCCAAACACCCACGCATCTTCTCGGATTTGTGGCTCAACGTGGTGGAAACCGGCGAGGCCAGCGGGCATCTGCCGCAGTCGCTCAATCACCTGGCGCGGTATCTCAACTCGGTGCGCAACATCCAGCGCAAGGCGGTCACCGCGCTCACCTATCCGGTCGCCTTGGTGATCGCCGCCATCGGGGCCACCATGATTTTCATGCTCAAAATCATTCCCATCTTCGCCGCGCTCTTTGAGTCGGTCAATGCGCCGCTGCCGTTGCTCACCCAGCTTGTCATTGGCGCAAGCAATCTGTTGCAGGAGCGCTTCGTGCTGGTCGTGCTGGCGGTGGCGGTGGTCGTCACCGTCGTCGTCCAACTGCTCAAGACCGAGCAGGGACGGTGGTTCCTGGATCGGCTGCTGCTGCACATCCCGGTCTTTGATCGGCTGTTCGTGTACCTGCAGTTAACCCAGTTTGCCCAGGGCCTCAGCGCCATGCTGGACAGCGGGGTGCCGATCCTCTATAGTTTGGAGATCATGGAGCGCAGTGCCAGCAACCGCCTCTACGGCCGCGCCATCGGCGAAATCAAGGAATCGGTGCGCACCGGCCACTTGATGGCCGACCCGATGGGGGCGACGGGACTCTTTCCCCCCATGGTCGTGCAGATGGTCCTGGTCGGCGAAGAGGTGGGGAAGCTGAGCGACATGCTCGCCCGTGTTGCGCAGTACTATGAAATGAAGGTCAGCACCTTCATCGAGCGCATGACCGTGCTCTTTGAGCCCATCGCGATCATGGTCATGGCGGTGGTGATCGGCACACTCGTGATCGCCATGTACCTGCCGATCTTCCAATCAGTCGGTGTCCTTGGCTAATTTATGGTACACTAGAGATCATGGAATATCTCACAAAGGAGGGAAGGAGATGACGGGACGGAAGGGTGTGACATTGTTGGAGTTGTTGATGGTCGTCGTCATCATCGGCATTCTCGGAGCGGTGGCCATCCCCCAGTATATCAAGATGGCCGAGCGATCGCGCACGGTCGAAGCGCGTGATATCCTCCTCGGCATCCGCGGTGCCCAGGCGTTTTACTATTCGAGAACCAGCTCTTACGCGAGCAGCCTGTCCCAGCTCGATTTTGACGCCGGCACATCGGCGCTGATGGGCGCATTGAAATATTTTGGCGGGCCGATACTGAGCCCTACCCCGGCAAACTGCGACGGCGGAGCAACCACCATCTGTACAAATTTCTCGGTGAGCATGGCGCGAAATAATACGGAGTTCTCGACCAACAGCGGGTGCAACCCCAACTACACGGTGACGGCGACACCGGCTGGTGTCGTCTCCCCGGGTTGTTGATCCGCCGGACCAGACGATCCACAGATT
>CAZUWM010000032.1:13089-17529 GCA_964624155.1 uncultured Planctomycetales bacterium
GGCTGGTGTCGTCTCCCCGGGTTGTTGATCCGCCGGACCAGACGATCCACAGATTTGGGTGGGTTCTGGGGCATCTCAGGATCCCCCACTGATTAGTGGGGCGCCCTGCGCGCTTCTGAATGGACGCCCGCTGCGACCTCCTTACGGTGGAGGGCCGAAGAGACACCCCCGAAAGGCTTGAGGAGTGCTGTAATCCTGTCCCCGCCCGAAGAACCCTTCATGGAACAACGTAGAGGGGTGACTTTACTCGAACTCTTGATGGTGGTGGTCATCATCGGCATCTTAGGGGCAGTGGCGATCCCGCATGACCGAGGCGATGGATATCCTCACAGCGATCCGTGGCTCCCAGGCGCGCTACTTTTCAAACTATGGCCAGTATGCGGCCAGCCTTGCGTCCTTGGACTTTGATGCTTCCAGCATCTCGCTGATGGGTTCGTTGAAGTACTTCAGACTTGATCCCACTCAGGTCATGTGCGCCCCCGCCGGCAGTACGCTGTGTACGGACGACTTTATAGCACGCATCCGGCGCGACTCCTCTCAGGAGTTTTCGACGATGAGCGGGTGCGTGAGCGGTTATGAATTCCAGGTTTACAAATCAGGCTTGGCCGCTCTCAATTGCCAGGTTCCTGGAGGGTAAGTGCGACACCGGTGGACATGAGGGGGATGCGAACGGTTGACGGTACAGAACACGGGGCTGTAGCTCCCCGGCCCCGACCAGCGAGGTGTTGACACGCCTTAATCCGTGCTGTATACTGTATACAGTATAATGAAGACAACCGTGAAGCGCACGCAGATCTACCTTCCGGCGGACCTTCACCAGCAGGCCTCCACCTTTGCCAAAGGCAAGGGCCAGTCGCTGGCGCAGGTGATCCGCGTCTCGTTGTTGGATTTCCTCGAGTGCAACCACCGTCCCTCCAAGCGGGCCTACGAGAAGGACCCGATTTGGCGGTTGGTGGGTGCCGTCCGCAGCAAAGATGGCGATCTCTCGCGGTGCCATGATTATTATCTCTACGGACGACCGAAGGCCTCCTGCCGTTGATGAGGGTGTTCGTCGATACCAGCGCGTGGCTCGCGGTGTATGACGACCGTGACGAACGCCACCGAGACGCCGAGCACCTGACCGATCGCCTCAAAACCTTGCGCGCAGGACTCCTTCTCTCGGACTTTGTCTTCGCAGAGACCCTCACGCTGATTCGCTATCGTGTCGGGCATCCGGCCGCCGTCCGGTTTGGCCGCCTGGTGCTCGAGAGCCGTCTGGCTGAACTCGTCGATGTTGATGAACCGCTCCGCCGTCGAGCCTGGAACATCTTTCAGCGATACGATGACAAGGACTTCAGCTTCGTGGATTGCGCGAGCTTTGCGATCATGGAGTCCTGGGGGTTGAAGACGGCGTTTGCCTTTGATCGCCATTTCGCCCAGTACGGCTTTGAGCTGTTCGCCGCACACACGACGGGGCAGTAGCTCAGTTGGGAGAGCGCGTGAATCGCACTCACGAGGTCAGGGGTTCGATCCCCCTCTGCTTCTGCTCTTTTTCGCCAGAGGCGAAAAAGAGCAGAGCATTGGAGATGAGAGATTTGAAATTAGAGAAATCTCCAATGCGGTCTACAATGCTTGCCGGCTTAATCCCGAAGCCTGATCGAAACTCGTAGTTATCCTTGTGCATCGCTTTTTGGTCTCTCCTGCAAACATTAACGCGTCCACCATCATCCTTGACGATCCCCGCGAGCTGCGCCACCTGCGGAAGGTGTTGCGGTTGACGGTGGGCGATCGCCTTATCTGCATCGACGGCACCGGCGCGGAGTATCGAGGCACCATCACGGCGCTGAAGATCCATGCGTGCCTTGTGCGGGTGGATCAGCGAACCGATCGGCTGAAGACGACCCAACGGCTGTGGTTAGGAGCGGCGATTCCGAAGGCCGATCGGTTTGATTGGCTCGTGCAGAAAGCGACGGAGTTAGGCGTGGGTCGAGTCACCCCCCTGCTCACTGAGCGCACCGTGGTGCGGCTCAATGCCGACCAGGCCCAGCGCAAGCAGGTTCGGTGGCAGCGGATTGTCCGTGAGGCCGCCAAGCAGTGCGGCCAGACGGCGCTGCCGACGGTGGACGTCCCGCAGCGGCTCAGGGAGTTGTTGCCGTCGCTTGAACGCCTTCCCCTCGTGCTCATCCCCACCCTGGCGGTGGCGGGGACACCGTTGCGTGAAGTCCTGCAGCGCGCCGCCTCTGGGATTGCCGAGGTCGCCGTGCTCATTGGTCCGGAGGGCGACTTCAGCCACCGCGAGGTGCAGCAAGCCGTCGCTGCCGGCGCGGTGCCGGTGTCGCTCGGCCGCCTGACGCTTCGCTCAGAGACCGCCGCGATTGCCGTCCTCGCCATCGTGGCCTACGAGACCGAGCGATGATCCCTCCCTGGCTTCAGCGGCCGATTCCTTCGAGGGCGTTGGTGTGGGGGATGACGGCCGTTGCGGCCATTGGATGGGAGGCGGTGGCGATCCTTCGCTACCGGGCATTTGATTACCACGACTGGGGGTTGGCGCTGTATTCGCAGATCCTCTGGAACGTTGGCCACGGCCACCCGTTCAGTTCCATGCACGGGGCTCATTTCCTAAGCGTGCACGTCAACCTGTGGACCTATCTCCTGGCACCGCTGTATCGCCTGCTCCCGCCTCCCGTGCTGTTGCTGACGCTGAAAGTGATGTCCGGCACGCTGGCGGCCGTGCTGCTGTATCGGATCGCGGTGAAGCGGTTGGGAGAAGGGCTGGCCCTGTGCGTCGTCGCGGCGTTTCTGCTCTACGCGCCGCTGACGTGGGTGTTGGCCGACGGCTTTGACTATGAGTCGCTCTCGCCCCTCATCCTGATGGGGATGTGGGTGGCGTTTGTGGAGGATCGCCGCCGGCTCTTCGCGATCCTAGCCATCCTCTGCGCGTCATTGAAGGAGAATCTCCCGCTGGTCGTCATGATGTTCGGTCTGGTCGGGATGGCACGGGGACACAGTAGGTGGTGGTGGGGGACGGTGGCGGCGGTTTCGATGGCGTGGTTCGTGGTGGCCGTAGGCGTCATCTTGCCTCGGGCAGCCGTCGGCGCCGAGATCATCGCGCCGAATAACTTACGGCAGTATACCCACCTCGCCCCGTCCTCCGGGCAGGGCAGTGTTTTAGTGGTTGCTGGTCTGTCTCACGTGAAGTCGCTGCTCCTGACCGAGGAAAACGGCCGGTGGTTATGGCAACTTGTTGCCCCAACGGCGCTCCTGGCCCTTGGAGGGCTCGACAAGGTCCTCGTGGCGCTGCCGCTCTTTCTGCAGCACATGTTGTCCCGGTGGTGGCAACACCACTTCATCCAGTTTCATTACAGCGCGACCCTCGCGCCATTCCTCATGGTGGGGACCGTCTACGGCATCGTCCGTGTGCGTCGGCTCATCGGGAGAAGTCGATGGGGACCTCGCGTCATGGGCGCGACGCTCCTGTGCTGTTCGCTTTGGACCCAGGTCGTGTGGGGGCCGCTGTTTGTGTTCGTCCGTTCTCCGGATCGGTTGATCCGGACCGACCTGGACGAGCAGCGGGCCAGGCTCATCGCGCGAATCCCCCCGGCAGCCCCTGTCGCGGCCACGTTTCAATTTCTGGCCCCCCTCTCGCTCAGACGGCAGCTCTTTCGCATGGACATTGGGATCGCTTCCTCCGCTGACTACCTGCTTGTGGATCTGAAGGATCCCCTCTGGATGCTCTTGCTGGCATTTGGACCGGATCAGTCTGTCCGCTTCGCCAACGCGCTTCGGGGGGCGTCGTGGCGCGTCGAGGACGCGGTAGAAAGTCTCCTGCTGCTTCGACGCAGTGAGCCGCCCTCGGCCTGGGCCCCGTTGTACGAGGCGGTCAACGCCGGTGCAGATACCGACGCTCCATCCTGGTGGAGATTCGAAGGGGGACTGAACCTGCGCAAGTCGCTTGAGGCCGAGGTGATGCGTGGCACGCGAGGATCGGTCACGCCGCTCGACTTGGACTGGTCACTGGAATCGCCCGCCGAGAGCCGCTATGATGTGGTGTTGACCTGGCGGGATGCGCAGGGGCGAATCGTCAAGACGCTCACACATCCCTTGGGATTTCGGATTCGTCCGCTGTCGCAGTGGCCGACAGGAACGATCATCCGTGAACATCTGAGGGTGCTCATTCCCTCGCGGCTTCCACTTGGCCGGTATGGCGTCTCGGCGCAGGTGGTGCATGAGCCGAGCGGACAGGCGCTGCGCGTCATCGAGGGCCGTGAGGTTGCAAGCGATCAGGTCGCGCTCGGGATGATGGCGATTGTGAGCGGTTCGTAACAGAGAGGAATTAATGGGTGTCGTGAAAGAGTTGTACATCAGCGCGGACGCGCAGGAAACGCGCAATAGGGTCACCTATGAAAAAGCCTGTCAAGAGGCTACACGGTCTCGTTCGCCTGACGCTGTCCACGACCAGGG
>CAZUWM010000033.1:0-17429 GCA_964624155.1 uncultured Planctomycetales bacterium
GCGGTGGAAGTGGGGTTGCTCCTGGCTCTGGCGGTGTGGAGACAGGTGGCGGTGGAGGTGCCGGTGGCACTGGATCTGTTGGCGGCGGTGGCGGTGGTGGGGCACCGATCATTGACGTGGAGGTTGGCAGCGGGACGACGGATGTGGACGTGGATATTGGAACCGGCGGAAGTCAGCCCGACACCTCCGGGGGCGCCGGCATCGAGGTCGACGTGGATGTAGACACCGGCACCGATCTTGGGGGAATAACAGAGCCGGTGACGGAAGACGCCGACACCGCGCTCGATGTGGGTGTCGTCACCGACACGACCACGATCGATGCCAGCACTGAAACGACTGAGGGCAACCTGATTGTTGATGTCAGCGCCGGCAGCGATACGCTAGGAGACGCGCTCACCGGAACCGGTGGCGAGCTTGATCCTGACAGCGACAGCAGCGAAGAGGATATCGGCGCCGACAACGACGACTGCAACGTCTTAGACCCGCTCTCGATCCCCGAGGAGTGTCTGTAGCTCGCCAGCCGATTATCCAAGCTGTTTGCGGCCCGCTAAGATGCTTAGCGGGTTTTTTGTGTGCGGTCTGAGCATGATGGAGTCCTGACCCCTCGAGACCCCTCGATTACTTGATGTTACATCTTGCGTCTCAGGCAGGCGCGTGCTATTCTCGTCATCGACGGAGGTGAACTGATGTCACCAATAGCAGAAAGCGCTAGCCAACCGATTCCCAAGAGCTACTGGCGGGACCAGCGATGGGCTTTTGACCACTACCCCGACTTGGTCAAACGCTATCGAGATCGATGGGTCGCGGTAGTCAACCGGCAAGTCGTGGCCGCCTCAAAGAGTTCGGTCAAAGCTCAGGAGCGGGCCCGGGCCAAGACGGGACGGCGGTTACCCATCGCCGTCGTCTACGTCGAAACCGGCCGGCATGTCTACTAGGATCGGGCTGACCTTCCATCGTCTGCCCGATGTCGAGTTCCTCCATCGCGGCATCGCCCACATTCGCCTCCTCTGCAACGTCCAATTTGAGACTCCCGCCAAGGATCTGTTCATGCAGCCCGCTATCGTCGATACCGGCGCCCCGCTGTGCTTGATCCCCGCCGACCTATGGGAGCGGGTGCGGTATAGTGATAGTGTCATAGGTTAGCTGGGAGTTAACCTATTGCACTTTTAATATACCTCCGGGTGTATCAAAAACTCTCCTTCAACGGCCAGCACGCTGCCCGCCTGAATTAGCCCCGTTACGCAACCACTTGTTTGCGAAACGTCAAGGCTCACTATATACATTCGGTGAAACAAGCTATTGGGGGCCCGCCACCGGCATGGGGTGGCCGCCAGACAGGAGGTGAATCTTTTTGTTGACTCCGTTCCAAGAAAATACTATCATCGAAAGTAAATCGAAACTCAACCTGATGCTCACCAAGAGACAAAAACAGGTCCTCGATTTCATTAAGGCCTTCATCAAGAAGCACGACTACGCCCCCTCCCTGGAAGAAGTGAAGAAACACCTTGGACTTTCCTCTGTCTCGACAGCCCATTTCCACGTTCGCGCACTAGAGCAAAAGGGTTTCCTCCGGAAGGACGACAATCGGCCACGGACCATTCAAATCAGCAAGAACGGCGGATCCCACGTTCGAGAAATCCAGTTGGCAGGAACCATCGCGGCCGGCCAGCCCATCGAAGCAATCGAGGGCCACGACACCATTCAGGTCCCTGCGCTCTTGATCCCAAACAAGGGTCGCAAATATTTTGCACTCAAGGTCAAGGGCGACAGCCTGATTGAGGACGGCATTCTGGATGGCGATGTGGTCATCGCGGAGCAAACCAACGTTGCAAAGGACGGGGATCTGGTAGTCGCGCTGACTGAAAATAACGAGGCCACCCTCAAGTATTTCTACAAGGAGAAGCACCGCATTCGGCTTGAGCCGCGTAACCGCGCCCTCAAGCCATTTTTTGTACAGACGTGCACGATCCAAGGTCGATTTATCTCTCTGTTCAGGATACCTAAGTAGCAGTTACCATGAATCCTCGATGCTGAAATCGCTTTACGAAAAGCCGCTTGGGGCAACTCGCAACGGCGCGTTGTTCCACGCACATTGGTATCCCACCAAAATCTCGCCCGACAGCATTGCCTTGATGATCGCGTGCCACACAAAGCCAGGAGATTTGGTATTCGACGGGTTTGGTGGCAGCTGCACAACTGCACTAGCTGCACTTCTCTGCTCAAAACCTCCCGAAGAGCTTGTAGCAGCGGCTAAAGCACGGGGTCTAAACCCAGCTTGGGGGCCGCGTCGCGCAGTGGTGTATGAATTGGGCGGATTGGGATCTTTCATCGGAGAGACCCTTTGTTCTCGACCTGACCCCAATCGGTTCTTTGCTGCAGCCAGCCGGCTCCTTCATGAAGTCGAGACCCGTTGCGGATGGATGTATCGTACTGTAGATGAGCATGGAGTCGAAGCCCTCATACGGCATATCATCTGGTCGGATTTGATAGAGTGCCCCAGCTGCCACAAGATCAAAACTCTTTGGGATGCATGTGTTCAACTTAATCCTGCGCACATCGCGGATAAATGGAAATGTACAGCATGTGGTAAGACTGCAAACCTCGGTACTACGCAAAGAGTTCTTGAGCGCGGTTTTGATTCGTTGCTTAGAACTGAATGTACAAGCAAGGCGCGGCGGCTGGCACGTGTTGATGGTATTACGGGACGGCGCTTCTGGACAAGACGACCGACCGACCTCGACTTGGCGCTGCTCGCGCGAATTCAAGATGAAGCTATCCCAAAGACCGTTCCACTTGTTCCGATGATGGGAAAAGGTGGCGTGGCTTGGGGCGATCTCTGGCGTGCTGGATACCACGACGGAATTACTCATGTTCATCAGTTTTACACGCGGCGGAATCTAATCGCACTGGCCACTATTTTAGAATTGGTGGAGAACGAGCCCAGATCGATCCGAGATGCCCTGCGTTTTTGGATTTCAAGTTACAACAGCAGCCACTCAACCCTGATGACACGGGTTGTGGCAAAGGAAGGCCAACCCGACCTCGCTTTGACTAGCGCTCAACCCGGGGTTCTCTACATCAGTGGGTTGCCGGTAGAGAAAAATATTTTTCTCGGCCTGCACCGGAAGATGAAGACTATTCATAGAGCATTCGCCGCGCTGCGAGGTTTGGAAGGACAGGTTGAAGTGCGGCATGGTTCGTCTACTCGAACACACCTTGCTGATGGATCCGTTGATTATGTTTTTACCGATCCTCCATTTGGTGGGAACATCCCTTACAGTGAAGTAAATTTCATTAGTGAAACGTGGTTGAGACGTGGCACTAGCACCCGCGATGAAGCAGTCGTCAGTTCTGTACAGTCAAAGAACATCGGGGCTTACGAATTGCTTTTAACCAAAGCATTTCTGGAAATGCGCCGGCTTCTAAAACTAAGCGGGAAGGCCACGGTTGTTTTTCACTCCACGCAGGCGGATGTATGGCAGGCACTGGTTAATGCTTACTCCGCCGCAGGTTTTAGAGTTGAACTATCGAACATTCTTGATAAGAAGCAAGGCAGCTTCAAGCAGGTGACGACTGACAACTTCGCCAAAGGCGATCCAATGTTGCTCCTGAGTCCAGAGGATCAGAAGAAACCGACTAGCCGTGCCAGTCTTGAGAAGACAATTGCGCGCTTAGTAGCACAAGCCGATGTGCTAGAGGACCCCCAGGAACGCTTGCCACACCGCATATACTCACGATTTATCGCGCATTACCTGCACCAGCATGGTTCTCCACCTATCGATGCTGACGAGTTTTACGAGAAGCTGGCCATTGCGAGATCGACCCAATGATGGGCATCTGCTCTTTACCCAGCTCCTTGGCCGAAGGACGCTTGCTGCTTATGATGAGTGTCCCACTCGCAAGACGTAAGCAACTGGGACAATGCTTTACGGGCCTGCGGACAGGGAGGCTTTTGGCAGCTCTGGCGGTGCGTCACGACCAGAGGAGCGTCGTCGATCCCATGGCCGGCCACGGGGATCTTCTTGAAGCAGCGGCCGAACGAGCTAGGAATATTCGTTTGAATGCCGATGAATTGATGGGGGTCGAGATTGAGCGGGAGGCGGCAAGGTTGGGTAAGTGGCGCGTTGAACGATGCGTGCAGGAATTTGGATTTAAGCGAGGATGCTTCATTCATGGCGATTCTTTCGCTGCGACGACCTGGAATGACACACGCCGATTCGATTTGGTCATCACGAACCCACCGTATGTTCGCTACCAGTCACTCTCAAATGGAACGAGAGGAAATGGCGTGCAGTTGTTAAGTGCTGAGGCGACACGCTGCGCCTTGGACAGACTTGCGGTTAAACTATCTCCGCCTGAAGAACAATTGATTTGGCAGCATCTGATTCGCTCTTACTCTGGCTTGGCCGACCTGTCCCTTCCAAGCTGGTTGTTGTGTGGACTGTTGACTGCGCCATCTGGTGTGCTCGCCTTGGTTGTGCCTCAGACGTGGTTGAACAGGGACTATGCAAGGATCGCCCGTTACTTCTTCCTGCGTTTCTTTCAACCGCTAGCCATCGTTCAAGAATTTGGCCAGCGGTGGTTCCAAGATGCGCTCGTTCCCGTTTCATTGGTCGTTGGACGCAGGTTATCAACCGAGCAAGCGGTTACGCCTTTGTGGGACCGTTCTTGCGAATGTGACAGCACCCCATTTGCAGAGATTGGACCTGTAGCGGCATCTGCTCACAGTCACGTCGGCAATTCATTTGCAGGTGCGTATCCTGAAGGTGAGTTTGCAAAATGGTTGGAGCGCGGTACCGGGTTGCGAGCGGGTGTGAAGGTGAAGCGCGTTTCATGGAAATGCCAGCGCGACGAAGTGCTTGCTGTGTCGAGAGGGGTAAAGTGGCTTCAACAACTTGAAGGAGAACGTTCAACTCTAGTCGCCGTCACCTCCCCTTCTACGTTGCCAGCATCAATCGCCGCCCGCCTGCAGCCAAGTTTTTTGAGCAACACACGTTTGTTAACCTCCGAACCGATCCGTGTTGGGCAAGGGCTACGCACTGGTTGCAATGCCTTCTTTTACGTCGAGCTAGATGGGGCTACGGCGAATGATGATTTAGTGCCCGTACTAACCAGCGATCTCTTTGGCAGGCGGCGAATGACAGTGCCGATATCTACGTTGAAACCCGTCCTCCGTCGGCAGGTCGAAGTGTTGAGAATGCGAATTTCTTCGGACTCGCTTCGTGGACGGCTGCTTGACCTCAGGGCATTCCTCCTGCCGGAAGACATGCCGCGAAATGGAGCTGCGGCGCGAAAACGATACAGGGTTATGCCAGAAGAGCTTGCCGAGTACGTCCGGCTTGCTGCCCGTACTCATTTTGTTCGCGGGGAAACCCGTACACTTATTCCTGATCTGTCAGCGGTAAGGCCTAATGGTCTAGGGCCAAGCGAAATCAGCAATTCTCCGGCGCAACCGGACGGAGAAGTAAGACGAATGTGGTACATGGTGCCTGATTTTGCGCCGCGTCACACCGCCTCTGTTTGTGTGCCCCGAATTATTCACGATGAGCCAAGTGCGGTCCTGAATAGCGACCCGCCCGTGCTAATTGATGCCAATTTTTCCACACTGTGGTGTGAAAATGGTGTCTGGACAGCCGAAATTATTTTCGCCGTTCTCAATAGTACATGGGGTGCACTATGCATGGAGGCTCTCGGAGCTATTCTGGGCGGTGGTGCGCTGAAGTTAGAGGCCACGCACTTGCGTCAGTTCCCTCTCCCAATCTTGTCAGATTCGGCGAAGCGATGCCTGACAAGCTTGGCACGTAAAACACTCAATTTGACGTATGACATGGCCAGCCTGCGACACCACCGCTTACAGATCGATCAAGTGGTCGTCTCAGCGCTTGCGCAGCGTAGAATGTCCTTGGGCGATACGAAGGCAGCCGTTGAAAAACTTGCGGGTCTGATTCATTCGCTCCGAGCCAAGCGAAGACGCAGCTAGATGCGCAATGCAAGGGGGGAAGCGTGAAAATCTTTGCCCAAAACAGTCGCTGCCCAAGCCAGGTGTTGTTTGCTTTTGATGAGGTTGCTGACCCCGACGTGCAACAAATTCGCTGGGCAGTAGCCTATTCAACAAGGCGCGGTTGCGAACGACTTGTGCAGCGTGTTTCTACCAGGATGGGGCAGAGGCAATGGGAAAAGAGCGAAAAGCAATTCGTCACTTCACTCGATTTTGGTCTTACGGACCCTGGGGCGCTTGAATTTCTTGCGAGCTTGCCGGTGAGCAAGGTACATATTGCGAATCCGGAGGTTGTCAACAGGCCGGGGTTGCTGCCCGGCAAAGCGTACCATCCAAAACTCTATCTATTCGATGCTCCGAAAAGCACCGGATACGTTGTCGGTTCTGCCAATCTGACGAACAGCGCTCTTATCGCCAATACAGAAGTTGTCGTCGCTGGCAAAGAGACTCCAGAAAATATCGGATGGAACGATGTTTGGACGGAACTCCTTTTCAATACTTCTCCACTCACAGGAACGCTGCTCAACGAATACCGCAAGAAGTGGAAACGCCCTAGGAAACGTGTGGTCGAACCCGACCCTAAGCTTCATCCTCCGGTGATCAGGCCTGGTGAGAAGCCCGTCTTCTGGGAGGCAATCACAACTGGTGGCATTTCGCCAACAGCCTTCAATCACTTCTGGGTTGAGGCCGGTTCTATGTCTTCAGGCGGATCTCACAATCAATTAGAATTACCGCGAGGCGCGAACCGATTCTTCGGATTCACCCATACCAATTATGGAATGGCGCATATCACAATCGGGCATCCGACCTTGACACTTCGCAGGCGCAGTTGGACAAACCGGCCCTTGACTTGGCACGGGAACAACAAGATGGAGCGCATAAATCTTCCTACTCAGGCACAGGGAGGATTTGATTACCGGAACACAGCCGTCCTTTTCCGACGCCATGAAGGCGGTTTTGAGATCAACGTACTAACTTGGGATGACGACGGCGCGGTCGCGTGGAGAGCAGCTTCGGATGCACTAAAGACAGTTTTTCGGCTGGGCGAGCGAGGGTCACGTCTTTGTGGGTTGTTTTGAATCGTGCTGGTTCTCCGTGAACCCCGCCTCGCTGATCTGGGCTGGTACATATGGGACACTGCCTGCTTCTACGACTAGGCGAAGGAGATGGATAAATCAATACCAGTTCTGTCGCTCATTGTCGCTGCGTTGGCAGTATTCGTCGGGCCTTTGATCTCGTGGCTCGTTGCGAAGCGCCAGCTGGCGTCATCGTTGGAGGTCGCCAATAAGCAGATCATTGCACCGATGCGACAGGCGTGGATCAACGACCTTAGAGACCTCCTGGCCGAACTTACAAGCAGCGTTGGAGAATCTCCGCCTCAGTACGCCGATCCAGAGGAGCTCGCCTAGAAAGCCGTTTCTTGTAGCGTCGCAGCGTTAATCTACTCCTCTCCGACGCTCTTCCGTCCCTTTCTCCTTCCCAAAGGGTGTTCGGGGTTTCGCGTTTCGCCGTAAGCCTTCCAGCAGTTTTGCTATAATCGCGGTATGGGATTCACGTGTGGCATTGTCGGATTGCCGAATGTGGGCAAGTCCACCCTCTTCAATGCGCTGACCCGCTCGCGGGTGCCGGCGGAGAACTACCCCTTCTGCACGATCGATCCCAACGTCGGGGTGGTGCCGGTTCCGGATCCGCGTTTGGCGACACTGGGTCAGCTGGTCCCGACTGAACGGGTGGTGCCGACCACGATTGAGTTTGTGGATATCGCCGGGTTGGTCAAGGGTGCGAGCCAAGGCGAGGGACTCGGCAACCAGTTCCTCAACCATATCGCGAAGGTCGATGCGATCGCGCACATCGTGCGCTGCTTCGAGGATGACCAGGTGGTCCACGTCAGCGGCTCCGTCGATCCGCAGCGAGATATCGAGATCATCAACACCGAGCTCGCACTCAGGGACTTGAGCGCCGTCACCTCGACGATCACCCGCCTGGAGAAGGCCGCCAAGTCCGGCGACAAAAAAGCCGTGACAGCCCTTCAGGTGCTCCAGTCGATCGTCAAGTGGTTGGATCAGGGACAGCCTGTGCGGCGGATGGTCGCCGGGCTTGCGCCGGAAGCGATGGAGATGGTCAAGCCGCTCAATCTCCTCACGGCCAAGCCCGTCCTCTATGTCGCGAACATTCATGAACGCGAGATCGCGGCCCAGGAGACTCCACAGCTGATGGCGGTCCGGGCGATCGCCAAAGCGGAGGGCGCGCAGGTCGTTGTGATCTGCGGCGCGATTGAAGCGCAGCTGGCGGCGCTGGAGAGCGATGGGGAGCGCGCGGAGTATATGGAGGCCGTCGGCGTGAAGGAGCCCGGGCTGCGCCAGATGATCCGCTCGGGCTACGCGCTGCTTGATCTCATCACCTATTTCACCGTCGGGCCGAAGGAAGATCGCGCATGGACGGTCCACCGAGGGGCGAGGGCCCCAGAGGCGGCTGGCAAGGTCCACAGCGATATGGAGCGAGGCTTCATTCGGGCTGAGGTCATCGGCTATGACGATTTCATCGCGTGCGGCAGCGAAGCGGTGGCCCGCGAGCGGGGGAAGTGGCGTGTCGAAGGGAAAGAGTACGTCGTGCAGGACGGCGATCTGATGTATTTCCGGTTCAGTGTGTGAAACGCAGATGATCGCAGAACGGTGCGCAGATTACCGCAGATGAAAGCCTCTGTCGAACGGGAGACAAGATTCCTGGTGGCGGATGCCTCGGTCCACCGCGCGGCGGCACGGCTGACCAGCTTGGGCTCGTTTCAGGTCATCCGCCGACATCACGAGCGTCAGCGCAACACCTACTTTGACACCGAGGACCTGCGCCTGTGGCGCGCCAAGTCGGTGCTGAAGTTGCGCGAAACGCGATCGATTCACGAAGTGACGTTCAAAAAATCCTTGAGCTACCGCAACGGCGTGGCGAGCCGCCTGGAGGTGACCTCGCGCATCCGTCCTGAGCAGCGAGGGAAGGTCGCGCAAGGCACACTGTCTCTTGGGCCCATGCGTCGGGTGAAGCGCGTCATCGGCGCACGGCCGCTCCATCCGCTCTTCACCGTCGTGACCGATCGAACGACCCTCATCCTGGCCAAGGAGGGCCAGCGGGTTGAGTTGGATGTGGATCGTGTCGGTGTTCGCAAGGGCCGTCGGATCGTCGCGCGCCGGCTGGAGATCGAGGTCGAGAACCTCACCGCCTCACCTCCCATCTTTCGATCCGCGATCACGGCGTTGAGCCGACGCTACGGCGCTCATCTGCGGCTCTCCGGCGTGTCGAAGTTTGAATTCGGTCTGCGGGCGGTCAGGCGAGGGTGTGGTACAATATCGACATCATGATGGAAGAGCTTCTCGGACGTGTGGAGCCCTTCAAGCGGTTGAACGCCGTCGAGCGTCGTCGGTTGGCGCAGGCGGCGAAAGCACGGTCCTACACGAAAGGCGAGACGATCTTCCGCGCGGGACAATCCTCCGATGCGGTGTGGATCGTGAAGACCGGCCGCGTGCACCTGATGAAATTCCTGGCGGATGGCAAGGTGTCCACCACCTGCGTCATGACGCCGGGTGAGACCTTTTGCTGCTTGCCTGCGTTGGATCGCAAGACCTATCCCACCGACGCGATTGCCGCACAAGACAGTGTCGTGGTCCGGATCCCCAGCGATGCCTTCCACGAGGCGATGGAGCGTTCGCCCGCCTTCACCCAAGAGACGCTGTGTCTGTTTTGTGATCGACTTCGTCAGGTCGAGTACAAATCGTGTATGGTGTATGACTCAGCTGAAACCCGACTCGCCCAGATCCTTCTGACCCTTTCGAAGAAATTCGGGTTGACGATCCCGCTGACCCGTCAAGAACTGGCGGAAGTCGCCGGTACCACGCATGAGACGGCGATTCGGACCCTCAGTCGGTTCGGGAAACAGGGACTGATCCGCTCGTCCCGCGGCAAGACGACCATCGTGAAGCCCGGCAAATTGTCTAGTCTCCTGACTGACCGATAAGTCTTTCCTGACGTTCGTCATAGAGCGTCCTGTCGGCATGCCCTATCGTGGTCGCCATGATGGAAGATCGCATCGCCAAGCTCCCCTTGTTTGACGGGCTCTCCAAATCCGTCCTGAAACGGATCGCGGCGGTGTGCGAGTTGCGTCGGTTTCGCAAAGGTCAGACGCTCTTCCAGGCAGGTCAGCGGGCCAACGTCATCTGGTTGATCCAATGGGGGTGGGTGTATCTCGTCAAACGCTCGCCGCATGGCACCCCCGCGACCATCTATACGGTGACACCGGAAGATGGCCTCTGCGGTTTCTCGGCCGTGGTCGGACCGGGAGTCTATTTCGCGTCAGCGGTGGCGGCCACTGAGACGACCGCCATCTGCATCCCGCGAGCCGAGTTCGCTCGACTGCTGACGAAGCATCCGAGATTTGCCCACACCGTGTTGGCCGTGTACCACGCTCGGATGTGCCACTTGGCTGAGGCGATCAGCTTGGCCTCCGCTCCGGTGGAACAGCGTCTCGCCTATACCTTGCTGCGCCTCAAGGCTAGTTTCGGCACCACCATTCCCGTCACGCACCAGGAGTTGGCCCGCATGGCGGGCACCCGATGGGAGACGTCGATCCGACGGCTCTCCGCCATGAAGCAGAGAGGCTGGCTGGCTTCCTCGCGCGGCAAAGTGACGATTCTCATCCCCGAGAAGCTCCGCGCGTTGCTCCGCAACGGCTCCGCGTAAGAGCCTCAGTGGAAGCGACAGGAAAGGTGACGCACGTCATAGAAGCGATTGAGTCCCCGGCCTATCGTGGTGCTGCCACCACACACAGCGATCGGGACATGGGGGGCGCGATGCCAGCGATCCTGTCCGAATGGAAGGGACTTCAGGAGGATCAGACCGTCAACGCGGTGATCCAGCGGTATCCGCACGCCCGACTCGTCTTTGAGCGGTTCTTCATCAACGTCCGGTTCGAAGGCCAGGACTGTCTGGATGAGGTCGCGTGGCGCCGGGGGATGGCCTCCAGCGAACTCATCGCCCAACTCACACAGGTCCTCACTGAACAGGGAGGCGCCCATGCCGTTCCAGCGACTGGTGCGGAAGAAATCTTGCGCCAATCATCCACCTCCACCGTCTGAGGTGGATCCCCACGAGGTCGCGCGTGCGGCCTATGCGCTCTATGAAGAGCGAGGACGGCAAGACGGCCAAGCGCTGGACGACTGGCTGAAAGCCGAAGCCATCCTCCAATCGCGCACGCGCCACTCGCTTGATTAATACATCTTCTCTATGCTATCGTGCGTAGTCGTCCTATGATGGACGACACGGTTCCGTGGTCGCGACGTGACAATCTTCGAGAGGCGTCGTGCATCTTCTGGTGATCGGAGTCAATCATCGCAGCGCCCCGCTGACGATTCGGGAGCGTGTGGCGGTTCCGGCGCACGAGCTGCCCGCTACCCTGCGGAGCCTACATCAGACCCTGGCCGTTGACGAAGCGGCGATTCTCTCGACCTGTAATCGCACCGAACTGTATCTCGTCACGTCAGACCCGGCTACCCCGTCGTCCCACTTCGCGAGGTTCTTCGCGGATCGCGGTGATTTCTCGCTCCAGGGGCTGCGCGACCACGTGTATGCGTTGACCGACCGCGAGGCCGTCGCCCATCTGTTTCGTGTGGCCGCCGGCCTGGACTCCATGATCCTGGGCGAGTCGGAAATCACCGCCCAGGTCAAGCAAGCCTATCTCGCGGCTCAGACGCACGGGACCTCCGGTCCGACGCTCCATCGCCTCTTCCAAAAAGCGCTCCATAGCGCGAAGGCCATCCGATCCCGCACCCGCATTGCCGATGGGCAGGCCTCGATCGGGTCGGTGGTGACTTCACTCGCGAAGCAGGCGTTCGGCCCGAAGCTGCCGGAATGCGACACGCTGCTCTGGGGCGCGGGCAAGGCGGCCGAGGTAACCGCGCGGCATCTCATCAAGAGCGGCATTCGGCAGCTGTGGATCGTCAGCCGCACGCCGGCGAACGCGCAGGATCTCGCCTCGCTCTGCCGCAGCGGATGGCTCTCCTGGGAGCAGGCGCTGAAGCATATGGTCCATGTCGACATCGCGATCGTCTGCACCCAGGCGCCGCACTACGTGATTGACGCCAACGACTTCTCGGCCGTCCATTCGCAGCGGGGCGCGCGTCCTCTGCTCCTGGTTGATCTGTCGGTTCCGCGCAACGTGGACCCATCCCTGAGCAGCTTCTCCCACGTCGACTTGTACAACATCGACGATCTGCAGACCTTCACCCAGGCCGCGCTGGCGCAACGTCACGGGGAGCGCTCGCGTTGCGAGGCGCTCACTCAACAACAAGTCAACCATTTCTTTCGGCGAACCACCCCGATCCCTCACGAGGAGGCTCGAGCATGCTCAGTCATCGAAGCGTGTTGTCCGGCGTGACGCTGGTCGTTGTGTTATCGGTGGCCGCGGAGTCGGCCTGGGCGACGATCGACAACCAGAAAAGCTACAAGGCCGCCTACCCCGGCAAAGAGCCCAAAGCCTACTCGTGCAAGGTGTGCCACGAAGGCGCCATGGGCAGTAAGGACAACCTGAATGCCTACGGCAAGGCGCTCAAGGCGTTCAAGGCGGCCATGCCAGCCGATGCCAAGAAGCTGACCGTTGAAGATTATCAAGCGTTTGACGCGGTGGACACCGACGAAGACGGTGCGACGAACGCGCAGGAGCTTGAAGCCGGCACCGATCCGCTCGATCCAGTGTCGGGTCCGGGAGAGGATGAGACGATCAAGAAAAATGACGTCGAGGCGAAACCACCCACGGCGTCTCAACAAGGGAGGGAGGGAAACCGATGAGACAGTTGTGGGTCGGGTTGCTCATCGTACTGGGCATGGTCGTCAGTGGAGCGGGTGATGCCTGGGCCATTCCGGCGTGGGCTCGGAAGTATGGGGTTTCGTGCAACGTGTGTCACCGGCCGAACGTCCCTCGGCTGAACGACTACGGCCACCGATTCCGGAAGTTGGGCTACCGGGTGCCCGAAGAGGTGGGCGAGGCGCCGGAGTATAAGGAGATCGGCAACTTCATTTCGATGCGAGGCCGGATGCGGTACGAGCTTGAGGACTTCGAGAGAGGGCAGAACACCAGCCGCTTCAAGTGGAACGACGCCACCTTCTTCTATGGCGGTCCAGTGACACCAAACTTGTCGTCCTTCTTCGAGTGGGAGGTTGAGCAGGCTGGAGACGTCGCCTTGTTGGGGCAGTTCTCGTGGTTGTTCGGCGGGCCGGACCGCTACGCCCAGATTCGCCTGGGGCAGATGCACACCCTCTCGCGCGTGGGGTGGGCCGGGTTTGATCGGCCAAGCGGCATTTCGACGACCGACGCGATCGGCAGCACCCTGACGACCAGCGCGGTGCCGTTTACCTTCGCGAAAGACCAGCGGGGCCTTGAGCTGGCGGTGGGGCTCAACAAGGACATCCGGCTGATCGGGCAGGTCACCAACGGCTTGAACGAGGCCGGCAACGGTAACTCGGGCAGCCAGGATGACGATACGGAGAAGGACATTCTGCTCGCCTATGAGCAGATGATCGGCGAGCGCGGATCCGGCCTGACCGCGCTGTTCTATCGCGGGACATGGCACCAGGCGGCCGGAACGTCGGTCGGGGGCACCGCGCTGGTTGACGACGACGCCTACACCCAGTTCGATTTCTATCGCTACGGACTGTCGGGAAGCTGGGTCTTTCCGACGCCGTTCCTTCCGGAGCGTGAAAGCGAACTTCAAGGCGGCATGTTCTTCGCGCACGACGACGTGCCGGACCTGTACCCCACGGGAAAGAGCAACGCGGACGGCCAGGCGTATTTCCTGGGGCTTGAGCAGTATTTCAAGGACGCCTCGGTGTTCAGCCGGTTGGACTTCCGCAATGTCGAGGTCAGCGGGCCCGACCAGTGGCGCCGGAAGTACACGCTCGGAGCCGCGAGGCAGGTGAATGACTACTTGCGCATGGCCGTTGAGGGGTTTGTGAAGGATCAGGAGTCGGCCAACGACAGCTTCGGCGCGCAGGCCGAGGCGATGTTTAACTTCTAACTCACAGATTACACAGATTTCAAAAAGTGATTACACAGATAACGCCCCTAAGAAACGCAACAGGGATGCGCGCGTGGTTGCTGAGTTGTGCCGTATTGCTCTACGCGGTTCCGGGAGAGGCAGCCACGCGCGTCACCATTTCTGAGCTCAAAGATTACCCGGAGCGGTACTACGGCCAAACGATTCAACTGGAGTGTCACTACGACAAAGAGAGTCCCATCTGGGTGCGCGCGCTTCCCGATTCGGAGGAGTGGATCGGCTTCTTCGTGGTGACTCACCCTGACAAGACCCTGAGTTGGAGCGGGGAGTACTACAATCTCGTCTTTGCGCCCTACGCGATGCGCGACGCGGTGCGTGGTCTTCGAGGGGGCGACAAGATCACCGTCGTCGGAGAAGGCTTCCACTACCAGTCGGCGAGTTTCGACGGGGTCGGCGTCCATGTCCAACGTATCTTGAGCGGGTGGGGTCCGTCGGCCAAACTGGTCGGGGAGCTGAAGGCGCCGGCCGGATCAGTCGAGGCGGCCACGATCTCGCCACTCGTCACGGCTGCTCTTCCATCGACGCCCACAGCACCCGAGACGGTTGAGCGCTATCGCGCGATGATCAACGGCAAGCGCTACGAAGGGCTTCGGTTCGGCGACCGGTATAATTTTGACGGGGTTGAGTTCCAGGTCGACCGGTAGTACGATACCGTATGTGTCCGAAGCAACTCCTCACGCGCCGGGCGTTCCTGCGCTCTCTGCTCAACGGCAGCGTGCTCGCCCTGCTCGGAGCTACCCTCTATCCCATCCTCCGCTATCTCTATCCGGTCAAGGGCGCTGAGTCGGCGGTCTCCAGTGTCACGGCCGCCACGGTTGACGAGTTGGCGGTCAACACCGCGAAAATCTTTCGGTTTGGCAACCGACCGGCCATGCTGGTGCGCACCCCGCAGGGCGAGCTCAAGGCGTTTTCGGCGGTGTGCACGCACCTGAACTGCACCGTGCAGTATGACGAGGATGCCAGCGTCATCTGGTGCGCCTGCCACAACGGGAAGTTCGACCTCAACGGCCAGGTGATTTCCGGCCCGCCGCCCCGGCCGCTCGATGCCTACCAGGTGAACATCCTCGGGGACGACGTCGTCGTCTCGAAATCGGCCTAGCCGATGGGACGCCTTGAGCGTCTGCGCGCGTTCTTCCGCACGCGCTATCCCCTCGGCGGGCTGGCGGATCTCGCCACCCACAAGACCGTTCCGCAACATCGCCACACCTTTTGGTACTACTGGGGCGGGATGACGCTCTGCCTCATCGGCATCCAGTTCATCAGCGGCATCCTCCTCGTCTTGTATTACCGCCCCTCGGCCCAGGAAGCCTTTGCCTCCGTGCGGTTCATCATGACGAAGGTAGAGTTCGGATGGCTCATCCGCTCCGTCCATGCCTGGGCGGCCCACCTCGTCATCTTCTGCGTCATGGGGCATCTGGCGAGCACCTTTTTCTTGAAGGCCTACCGGCCGCCGCGCGAGCTGACGTGGGTGACCGGCGTGGCGTTGTTCGCCTTGCTCCTGGGATTCGGCTTCACCGGCTATCTCTTGCCGTGGAACACCCTCGCATATTTTGCGACGAAGGTCGGCACAGAGATTGCCGGCATCGTCCCTGGGATCGGGCCGATCCTGCAGACGTTCCTGCGAGGGGGCAGTGAAGTCAGCGATGTGACGCTCACTCGATTTTTCTGGCTGCACATCCTCGTGCTGCCCCTGCTGCTCCTCGGCCTCCTGGGCGCCCACCTCGTGATGATCCAACTGCAAGGCATGAGCAAGCCCCTGTCGGTCAAGACGGATCACGCCATGCCGTTTTTCCCCAACTTCTTTCTGCGCGACCTGGTGGCGTGGTCCGTGATCTTGGGGGCGGTGCTTTGTTTGAGCGTGTATTGGCCCGCAACGCTGGGCGAGCAGGCCGATCCGTTTGCCCCCACCCCGGCCGGGATTCAGCCGGAATGGTATTTCCTGTGGATGTTTCAGACGCTCAAACTGTTTCCCAGCCATGTCCTGGGTCTGGAAGGCGAGCTGGTGGCGGTGGCGCTGACCGGCCTCGCCGGCCTGGTCGTGTTCTTGGTGCCGTGGCTTGACCGGCCGGCCAGACAGGGACGAGCCCATGGGCTCGTCTGGGCCGCCGGGATGATCGGGATGGCCTACGTGGTCGGCATGACGGGCTACGCGCTATGGATTGGACATCATCCATGACCAAACGTGTGGTGATCGTGAGCGTGCTCCTCGTCGTTCCCCTCGCTGAGGCGGAGGAGAGCTGCGTGGAATGTCACCGGCAGATCGAGACCTCCATCGTCTCCCCGACACAGGTGATGGATCACGATGTCCACATCCAGCGAGGACTGTCGTGTTCGGATTGCCACGGCGGTGATCCGACGTCGATGGATCCGGAGGTGGCGATGAATCCTGCGACCGGATTTCTCGGACGCCCTGCGCGGGCCGACATCCCGCAGTTCTGCGCGCGCTGCCATGCGGATCCTTCCTACATGCGCAAGTACAACCCCAATCTGCCCACCGACCAGTACGCCAAATATCTGACGAGCCAGCATGGGAAACGGGTTGCGGAAGGCGATGCGGACGTCGCGGTCTGCACCAGTTGTCACGGCGCCCACGGGATCCGCTCCAAGAAAGACCCGGCCTCGCCGGTGTACGCGACGAACATCCCCGGCACTTGCGCCACCTGCCACACGGATGCGTCCATCATGGATCGGCACGGGTTGCCGGTGACACAGCACTGGGAGTACTCGCAGAGCGTGCACGGCCAGGCCCTGCTCTTCCGGGGCGATCGGGCGGCACCCCACTGCGCGAGTTGTCACGGCTCACATGAAGCCGCAAGGCCAGGGACGATCAGTATCGGCAACGTCTGTGCGCAATGTCACAGCCTGACGCGCGATCTCTTCGCGAAGAGTCCGCATAAGGCGGCCCATGAGGCGCTCGGCCTGCCGGAATGCGAGGTGTGTCACGGCAACCACTTGATCCGCAAACCCACCGACGAGATGCTGGGGACCGGCCCGCAAGCGTTGTGCGTCACCTGTCACGAGCCGGGTTCCCAGGGGTATGTGACGGCGCAGCGCATGCGCGAGGCAATTGAGCGCCTGAAAACGCAGCTCGCCGATTCGGAAGACATCGTGGCGCGCGCCGCTCGACTCGGCATGGACATGGGTGATGCCGAGTTTGAAACACACGAGGCCTCCGCCAAACTGACCCAGGCCAGGACCTACGTCCACTTCTTTTCCGCCGAGACGATGGAACCGATCGTGGAGGAGGGCGTGCAACATGCCCGCCTCGCCAAACAGCAAGGCGAGCAGGCTCTGCATGAGTTTCAGTTTCGCCGTCAAGGGTTGTGGGTCACCCTGCT
>CAZUWM010000034.1:0-10796 GCA_964624155.1 uncultured Planctomycetales bacterium
CGAGCCGCGTCCCATCGAGCGGCGGTTGAACCGGCCGTGGAATCACCACCCCTTCCGCACCCGGTCTTCGTGGGCACGTTCGATGAGATGACCATCGATGACAAATCGCGCATTCTCCTGCCTGCCGATTGGCGGGAGAGCATTCAGAACACCAGGTCCAAGACGCCGCCGCAAGGAGGATCGCAGATCGTCCTGGTGGGCGAACTCACCTCCAAGGGACCACGGAAGATTATTCGCGTCACGGCGGTGTGGGCCTCCGAGTTGGCGAACCGACCCATCGCGTCCCAAGAACATCTTTTCTCACTCGATACCGCGAATCGCATCACGCTCCCGGCGGAACTGAGAAAGAAGACCGGCTGGAAGATACCCGGGACAGTCAGCCTGCGTCCCGCTGGGGAAGCGAGAGAGGCGTTTGAGATCGAAGGCGTTCCGGCGGAGGTGGCGTCGACTCGGAGTGAGTCGCCGTTGACGAAGACGTTTGCGGTAGGGGCGATGACGGCGGGGACGGTTTTCAGCGCACTCAGCGGCGATTTGAGCTACGCCGTCCTCGGCGGGTTGATGACGGCGGCGGGGTTGCTGTTGACGATCTGGGGCTATCGGATCAAAGGCGTGGCGACCAATGCGGTGGGCGCGGTCTTGGCGCTCGTGGGACTTGGCGTGCTGCTGTCGTCTTCCACGACCCGCTCACCCACGCCGCCTGCTCCCACGTCTGCGATGCCGACTCAAGCGGTGACTCAGGCACAACCGCCCTCCCTCACCCCTCGACAGCAGCAAGTCCTCAACGATCTGAAGGCCTTTTTGACTCGCGTCGTTCCGGATCTCCAGGCACGCAATCCTGAGGCGTATCGCGCCGTGACGACGTACCAAGACGTCCTCCAGAACGTCGTGCGTGTGGAAGATGGCTCCATCGTATTTACCACGACCCACGTCGGGGTGGTGCCGGAGATTCGGAGAGAAGCTGATGGGTTTGGGATGTGGATTCAGCTTCGCCTTGATGAGGAGTTGTTTGCGGCCCTGCTCCAACGGGAGGCCAACGACCCACAGGCGCGGGCCCTGCTGACCGCCTTGCTGGTGAAGGAAGGCGAGACGCTTGTTCGGGCACGCGACAATCCTTCGCGGGTGCTCGATCGGCAAAATGCCCTGCGGAGCTACTATAGCGCTCAGCCGTTGAACCTTGCCGACTCCTCCGCACGCCGGACTGTCGAGGCTGCCGTGTGGTATATGGCTGATGGCGAGTCTGGAGGGTATGAGGTGGCACGGCGATTCCTTCTCGGTCAGGGCTACACCACCGACACGCTCGCTGCCGCCATGCGCTCGCACCCCGATGCGAACGTGCGGGCGTATGTTGTGACGTTCTGGCACCTGTTCCAGCAGGTGGAACACGGTCAACAACAGGGGGCTCCTGTCGGGCAGGCCATCGGCACCCATGTGGTGATGAACGAACTTTCTCAGTTGTTTCCCGAGTTGATTCGTGACTTTCTGGAAGTGAAGCGCTTGGAAGGCGTGGCAACCTACGATCCGCAGACCAAGCAATACACGGGCAATCCGCTCAAGTGGATGCAGTTCTTGACGAATCCGCCGCCGGCGCAAGCGATCCCGCAGCCAAAAGGACAGGGAGCGGTCGAGCCTGAACAAAAAGTGTCTGACACTTTTGGGGCGAAAAGCGTCAGACACTTCCCGTCGGGCGGGACGGTGGGGCTGATGTCGGTGCCGGGGGCGGAGTGGGCCGTGCTCGGTCTGGCGATGTTCGGGGGAGACCTGTCTCCTGATGTCGTAGCCGGTGGTCTATTCCTCGTAGGAACGGTCGTGGGACTGGCGATTGAGCATGTCACTTCGAAAAGAACCATCAATCCCCGGATGTTCTGGAAGATCCTGGGTCCGCTCACGTTCGTGAGTGTGGTGGGATTCTTCGCAGGCGTTGCCTTTCCAGATGTGGTCATGACGCATGACTTCATCATTCTTGGGATAATCTTCATCAATGGGGTGGTTGTGCCCGCATTTATCGTGCGGCAGGCGAAAGAATGGATCCCAGCGTTTCGGTTTGGGCGGACGACGGAACAACTGATCAACCTCCCGCAGGGCCACCCGCCGACTACGGAACAATCCATCAAAGGCCCAATCGACGCGGCGGCAGTGTTCCAGAAGTTGGGGATCGATACGCGAGCCTTGCAGGATGATAAAGAGGAAGTGCTCGAGTGGGAGATCCATCGAACGCGGTTGTTCAAACAAGCCATGAAGTCAGCCGTCGCGTCCGTGGCACAGGCCCATCGAACCGCCGGGAACGACGAGTTGAGCACGCCAGGGGCGGTTACTCGGCAATGGAATCAGTTACTCACCTCTTTGTTGGACCGGTCATCGACGGAATTCACGACTCAGGAGCAGCAGTTCCTTGATGCGGCGGCGAGGGCAACGCGTGATGCCTTCCTTCAGTTATATGCCAGGGTGCTTACTGGGGAAGGAGTGCCGGGTGAACAGGTATCGTCACGCGTGGCCGCGGTCATCAACCAGGCGTTTCCGAAATTCCCCATCGAATCCTCGGGCTCGCGTCCTTCGCAGAGTGACCGTGGGACGCCGGGGCCGGGCGGGACGGTGGGGCTGGTGCCGCAGTGGCGGCCGGCGATTCGCTGGTTGCAGGCCGTGCGGGAGAATCGCGGGTGGTGGTGGCTGTCGGATCGGCTCATTGCTGGCGTGCTGGGGGCGCCGGAAGAGGTGTTCTTCACCGGCGTCCTTGTTGGAATACCGACGCTACTTGGATACAACATTGGCGTGTGGCTCGATCAGCCGCAGATCATTACCTACGGTCTGACCCTGGGCCTGATGGTGCGGGCGTTGACATTTGCGGCACGCCACGCCGAGGGCGTCTACGTGCTCACGGAAGACGGCCGCCTGGAGTGGCGACCTGCCACATCCCTTGAAGAGCGTATCCGCAACTTCCAGATCTTGGGTTTCGTCGGGATTCTCATTGGGATGTTTGCGGCGCTCCCTTTGCTTTTGCCGTTGCTGCCGCCCACGGAACTCTCCGAGGAAATCCTACCCTCTGTGATTGGGAACATGACGTTGGTTGCTATGGCGCTGCACGGTCTCTACAACGCCTTCGCCCCCCGCACCTGGCCCCGCGGGATGGCAGATGGGACCTCTTCCGAACCGGCCGAAACGCCTGAAGCCGAAGCCGAAGCTCAAAAATACTTGAGATGGGCTCATGAGGATATCGCCGGAAAGGACTTCCAAGGGGCTCCAAACTTGGCGCGCGCTCAGCGTTGGCTCAACAACATCCTGGCATCTGCTCAGAAACATTCTGGGAACGTTGCCTTGGGCGCCATCGCTGAGCAGGCCCGTACCCTTCTCGACGGGGGGACGTTCTCTCCTGCAGCGATGGCTGCGAATGGAGTCCGTCTTGCCGAGACGAAGGCCGCCAAGTATCTCAGATGGGGTCGTGAGGAGATCAAGAAAAAGGATCTTCCTGAAGCCAAGAAATGGTTGAACAGACTCATTCAGTTCGCGGAACAGCATCCGACCAATACGACCATCACCGACCTCGCTGCGGAGGCCCGTGCGTTGCTTACAAGTTTGGAGTCAGGCTCCGCGACGGGAGAAGCGGAGGTGCGTGTCCGCTCCCAAGCGAAGGTCGCCGCCGCGAAAGCTGCCGCTGCCGGCACGCCGCCCGCGAGCGCAGCGAGTCCCGAGCCGAGTCGAGGGACGAGTCCCGCGCTGGGTCAATCGGGGACACAAACAGTGGAGGAACTGGTAGGTCAAATCAGGAAGGCGGCGGGGGTGAGCGAGGCGTTAGCGGTGGTGGTGTTTGTGGGCGGCCTTCCAGTCTTCCAGCTTGACCCATCCACCAACCAGCAGGACCGCAATCGTGGTCATGATGTAGATGAGCACCACCCCGTCAATCTTCTCCATCTCGGGTCTCCCTATTTCTCAATCCAGATCGCTACGCCAAAACTTGCTACGCAGCCAATCGTTCCCCACACCATTCTCAGCGAGTCGAACGTACCGGTGAAGTTTGTGATCACCGACGTACCGAAGACGATGGAACCAAGATTAACCAAGATTCTGGAAATATTAGCGCGTCGTTTGTCGGTCATGACTCCACCTCCTACCGTATCACGCGAGCCCGTCGTTGTCAACGTCGAGCTCGACGGAGAACCGATTGCCGTGACTCTCCAACTCGTGGAGCCTGCCCTGAGCGCAGTCGAAGGGCCGACGCCTGCGGCGACGTCCGCCGTCGAACCGAAGACCGGCGCGACACCACAGCCAGGGAATGGACCGGCGACGATCCTTGGGCCGCCAGTTGAGCCGACCGCCGACCAAAAACAAGAACCGTCCCCAATTTCCCCAATTTCCCCGTCTGTTGCGCCGACCGTAACAACGGAGACGCCATTTACGAGTTTGCAGGATTCGGTTCTCGTAACCGAGATGCTCCGTCTGATGAAGCAGGTCGTCGCTCGTGACGAGATCTCCATGGGTCCTGCTTTTCCTGGGGAACCAGAACTGTTCGCGAGCCAGTGGAAAGCCACGGCCTCATTCACCTACGCCGACGAGACCATGCCGGTTGACTGCGTCTTGACCGGCGGTGATGAGCTCTACATCGTGACGAAGGATGCGCTCCACACGAGCACGTCAACCCCCAAAGGCACCGCCGTCCGTTTCGGAATAAAGATCCAATTGAATGAGAAGGACGGGAGAGCGACTCAGGTCAACTTCATGTTCTTCCGACTCGGCGATCGCTTGATTCCCGTCACTGAAGCCCTTGTGAGAGACCTCCTGGCGCAGATTGTCCAACAGCTTCTGGCTCGGTCGGCGCCGGCGGTGACCAAGCCGGTGGTGACACAGAGGACGCCGGTCGCGGTGGGCGAGCGGTTGGCGCCGGCAGAAGAATTGGCGTCCTTGCAGCGGCAGCCGGCCGATGCCGTGCCGCTGAATCGGGTGGGAGAAGGCGGGCAGCTCGTTGGCGCTGAGACGATTCCGTTGGCCGACGTGTTGGCATTCCACCAGGCGGGCGAGATTGAAGTGATCCAGACGACCGCGGGCCAGACCTACATCGTCTACTTCGGCCAGCCTTCTCAACAACCGTTGTCGGAGGTAACGGTGGACACGGGTGCGGCGACGACCACCGCGGACGATGTCCTGGCGAAGCTGGCGGCAGTGGTCGATCGGCTGGTTCCGAAGCCTTCAGCCGCCGTCGAAGGGACGTCCTCGAAAGCCTCGAGCAGTCTGAAGGAGCTCAAAGCCCTTCGGGACGCCGTCCTGGCGGAAGAAAAAGCGAGAACAGAAGCTCTCCTGCAGAATTTGGGAGGATCTCCAACACCGCCTGCTGATGAGACGTCCGCTGCGCCGACTGCTGGGGCGATCGAGCAAGACGAAGCTGCTCGAACGGTGGAGGTTGCTCGCGCCGAAGCGCATTTCTGGACGATGGTGGGCGGCCGGCGCGAGGGCGAGCCGGAGACGCTGTGGCATGAGGCGGCCGTGCTGGCAGTCACAGACAAGCCGGAGGAGGCAAGGGCGGCGCTGGTGGCGGCCTTACGGACGTTGGATGGCCTCCGCGCACAAGGTGGTGACGACGCAGGCCGTGCAACCTTTGCCGACACGATGCTTGAGCAGGCTCCGAAATCTCCTGAGGCTTCCGCTGACCTGCAGGCGGGACGCCAAGCGGTGGCCGGAGCGTTGAAAGCCGTGCCGACGGCGCTCGTGCGGGTGCTGGACGCTCGTCGCCGGCAACTGGCGGAGGCGCCCACCACTCCGGCGCAGTGGGATGCGCTGGTTGATCGGATCGAGGCGCTGGATCGTGAACTCACTCAGGTAGCCATGGCGCTTCGCTACCAGACGGCCGATGAGGCCCTCGGGCATGTTCGGGCCGATCAGACTGATGGCAAGCGACTGACTTCAGAGGAGACCCAGTTGCTTCAGCTCCAGGGACAGCGCACGCAGTTGATTGCGGTGATCGCTCGGGCGCCGGCCGAGCAGATCGCGCAGATGCCGGAGCGCGCCTTCGGGTACTGGAGGGTGGCCGCTCCTCGGTTGTCGGAAGAGTTTTTCGTGCCGCTGATTCAGGCGTTGCTTTCCACCGGCCAGTTGGCACGGGCACGGGACGTGCTATGGAACATCATGCCGCCGTCATCTGAGGCGTTCTACAGTGCGGTGATTGTATGGTTGGTGAAGGCCAACCAGTTAGAGCTGGCATGGGATGTGGCGTGGGGTCTCTCCGGCCGGTGGTCTTCGATTGTTCCCGTTGCGGTGATTCGGATCACGCGCGCCGAGTCACCGGACGCCATACTGGACATCCTCCGCGCATGCGTGAGGAGGCTGGTGACGATACCGATACCCCCCAACGCCACGTTGGAACAGCTCGAAACTGCGGCGAAGGGCGTCCACAAGGACTTGACTGGCCCCATCAACGAGTTGCTCAAGGTGGCCAGGGTCCGGCTGAAGTGGCTGACCATCATGGCCTTGCGAGGTGACGGATTCCCGGTGCCCAGCCCCGATGACGTGACGAATCAGGAGTTGGCGGTCATCGAGCGGCGGGCGGCGATGGTCACACCAGTGTGCACATTGTTGGAACCTCTCACTGAGGTCGCGCACGGCCAGCAAGGGCACGAGATGGCCGTGGAGATTCGCCGGCTTGTGGTTGAAACGAAGGAGGAAGAGCCGTTCCTGGTTGGGTTGTTAGGTATTGCGAATCGCTGCCTCACCACGAGTTCACGAGCGTACGATCCCGCCGCTCGTCTGTTGGTTCGCAAGATCGAAGGCGTTCAAACGCCGCACGGCCCGCTGCGGGTCGTCGTGCCGGACATTAATGATGTGTACGAGCCAGACGCCGGCATGGAAGAGCATGTCACTGGGGGTCAGTCTCCGGTGGGGCGTGGCATCGTGACGGCGGTGCTCGGCGTCGGGTTGTTTATTCCGGATGGCGCTGCAGGTTCGTTCCCGGTCAGGGCGCTGGTGCGCGTGGTCAATGTGCCGGATGCGGAGGCGATGGCACAGGAGATTGCGGGCAGGGTGTTTACCCAGTTGAGGAACGAGCGCCTGAACCGGCGAGATGTGGAGCGCGCCGCCGCCGGAGGGTTCGACAGACTGTCCACGAGACAACGGACGCTCGCCGAGCGCGTACTGACGATCATTCGCACTGAGAGTGAAGTGCAGCAACGGCGCTACACGGATCTGGGCGTCCAGCCCGCCGAGGTCGACCGATGGATTCAAGCGCCCCTCGTGTATCTGGCGATCCTTGCGCAGTATGACGCGGCGGAGGCGAAAGCCAAGCCGGCGGCGGACGTCATTCCGTTGCGAATCCTCGTGAGGTGGGCGTCGGTCGCGCTGGGCGTGTTCTTGGGTATCGTGCTGCTGGTCAAGGTGTTTCTGTGGCGGGATCAGCAGCCGGCCACAGGGCAGGGCAAGCCGGTGCCGGAGCAAGCGGAGAAGGCGCCCGCACAGGTTCAGCCGCTTACGCCGGCACAGCAACGGCAGGTCATCGAGTCGGCGTCGGTCAAGAACTACGTCACGCAATTGGAAGAGACTCTGAAGCTCTTGCAAGCTGCCAAGAGTGTTGATGAGTTGCGACGCCTCACGACCCCGCAAGACGTGCAAGAGATTATCAACGACATTGACGCGAAGCTGAAGGTCGTGCCGTGGTATCAGAAGCTTCACGACCTGCGCAACGCCTATGAGGGGTTGAGCCGACGCCTCGTCACGCCACCGGCCGGTGGAAAGGCAGCCGGTGGGAAGCTCTACTCGGCGGCGTGGGTGTTTGCGGTTGGGGGCTTGGCGGTGGCCTCAGGCAACCTCTTGTTGACGTGGGTGGGGGTGTTGGCCATTGTTGCGGGACTGTTGTGGCCGACACTGCGGGCGTGGTCGCTCAAGACGCCATCACCGAAGACTCCGTCATCCGTGCCAGGCACGTCACCGACGGTAGGGCAGGCGGTGTTTGCCTCGGCGAAGCGCATCGCGGTGGCGACGACGTTTGGCGTGACCCTGCTCTCAGCGATCGGTCTGCTTCCGTTGAGTTCCGTGTTGCTGGCGGTTGCTCCCTTGCTGGTGGAGAGTCCCATCGTGATGATCGTGACCATCACGGGGCTCGTGGAGTTCATCTTCCAAGTGATCGGACGTGTGACGGGTCTCTCACGCACGGCGATGCCCAAAGACGTTGAAGGCCTGCTGACAGCCATCGAGGCGTTTGTGCCTGAGGCTCAGCGCAGCGAGGTGAAGATTCGCGAGCGGTTCACGGGAGCGACGGTGGCGCAATTGCAGCGCATCCTCCACGATCTACGACAGGCGCAACGGATGCACTACCAGAGTACGGTGTCGCATGCGTTCCACCACATTCCGTTGCTGAAGAGCATTCCCGGCTTCAATCATCTGTTCAACGTCGCGGCGCTGTTTGATTCGTTCGTCTTCCGATTTGTCACCGGCGGGTTGGCGACACAGTATTTTGGCAAGGCGCAGGTGCCGCTGGGCAAGCTCAAGGAGGTGCAGTCGAGTGTCCTGTTGCGATTTCTCGATGAGGAGGGCCGCAAGCAGGTCACCAACCAGACGGTGACGGGCGCGCAAGTGATCGAGGCGATCCTGAGTCGCTACGACGCGCAGGGTCTTCGCAACCAGACCTTCACCGGGCCGTTTGCCGCGTTCCAGAAGATCGCGCAGGCGACACAGAATTTACTGTGGCGCCAGGCGCTCTTCAGGGAGGTGCTCATCCCGCTGTGGGATGAGAACGTCTTCCTGCGCGCCGGCCTGGAATTTCTCATCAAGCGCCTCCACCTGTGGGTGCTCAGCTCCTTGGGCATGGGCGCGTTGTTCAACCTTGATGCGAGCATCCTGTCGGCCTCGATCCTCGGCGGTCAATCACCCATCGTTTCCGTCCTTGGTCTGAAGCTCAATTTCGCCGTCCAGCAAATTGCCTCCTCGACCATCACGAGTTTCTCGCTCAACGTCCCGACCTACATCAAATTGCTCTACCAAGCCAGCCAAGCTCCCGCCGAGCAGCGTGGGCGCGCCATCCGTCAGGCGCTGGGACGCATCGCGAAACAACAAGCCTCCTCCTCGTTCATGATGTGGTACGTCGATGCCGAGATTCAAACTGCGCTGGGTGCAGGAGCGGCGGCTGATCGTCTCGTCAGCTCCTCGACCGGCCATGAGAGCCACTACGTGCATAATGCCGTCGCCCTGATCGAAGGTGAGCATGGGGCCATCGGCCTGGGACAGCGGGTGGGCAGCTTCATCGAGTCGCTGCCGGGCATGCCACATCTTTCCTCATTGACGTTCATCGGTAATCAGGCGGAATTCGTCGCCAAACAGTCGGCGATCCACATGGACATCGAGCTGCGCAGCACGCCGGAGAGCTACGCCAAGCAATCGCCACACGACGCGCGCCAGGGAACGGGAGGGCGGCTCGCGCAGTTGCGCGACTGGTTCGGCCCGCCGCCGGAGGCCGCCTTCTTTGGGACGGTACTCGCTGGAGCCGATCCGGCTGCGATGCTCCGCGGATCGGTCGCTCGGGGCGATGCTCCCTCTGGGAACGGTCCGGTGGCAGAGGTGCTCCGACAGTTTGAGGCGGCGGGGCGGCCGAGTGAACCGGCGAGAGCGTCTGACACGAAGCCGTCCGCCGAGAAGCCACCGGCTGCAGCGACAGGGGCGTTTGCCCCGTCCCCTGGGGCAAGTCGTGCGTTTGATCGCATTGCCAACCGCGCTCGACAAAACACCGACACCAACGCGACCGTGACCACGCCGGTGGTCACGAACCAACCAGCGCGATCCTCAATGGTGAGTACCAGCCAGCCGGCGGTGCGACCGTCAACGGTGAGTACCAGCGCCCCGCCAGCGGCGCGAGCGGTCGTCGCGCAGCCGGACAGGTTCACGGCTCACGTGGAGCAGTTGGATAAATCGGGGACACAAACAAATGCCGTCCAGGAGGGCAAAATGTTTGTGTCCCTGCCAGCAGAGCACCCCCCCCGCGCGCCCGAACCGGTGGCCGTCGCGGAGCGGATCCAGTTGCGGACGACCCCCGACGATACGCGCGTGCAGGTGGTCATCACGCCGCCCCACAAGGCCGGCCGCACCCCGACGCCGACCGTCTTCGAGATCAACACCGTCACTCGCACCGTGACGAAAGCGCACGGGGCGCGTACCCAGCGTCTCACCGGGGCGGACTACGACGACCTACGCACCTTCGTCGCGGGCAGCCTCAAGGGCCACCCGACTGACCGGACGCTGCAGGAGGCCCAAACGATTCTGGAGCGCGGGCCGCGACAGGAGCTCGCTCGACAGCGGGCCGCCGACAAAGCGAAAGCCGACGAGGAGGCTCAGAAGGCTGCACAAGCGAAAGCTGCCAAAGCCACTCAGCGAGCCGACGCGCGGAAGGCGCGGGAGCTGTACGACAGCGCCACGAAGATCCTGCGCACGATTCAAGCCTATCCCACGGCGCATCAGCCTCTCGGTGTCTATGAACGTGGGTTGCGAGAGTATCGGACGGTGATGCAGACCGGCGGCACTGCGCCGACCAAGGAACTCAATGAATTGAGGGAGTCGGCCCAGCAGGGCTATGAACGACTCTACAACGCCTACAGCCAGCGGATCGCCCGTGAAGCGGAGCGATTGAATCAACAAGCCGAGCGGCTCGAAGCGAAAGCCAAGCGTCTTCAGGACAAGGCCAACAAGCAGGCAGTCAAGTTGACGGAGGAAGCGAAGAAGTTGCGTGACGAGGTCAAACAAATGCAGGATCGGGCCGCGTCCTTGAAGGAGCTGACGGTATTCGACGACGACGCAATCAACGCGGTCAACTTCGGGTCGCTGAACGTGGAGTTCAC
>CAZUWM010000034.1:10896-17164 GCA_964624155.1 uncultured Planctomycetales bacterium
AAAGGCGCCGAGCGGATGACGCAGTGGGCAAAGGAACATGCCGACCGGCTGAAGGCCAAGAGGGCGGCTCAAGGCTCAAGGCTCAGGGTTCAGGGTTCGGAGCAATTGCCCGAAGCCCAGAGCCCACAGCCCAGAGCCTCCGAAGGCTCGTTGACGGTCCGCGGATCAGGAGGGTCCTGGTGGAATCGGGTGGCGTCGATGACGGCGGCCACTGCGCTCTTCCTGACGACCTCGATGGCTGAGCCTCAGGTGGCCTCCGGTGGCGTGGTGACGACGAATACCACGACGACCGCGACCTCCACGACCACGACGCCCGCGCTGAGAACGACGACGGCTAAAGAGGTGCACGCGCTGCAGCCGGCGCGCGGGGGGACGGTGATACCGAAGCCGCTGCCGCCTGAACCCACGGGCTCGAGGCTCCAGGCTCCGGGCTCCGGGCAATTGCTTCCACCGACAAGAATAGGAGCAGACCAAGTATTAGGTGGTGTGCCCGTTGGGCTGGTGGAGGATGGGACGAAGGAAGACAAGTGGCCGACGACAGACCCAGGCAGCGCCGAGGAACGGCATGTGAAGGTCATCAATCAGTTAAACGATTCGAACGCCCCCTACGCCGTCCTCGTGGATCTCGACACCCGCGGGAAAGAGTGGACCGCCTACGACCCGATCCGAACGCCGGAAGCCGAGCTGCGGCAGTGGGAAGAGGAGGGGCTGCTGGAGTTCTACCTGTGGCCGAAGTTGGAGGAGCGCAACAAGATTCGAGGAGAGCAACTGACGCGTGGTCAGATCGGCAAACTCGAACGAACCGATGTGCCCATCATGGTGTTTAAGCGCCACACGATACCTGATGGCAGCACGAAGCTGCTCAAGATCGAATTCGGCCCGAAGATGGCCGACTACCAAGAGCGCAAGACGAAGGCGTATCAGGCAGGCCGCGTGATTGAGGCGGGGGTGTTGGCCGACACCGGCAATCTGAAAAATACCCAGCCGCTCTACACGCCGCGCAAACAATCGGACGGCTCGCATTGGAAAGAGCAACTGCCGGTTGCCGGCATCGTCTCAACCGATCCCGAGTTCCATCAGCCTGACGATTTCGTCGGCTACGTCTCGGACGAGATGTTGGTCCAGCTTGAGCGCAAAGAACGCGATCCGGCCACGGGACAACTCCGTGACGCGCCGGTGACGGCGCTGGCACTCCCAGGCGGCTACTCCGTGGCGGTGGTGCCCTACGTTGACCCGCAGACGAAGGAACCCGATGACTCCCGCCTGCTGCTCGAACACATGAAGGGCGGGAAGTTCCTCGATCCCAGCGATCCGGACTACCGCAAGCAAGAAACGTGGGATCGCGTCATCTTCGGCGCGAATGCGCAGTGGCACCGGTTGGCCGACACGCTGGTCGGCTGGAGGCAGTTGGTGGTGCGCATCGAAAACGCGAAGAAGTACCGCGACCAACTGCGAGTGGCTGCGGTGGCAGAGAGCCTGGTCCTCGGCGTGAACATCTTCGGCGGGGCGGCCGCGTGGCCGGCGGGCAAGGTGGCCACCGGTGCGATTCGCCTGGGCTTTATCGCGTGGAAAGGCGCGGCGGACAAGTTGGCGACGGCAACGATTATCGATGGCAAAGACAAAAAGATGACCGATGACGAGAAGGTCGGGCTCTTTGTGACTGAGCTGTTGAAAACGCTCGACAAGACCGAGCAGCCGGCTCAGGAGCGGGTGGATACCCTCAGGCAGTTGATCCGCGCCGACCCGGAACTGATGAAGATCATCAAGAAGGATCAGACGCGAGCGCGCTATGACTTGATCAGCTATGGGATGGAACTGGTGGGAGCACTCGCCGCTGAAGCAGACGCCATTGATGGTCTGATGAAATACGCCGAGGCGCAGGATGAGAATGAGGAGCTGCGAAGAATCGGGCGGCAGTTCAATCGTCTGACACGCGGCGAGCCGGGCAGTCCCCCGCAGATCGATCTCAACACGCAGAAGATGGCGAACGTCCTCAGCCGGATGTCGCCGCAGGAGAAGCAGCAGTTCTCCCAGCTCTTCCCGAAGATCAGCGTCGATAACCGCTATGCCTTCACCAACCAGGATGTCCGCCAGGTTCTCCGGACGATCGATGCGTGGCGGGATGATCCGGCCCATCAACAGGACCTCGTCTTCCTGATCGGACGAGCCACTGAGCCGGACGCTGATCGCCGCGTGGCTCGGCCGAATGAGCGGGTGCTGCTGCGGGCCGAGCCCAAGCCAGGCGCCGGAGGCGATCCGGACCTGCGCGGCATCGGCTCGCGCGCGGCCTTCCAGGAGGCGGCTTCGCTTGCCGTGCGCGGGGAGCAGATTTTGGTGAATCTCGGCAAGCTGACCAACGCTGATCTGTTTGGAAGCCCGCTTGCTCGTCAAATCTTTGACAATCCCTACGTCTCCTGGTCCGGCAACGTGAATGTGCTGCGGCTCATCGGCGATGCCTTCAATACGGATAAATTTGGGCGTCGCCTCGGGGAGCCGGCGGACGTGCGACGCCTCACCGACGGCTACAACTTCATCAACAGCTTCTCGTTCGGAACCGGCGCGCAGAACGTCCTGCACACGCTCACCGGTGGCCGCATGTTCCCGAGCGCGGAATCGCTGATCAAAGAACGCCGGCTGAGTCCCCTCGAACTGCCGATCTCCGGGCGCGCGTTCCAATTGACGATCTTCGGGTCGTTGCTGCCTCGCGTGTGGGTGGAGCTCAAGGAAGTCTCCGACTTTCTCAAGACGACCAAGGGCTTCGCGGTCAAGATCACCCCGCCGCGCGGCTTCATCAAAGAAATGATGATGCCCAGGAGATTCGATGAGAAAACCGAGACCGAGTTCCTGCGGGCGAGGAAGCAACTGATCAGCTACGTCATTGATTACGATAACAACGGGTATGAAGTCCGCGACTCCAGACGTCCGGTCTTTCTCGATGTGGAGGACGGTGGCGTGTGGATGTTTGGGGAAGAGGCGTATCAGAAGAACGCCAAGAAAATTCAGAAGGCGATCGCGCTGGCCGAGCAACAGTTGAGGATCATGGGCGAGCCGGGAGGTGTCATCACTGCGCCGCCGCAGTGGAACCCTGGCGGCACGGCGAAGAGCTACAACCAGGACGGCGAGGTGCGGTATCCGCTCTCGCCCTACGACTTGGCCAACTACTATGTTGGCGCGCGCGATCCGCGCTCCGGCATCACGCCGAGCCACATCGGCGCGGATGGGATAGATGGGCGCGTCAGCTTCAGCCACGATATGGCGCTCAACATCCAAGGGTTGTTCGCGTTGGGCGGGGACTATGCGAGGGTCGGTTTGGAGGAAGCGAAAGCCGCGCTCAAGCATGAGACCGCCTGGCGAGGCACGCCGGATGATCCGAATGCGCGCAAGGCGCACGGCCGCGTGAACAGTGTGGATGCCAGCGAGCCGGACGCCAAGCCTCAGGAGGAGATTCCGACCAACGGCCCGAATGCCGGGTGGCTGGTGTCCATCGCCGAGGCGATCCGGCACACCACGATCCCAGGCTTCTGGGACGACAAGGGCGTCAAAGCGTACGTGTATCGCGCGATCAAGAAATTCCAAGCCAGCGGCGATGTGCTCGATCTGCTGGATGCCTACGGCTATGAGGGTGAGGTCTCCTTGACCGGCAAGAAGAGCGGGAAGCTCGAAAAGAGATTCCTGGGGATTCCCCTGCCCGCCCTCCGATGGGTTGGGGGGGTCAACCTCCCCGGCTATCGGGAGTATGCCGATCAGGAACTGATGAACGCGATGTACGACACCAGCGAGTTCCTGTTGAGCCTCCGGGTGACGGACCGCAACGATCCGGACTTCGGCAGCTTCCGCAAGAGCGCGCAGGGTACGTCCTATGGGACGACCTCGTCCGCCGAGGAAAACATCCGCGACTTCCCGGCGCTGCGCGAGAGCCTCGTGCTGACGAGCCGCAAGCCCGAGAACATCAACCGGCTGAGCGAGCTGAAAAGCGGCATCACGGACAGTCTGGCGTGGCTGGGCCGGCGCATGTACGTGCGGGAAAAGGATGCCACGGGCCGGCCGTTCGGCTACCTCGCCATGGGTTCCAGCAATGGAGTCGTCAACAAGGCATTCGCTACGGATGTGCAGGCGCTCGCGATCACCGCGGTCGGCCCGACGGTGCTCGACCACGCGAAGCTGAAGGATGAGCAGGGCAAGGCGCGTCCGCTCTTCGACGGCCAGGGCACGGCGGCTGGGATTCTCAGGCATCTGCGGGAGAGCTCCGCGCGGGTTAAGCTGCCACTGGTGCGGCCGGAGGGCACGCCGGTGATGAAGGACGGCAAGCCGGTGATGATCGTCGGCTACGACCGTACGGATCAGGCGGGGCGGGAAGCGATCGCCCAACAGACGAAGACGATTCGTCCGCCGATCATCATGGTGGAGGACACGGCGGAGGTGATGTACGCCAATGCGGTGATGGCCGCCTACGCCTGGCAGCAGGGCGATCAACAGTTCGCGCTTGCGTGTCTTGATGAAGCGCAGCGCCTGCGATCCAGTTTGGAGCAACTGGCGGTTCACACGCCCCGTGGCGCCGTGCTGCCCTACATCTATAACGCGGACGATCCGGCGAACCGGCAGCGCCTGGTGCTGTTTCCGAATGCGGACTGGAAGACACCGAGGAACGCGTGGGGGAGCCTGGCCGGCAATCGCGCGATCGCAGCACTTGCCGGGGTGCATCTCTACCAGCAGCTCGATCGAGACTTGGACGTCTCATTGAAAGACGCGCAAGCGAAATGGCTGGCCTCCCAGCCTCCCACGGCCCCTCTATTCGCCCGCGATGCGTCTCGACGGCCCGCGATCCCGACGTACACCGAGGAGGAGCGCGAACGCTATGAGCAGCCGACGCTGGAGGAAGGCGACGCCCCGATCGAAACCTTGGAGAAGCAGTACGATCTCCTGACGAATACGGAGAAGGCGGATGATCCAAAGGGCATGGCGCAGATGCGGTGGAATCAGCAGACCGCCAGCTTCACCTACGACGAAGGCGATCTGAGAAAAACCTCCTACGTCGTCGCCTCGATGGAGAGAATCAAAGAGGATCAGAAGAAATACGCCCAGCAGGAGCAAGACGCCGGGACCTATCGCCTGACCGTGAATAACGGTGGGATGTTGGTCAATGCCTTGTTGGAGGGCGGTCGCGTCGGACCCACACTGGATTTGCAGGCCAATCCCCAGCTTCCGCCCGCTCGCGAGAAGCCGGTGCTCGACATGACGGACTTGCCGGTCCTGCTCGCGTTCATCAACGCGTTGCGGGATCCCACGAAGTTTGACTACACCGCTCGCCGCCGGGCGATGCTCAACCACTGGCGCCTCCCCACTGACTACCGCACACAGGTCAAGGACCCCAAGACCGGCGAGGTGAAACCCGTCACGATTCCAGCGATGATGGTGGCGATCTGGCCCGCCGGCCGGACCGTCAGGCACACGGCGGAGAATCTCACCACCGGCGAGGAGGAAACCCGCTGGTACGGGAAGGGGGGCTTACTGATCCGCATCAAGACCCCCAAGACCATCACCGAGATCACCTACAACGAGCACGGCATTGAAACCGGAAGCTTCACCTATGACGCGGCCACAGCCATCCAGGACTCTGTCACCGGCGAGGTGCTGGAGGAATCCGAGACCGTGCGCTACCTCTACAGCGAGGAGCACCCCGACTTGACCCGCATCGTCAAAAAGGTGACGCGACGCGGCGAGCTGGAGCCTCAGTACCATATCTACGGCATCTACGAGACCCCCATCGCCATCATCACCTCCCTGCGAGAGACGTACATCACGCATGACCCTGGCACCGGCCGCGAAGCCTCCTTCGTGACGATCGATCGAGATACCCGCAAAGTCGTCAAGTCCGGCACCAGCACCTTCGATCCCGCCACGAAGCTGACCATGAAAGCGATTACCACCGTGACAGGGGACGGGCAGGTGCTGAGCCGCGTGACGGAGACGTGGAAGGGACGCGATCTGCTTGAGAGTCGCAGCGGCGACAGCAACGACCAACGCATCACGACGTTCGCCGGCCACAACGCCATCGGCCAGTGGAACACGAGCCAGACGGTCGTGTGGAATCCAGCCAGCGGCCGCTTCGACCGCGTGGTGGAGGAAGCGACGATCGCGAATCGTGCCGCGTCCTTCGCCGGCACACCGGCCATCGAAGAGCAGGTCAAGGAGTATGATCCGCTGACCGGCAAACCCACGGCGACGTACGCGCGCTACACCGATGCCGAAGGCCGCACCATCGCCGAGC
>CAZUWM010000035.1:0-16439 GCA_964624155.1 uncultured Planctomycetales bacterium
TCGCACAGCGCCGCGTCGCGCTCTGAACAGTCGGCCAATTTGCCAGGCAGCGTGCTGGATTCCAGCAAGCCCTTGCGACGAACCAGCTCCCGCTCGTGGCGCGCGCGCTCCCTGGCGCGGGCTTCGAGCAAACACTTGTCCGCCACTTTGCTCGCGATCGCGGGGTGCTCCTCGAAGAAGGTGGACAGCTTCTCATTGCAAATGGACGCCACGATGCCTTCGACCTCGGGGCTACCGAGCTTGGCCTTCGTCTGCCCCTCGAATTGCGGCTGCGGCACCTTCACGCTGACGACGGCCGTCAGGCCGGCGCGCGTATCTTCGCCCTCGATCGTCAGGTTGTCGCCCTTGAACAGGTTTTTCCCCTTGCAGTACTGGTTGATCGTCCTCGTCAAGGCGGAGCGGAAGCCGGACAGATGCGTTCCGCCGTCCACTGTGTTGATGTTGTTGGCGAAGGAAAAGATGTTCTCGTTGAAGCCGTCGTTGTACTGCAGCGCGATCTCAACGGCCACGTGCTCTCGCGCGTCCTCAAAATAGACCGAGGCATGCAGCGGGGTCTTGGATGTGTTCAGGTGCTCGACGAACTCTTTGATGCCCCCGTCGAATTTATAGGTCGCCGCCTTGTCGTTGCGCTCATCGCTCAGCGAGACGGTGACTCCCTTGTTCAAGAACGCGACCTCGCGCAATCGGTTGGAGAGCGTCTCGTAGTTGAAGACGATGCCGCTCTTGAAAATCTCACGATCCGGCTTGAACGTCATCCGCGTCCCGGTGCCGGCGGCCTTGCCGATCAGGGTGAGCTTGGTCGCCGGCTTGCCGCGCTCGAACCGCTGGCGGTAGGCCTTCCCCTCCCGTCGGGATTCGGCTTCGAGCCACTCGGAAAGCCCGTTGACCACCGAGACACCAACCCCGTGCAATCCGCCCGCAACCTTGTAGGTGCGCGAGTCGAACTTGCCTCCCGCGTGGAGCTTCGTCAACACGACTTCCAGCGCGGGCTTTTTTTCCGTCTTGTGGATATCGACAGGGATGCCTCGCCCGTCGTCAATCACCGTCACGGAGTTGTCCCGGTGCACGACGACCTCGATTTTTTTACAATATCCCGCCATGGCTTCATCGACCGAGTTGTGGCAAACAATCGCGCCGCTGCCCCCAACGAAATTCTCTCCCCCCGGGATGGACAAGTCGTACACCCAGGGGCGCCGATACTCGATAGCCTCGATCGACACGACCTTGGCGAGTCCAAGGTCTCCTGCGAGAAACCGCTCCGCATCGCCCTTGAGCGTCACCGCCTGGCGCTGCGTGAGCTCCTGAAGCGTCGCGCGCGAAAGCCCGCGCTGTCCGTGTCGGATTCTGCCGCGGATCTGCCAGCTCGCGCAGGCCTCGACGGACTCCTGATACGGTACGTCATTCATCCACGCGGCGCGATCATGCCAATAGAAGTCTAGATGGTGTCCGCTCGTTTCCCTGATCCGTAGCGATTTTCCGCGACACACGAACGTCCGTTCCGGCTGGTGATACCTCCTGATCGAGTAAGACTTGCCGATGGAGGAAAGGAGATATTGCAGCCCTAGGGCGAGCTCCTCGCTTGCGGTGTTGCAGCTGAACTTTGAGGCCCTCTCCGGCACAGGGACCGCCGTTTGCGTCAGCAGGCAGTCCGTGAACTGTTGCGATGGGTAGCCGTCGCCAGCCATGTAGGCGACCAGGTAGCGTTCCCGGAATGCCTGCGACGCGTTAAAGATCAGCGCGGGGACGCGTTTTCCTGTCGCCCGCTCGCCGACCCCAAAGACGTGTTCGAACAGCAGCGCAATGAATTGCGAGGAAATCAGGACGTTCAGTGCGGTCGCATGCGCGGCGTTTCGCGTCGCGGGATAGCCGAAGACGCGCTCGATGAGACGGATGGTGTGGTTGATCAACCGCTCTTCGTGAGACCCAAAGCTAAAGACGACCGCGGTGTGATCCTTCCGGCGATCGCGGCGGAGGCTTCCCCCGGCGGCGTACAGCCCTAGGAGCTCGAAGAGGGCCTGGGTGACCTGAAGCCTCGTTGATATCTGATGGTTTCTGTTGCCGATGGTGGCCCGAGCTGTAAGCCGTGCAACCACGGCCCGCGGAAGCCGGCGGAGCATATTAAAGGGAAGATGGTCAAACCGCCGGTAATCCCCGACGTGCCATCGCCTGGCGATTGTCCGACGAACTGCCTGGTCAACCTCGCGGTCCGCCAGCGCCTCGCGAATCCCATCATACAGATAGACGTCGCGCGTCAACTCAGGCGGAAGTCGCAGCAACTCCTCGATTAAGTCTAAGACCTGCGGATGGTGGGGCTCAGGCCAGGGGCATCTCGGAATGACGAGAAGCGCCCCGGGCGACAGCGCATCGCCTCGGACTGGTGTGACGGCTCCGTCACGGAAGGTAAAGAGGGAGTGGTACGGAGTGATGTCAACCGCCCGTCCGCCAGCAAGCGTCACCCGCAAGATGCGGCTGTTGACCCTGTGACGGATCATCGCCCCGACACGCTGAAAGACGAGGCGCTGGGTGGCGGGGTCAAACGAAAGCGCTTCCAGCTCAACCCCCCTGCGCAGGATTTCCATGGCGGCGGAACGATCCACCTGAGAGCCGTTCGCTTCGAGGTGCGCATCAATAAGCGCTCCGATCTTGACGATCTCGAGCGCCCCATCCTTGCGGATGACCACCGGCATATCGTAGGTCAGGCTATTGTCAACGACTTCCTCAACCAGATGATGCAGCCCGCGACTGCCGGTATCCCCGATGTACATCGCGGGGCGCCGGCGGACGGCCTCGAGGCCTTCGAGGACTTGAATGGCGCTGGCGTCGTACGAAGCCGAGTCAGACGATCGTGGTGTTACGCGCGGTGATGCGGTTGAACGTTTGGCCATCGAACCCCCTTGAGGGCTTCTGCGCAAAAGTACCTCCGAAGCGTCGAGGGACGCGTGAGGGTGTGTCGAATCGCCCCGTTGCGAAGGACCAGACGACTTTTCGCGCCTTTCCGAGGCACGCTGATGACGGCAACCACGTCGGTATCGCGAATCGCCTCATCCCGTTCCAGCAAATAGCCCATGCGCCTCCCGGTCAGACGCCCCCGGCCCGAATCACGATCTCTTCGATGCGATGCAACCTGCCGGCGTTGAGACGCTGAAGCAGTTGCGGTTTGTCGAGATGCACGGCGTAGCTGCTCCCCGGCTCGTCGCTCTGCACGTACAGCGTCCCCCGCCTAACGGCAACGACTTTCGTGTGTTTCGCCACCGCGTTCCCCGCGAGCCTCTCCCACCGACGCTGCATCTCAAGAAGTTGCTGATGCCGTTCCGTGGCTTTCGTGAGCACGCGCGGAAGCACTTCCCCGATCGACTTGGACGCTGCCATTAGGCAAGCTTCATCGGCAGGACAAGGTAGAGAAAATCGGGCAGGCGAATGACCGCGGGCTTTTCGGGCGAAGCGAGCTCAACTGTGAGGTCCTCCTCGTCAAGAACCTTCAGCACATCGAGCCAAAATTCCGGATTGAACGCGATGGTCATCGGGGTCCCATGATACCTCACCGGCAATTCTTCCCTGGCGCTGCCCAACTCCGCTGTTTCTTTTGAGATGACCAGTCGATTCTCGGCGAGCTCGAAGATCACCGCTTGGGATGTGGCTGTCGTCATGAGGTTCGCTCGACGAACCGCGTTGGCGATGGCTTGGCGATCGCCTGTCATGGTGGTCGTTCCTGGTGCCGGCACGACCGCTTCGTAGGCGGGGAACTGACCCTCGATGAGCCGCGTGATAATCGCCGTCTCTCCAAATCGGAATAGGAGCTGGTTGTCCTTTAATGGGGTAACGACCACATCGGTTCCCTCGGCTCCTTGAAGGAGTCGTCCGAGCTCCCGGATGGTTTTCGAGGGAATGATCGCCCGAAGTGGGGTCTCGCTGGTTCCGCTGAGCGGCGCATGAGCCACCGCAAGCCGCCTTCCATCAGTTGCGGCCATCGTTGCGGTTGATTCGTGAAGATGGAAGAGCGCGCCATTCAACACAAATCGTGTCTCTTCCATAGACATCGCAAACGCCGTAAATTGGACCACGTGCCGGAGAGAAGATTGTGGCAAGGTGATTCGGCGTTCCCCGTCAAAAGAAGGAAAAATTGGAAAGTCCTCTGGAGGAAGTCCGGGAAGCTTGAACTGGCTGGTTCCACACGAGAGGGTTGTGGTGTAGTTTTTCTTGGACTCAATGCTCACCAGCTCGTCAGGGAGCTCGCGGATAATGGTGGAGAGCCGACGAGCTGGCACAGCGATCGCCCCCTCCTCGCCCAGCTCGCGTAACACCGTGCGATGTTGCACCCCAATATCGAGATCTGTGGCGGTCACGACCACCTCTTGCGCTTTGGCTTCGAGCAGCACATTAGAGAGGATGGGCATCGCGCTTCGATCGTTCACCGCTCGTTCAACTGCTTGAAGACCTTTGAGAAGTTGGGATTGTTGGATGGTGATTTGCATTCGGCTATTATCTACTCCCTTCTCTATAAATACCCGTCATCGTCATCGGTGTTGTGGAAATGTGGATGGCGTGGTCAACGCTAGTGTTATGTCAACGCCTCTGATGAGGTTGTAATGAATTGTGTTAAGTGTTCAGCCAATCGTTTCTTGTGGGAATCTTGTGCAATCTCTCGGGTGATCTTTTCGACCGCATGGAGTACGGTGGTGTGGTCTCGCCCTCCAAACGCCCGGCCGATTTCCGGGAGCGAGGCATCGGTCAGCGTTCGGCAAAGATACATCGACATCTGTCTGGGGTGCAACACGGACCGCTGGCGTCTCGCGCTTCGAAGCTCTTCGGGAGAAAGACGGAAGTATTCACTGACTCGTCGTTGAATGAGATCAACCGTGACTCGTGCGCTCACCTCCCGCACCATATCTTTCAGGACCTCTTGGGCAACCTCAACCGACAGGGGCTTGGCAAAAAACCGCGTATACGCGACGACCCGAATCAGCGCCCCCTCCAGCTCGCGGATATTCGACGTCACCTGACCGGCGATAAACATGGTGACCGCATCAGGCACCTCGACCCGCGCTTCTTTCGCTTTCTGCCTCAGGATCGCGATGCGGGTTTCCAAATCGGGAGGCTGGATATCCGTCACCAGGCCCCATTCAAATCGAGAAACCAGGCGCTCTTCCAATCGATCAATCTCTTTTGGAGGACGATCGCTCGAGAGGACGATCTGTTTATGCGCGTCGTAGAGGGCGTTGAATGTGTGAAAGAACTCCTCCTGCGTCGATTCCTTGCCCGCGATGAACTGGATGTCGTCGATCAAGAGCGCCCCGACATGACGATACCGCTCTCGGAATCTGGTCGTCGCCCTCGTTTGAATGGCGCTGATCAGCTCGTTGGTGAATTGTTCGCTCGACACGTACGTGACCCGGGCCGTGCGTCCTTGAGCGATCATGGCCCAGCCAATCGCCTGCATGAGGTGGGTTTTCCCCAACCCGACGCCACCGTAAATGAACAATGGATTATACGCTTTCGCGGGCGATTCCGAGACGGCCAGCGAGGCGGCGTGCGCAAACCGATTGCTGGGGCCGACGACGAAATGTTCAAACGTGCATTTCGGATTCAGCCCGTGGTCGAGACGAACCGGCTCCGTTCGCCCATCCACCTCGCGCGCGGTCCCCGCCTGAGCGGTCTGAATGGTGGCCGGCGGGACGTCCGTTGAGGCCACCTGAATGCGGACCTGCCGCAAGCCGGCGACTTCACGGATTGCCTCTTGGTAATGGGACACCACCCACTGTTGAAAATACGGATTGGGAGCTTCCAAGACGAGCGCTTCGTCTGACACGGACAAGACCTTGAGCGGCGAGATCCAACGACCGGCAACCTCGTCACCGACCCGCACCTTCAGGGTTTCCACAGCGTCAGTCCAGGTAAACGGCATAGTTTTGCACACATTCCACACGTTTTGCACAGGGGGATGACCGAAGGAAGGCCCGGGCATTATCCCACCACCTGCGCTCATCCGGAATGGCGAACAGCGCAGGTAGTGGGATTATATCAGGGGCTTTGCAGAGACTCAAGCTTCTGCTATAATGCGCCTCTCATGACCCATCGAGTCGAACCATGAAAAAGCATCTGCGGCCGATGTCGAATCGTCGGCGCAAACGCGTGCATGGATTTTTGCAGCGCATGAACTCCCGGAGTGGGCGCAACGTCCTCAACCGTCGTCGACAAAAAGGTCGTCGGCAGTTAATTCCTGCCTGACTCTTTTTCATTGCCACGCAGTGAGCGTCTTCGACTATCCAAGCAGTTTCTCGCGATTCTCCGTCGTGGGACGTGGGCGCGCTCCCTGGGTTTTTCCGTCGGGATCCTTCCGAACGGACTCCCGATGAATCGCGCGGGGATTCGAATTCGCAAATCCGTCGGGAGTGCTGTGGCGCGCAATCAGGCGAAACGTCGCCTGCGCGAAGCGTATCGACGCCTGAGCCCGTCCCTCGCTCCAGGACATGATATTCTGCTTATGCTGAGCCGCGCGCACCGGCTGAGCTTGTTTGAGCTCGAGCAGGATGCGAGGCGCGCTTTCTCAACCATCGGACTGCTGACGTGACCGCTCGCCTTCTCACGATTTCCCTGCCAGTTGCCCTGATCAAGCTCTATCGTAACACCTTGTCTACATTATGGTTGCCATCGTGTCGATTCGTCCCATCCTGCTCGGTCTATGCGGAGCAAGCTCTCCAGCGCTACGGTGTCGTCCAAGGTGGAATGAGATTTCTCAGGCGTCTTCTCCGCTGTCACCCCTGGTCCACAGGAGGGCCTGACCCGGTTCAATGATCCAATGACGCAGGAACATCGCGTTCTTCTCGCGGCGCTGCTCTCTTCCCTCCTCATGGTCTGGTACCTCCATGCGTTTGGGAAATCCGTCCCGCCGCCCACGCCAGTTTCTCGCCAAGTCGCATCCTCAATCGAACAACGAGAACAATCAATCGAACAACGAGAACAATCCTATATACAACTTCCTCAAGCAGAAGACGTTATACATCTCGAGTCACCACATCTCGAGTTGGAGATTGGCAAGGAGTCGGCCTCAATCAGAAAAGCCACCCTCAATGGATATCAACACCTGACGACCCAGAATGCTCTTCAGTTTGGAGAGTCGTATCCAATTCTTCTCATTCAAGTTGGAGATTCTAAAAAAGCGTGGGATCTACAACACGCTTCGCGTCGAGAAGCGACATGGACCAGGCAACACAATGGAATGCTTCATGGATTGAGCATCTCGTTGAACGAGTCTGGTTCAACATTCTCCGTCGAGGTTTCTGCGGAAAACCAGTCTTCAACAGCGCAACGACTCTCCCCATTGCTGATCGCTTCGTTTGGAAGGAGCGACGAAATGAACGGGAGAAACAATCCGCTTGAAGCAGTGTTCTTGACCGAGAAGCAGCTCAAATGGCAACGCGCCTATCTCAAGTATTTCGGTTCACGATCCACGACAAATGTTCCACGTGGAACATTGATGACGACATTGGCAGAACGGTATTTTTGCCACTCTATTCGTCCGTCAAGCGGACTGGTGACGACAACCGTGTTGCCATCCAACACGAAGTATCTTTCTGTCTCAATTGAATCCTCGTTGGTCGTTGATCCAGGACGAACAGAAACAGTTCGATCCACATCGTATCTTGGTCCGAGAGATTTCTTCAAGCTCCGTGACTCCGGGTTTGCTGAGGCGTTTCAGGTCGGGTTCATCACAAAAATTGGTCTTGCGCTTATGCTGTTCATGAAGTGGATCGCCTCTCTGACACATAGCTATGGCAGTGCCGTGATTCTGCTTGCTGTCATTGTCACAGTCTGCATGTCTCCGTTTACTCTAGTGAGTTTTCGCTCGATGAGAAAAATGCACGAACTTCAGCCCAAACTTGAGTCCATTCGGAAGAAGTATGCCAAGGATCCAAAGCGGATCAACCAAGAAACATTCCTCCTCTTTAAGGAACATCGAGTCAGCCCGCTCAGCGGATGTCTGCCTCTGCTGATTCAGATGCCGATTTTCTTTTCGATCTGGAGCGCGATCTCCCACGTGATTGAACTTCGAGGCCAGCCGTTTCTATGGATCAAGGATCTGTCTCTTCCGGATCGCTTAGCCAGAATCCCACCAGGACTCGATCTGAATCTCCTTCCAATTTTGATGGCGGCGGCCATGTTTTTCCAAACGAAGTTGTCTCAGCAGCAGACACCACAAAGTGGGGCGAATCAGATGGCCAAAATGATGTCCGGGCCGCTCATGCCCATTATGTTTGGAGTGATGTTTTACGGTCTGCCGTCCTATTTGGTTCTCTATTGGTTAACCAATAGCCTGACGACGCTCGCGTTCTATCAACTCGCGAAATCTTAGATCCACTTTCACAACCTCACGCGGCCGCACTGGGCTCAAAGGCGAGCCAGCACAAGGAGTGAGGAGGAAGGCATGCTGATGCCAAGAAGTATGGCGACGACCACCGCCTCCTACGTGGTCCAGCCTTCCACAGCCAAACATGCGACCCCCACTGATTCGCTTTGCGGAGCCAAGCGAAGCAACGCGTTTGGGGGAGCTCGCCACGCGGCTCGCGCGAGGTGCTGAAAGGCGCTATTATCCACAGGGTATCCACAACAGTGGAAATCACAGATCACACAGATAGCACAGAGAACACAGAGCACAGATCGCACAGATAAATTTATTGCGTTATCTGTGCGCTCTGTGGTATGGTGATTTTCTCTGTGACATCTGTGAGATAATGTTCCACGTGGAACATTCGATGTCAAAAGCCATCGCGATTTGTAATCAGAAAGGCGGCGTCGGAAAGTCCACGACAGCCGTCAGCGTCGGATCGTTTCTCTCGATAGCTGGAAAGCGAACATTGTTGGTCGATCTTGATCCGCAAAGCAATGCGACTGTGTCGGTTGGAGTTAATCGAGCGAGTTTGCAAAAAACCATTTATGAATCGTTAGTAGAAGGATTAAGTCTACAAGATGTTGTGATCAAGTCACCTCTACAACCTCTTGAGCGACTTGATGTTGTACCATCCAATATCGACCTCGCGGGCATCGAGCTGAAACTCTCGCAAGAAATCGGAAGAGAAGCCGCGCTGAAAAGAATCTGCGAGGCTTCACGAGACGCCTACGACATCCTACTATTTGATTGCCCGCCGTCGCTTGGCCTCATTACCGTCAATGCCCTTGTGGCAGCCGACTGCGTCGTGATCCCGGTGCAGTGTGAGTATCTCGCCCTGGAAGGCCTCAACGCCTTGGTCCAGACCATCAACCTCGTCAAGCAGCGATTGAATCCGTCGTTGGAGGTCGGGGGGATCGTCTTGACGATGGTGGATACGCGCTCCAACTTGACGAAGGAAGTCATCGAGGAGGTGAAGCGGTTCTTCAAGCATCTCGTGTTCGACACGACGATTCCGCGCAACGTGCGGCTGGCCGAATGTCCCAGCCACGGCAAGCCGATTTGTCTCTATGATCCGACCTCACCCGGCTCGCTCGCCTACGAACGACTGACCAAGGAACTCATGCGCAAACTCTTAGACGTTGAGGTCAAGACGACCGAACCGGTGACGACGTAAACCTTGCGGAGGACATCCCAGCGATGGAGCGACGATTGGGAAAAGGATTGGCGGAGCTGATTGACACGGCTCCGCAAGCGGGAAGCGGGTTGGTGCAATTGCGCGTGGAGCAAATTCGTCCAGGGCGCTTTCAGCCTCGGCAAGCCTTTAACGAAGCGACGCTGGAGGAATTGAAAGCCTCCATCAAGCAGCGCGGCGTGATTCAGCCGGTGGTGGTCAGGCCCGTGGCGCATGGGACGTATGAGCTCGTCGCCGGGGAACGGCGTTGGCGCGCGGCGCAAGCGCTCGGGCTGCCAGACATTCCCGCGATCATCACGCCCCTCAGCGACCAGGAGGCACTCGAGAGCTCGTTGATCGAAAACCTCCAGCGCGAGGATCTCAATCCGCTCGAAGAAGCCTCTGCGTACCAGCGGCTCATGGAGGAATTCGGCTATACGCAAGAACGACTTGCGGAGTCTATCGGGAAGGACCGCAGCAGCGTGGCGAATACCTTGCGGCTGCTGCGGTTGCCCGACGAGATCCAGCGCGCGCTGCGGGAGGAGAAGCTCTCCGCCGGTCACGCGAAGGTCCTGGCCGGTGTCGAGGTGGCGGTGCGGCAACTCGAGCTGTTCCGGCGGGTCACGACGGAACAACTCTCCGTCCGCCAGCTCGAGGAGTTGGCCCTCCGGTGGCAGCCGAAAGCGGCGCGTCGTCGACGGGGGATGGACCCGCAGCTGAAGCTGATCGAGGATGAGTTGCGGCGGTTGCTGGGGACTAAGGTGACGCTGGTCAGTCGGCGCAAGGGCGGGCGGATCATCATCGAGTATTTCACCGTTGAAGATTTCAATCGGATCATCCGAGCGCTCAAGGTGGCCGTGTAGATGGCCGAACAAGCGGCCCTGGTCGTGATCAAGCCCGACGCGATCAAGCGCCACTTGATGGGTGCTACGCTGTCGCGCTTGGAAACACTGGACTTGAAGCTCATTGGCGCCAAAGTCGTCCACGTGGATCGGGCCTTGGCGGAGGAGCATTACAAGCCCCTGCGCGAGAAACCGTTCTTCGACGAGCTACTTCGGTATCTCTGCGGGCAACTCCATGATGTGGACTTCGTCTTGGCGCTGGTCTTTTGGGGGGAGGAGGCGATCCGCCGCATTCGACAGTTGGCCGGGGCGACGAATCCTGAAGCGGCTGATCCGACGACGATCCGCGGGGCCTATGGACGGTTGACGACACAAGGGCGGATGGAAAACATCCTCCACGCCTCCTCGGATGAGTCCGAGGCCCAGCGGGAGATCCCGCTTTGGTTCCATCCTGAGGAGTTGCTGATCCAGCCGTTTCCAGCCAGGAGCCGAGGAGTCGAACCATGATTCAGAGCATGACCGGCTACAGCCGATTGACTCGACACACCCCGCGAGGGACCATCCTGGTGGAAACGCGCAGCACCAATCATCGCTATCTCGAGCTCAGTCAACGCCTGCCCGATGGATTCGGGGGACTGGAAGGGCAGCTCGCGCAGATGATCCGTTCCCGTCTTCAGCGAGGGCGGGTCGAGGTGACGGTAACCGTGCAGACTCGACACGCGGCCACGCGGCGGGTCGTCTGTGACACCGCGCTGGCCGAGGCCTATCATACGAAGCTGTCGGAGTTGAAAACGCGATTCGGCGTGAAAGGACAGGTGACGTTGGAGCACCTCTTGGCACTGCCGCGGATCATCGACGTCGTGGAAGAACGCGACCAACGCCAGGCTACCTGGCCGGCGGTTCGTCGCGCGGTCGAGGACGCGGTCAATGACTTGGTGGTTATGCGCAGGCGAGAGGGAGGGCGGTTACTGAAAGACATCCGCAGCCAAACCCAGCGGATTCGCAACGCCCTCAAGGCGATTCGTGCCCGACTGCCTCAGAGTCTCGCCCAACAGAAGCGGCGGTTGCAGGAACGGGTCGCGTCACTGGTCGGAGCCTCGTCGTCCTCGGTGACCGCCAAAATCCAAGAGGCCCTGGCGATCGTCAAGGATGTGGACATCCATGAGGAACTGGTTCGACTGGAGAGCCATCTCGCGCAACTTCAACAGTTGTGGCACAGCGACAAACCCATCGGCAAGACGCTCGATTTTCTCGCCCAAGAGCTCATGCGTGAGGCGAACACGATGGGCGCGAAAGCGAACGACGCCGTCATGGTCAAGCGGGCCATTGAGATCAAGGGGGCGATCGAGCGCATTCGTGAACAAGTGCAGAACTTAGAGTGATCATGGGCGTCAGACTGGTCAATGTGGGATTTGATAATGCCGTGGTGGCGCAGCGCATCGTCGCGGTCGTCTCGGCGGATCCTTCGCCGATCAAGCGGCTGCGGGAAGCCGCCCTGCGTCACGGCAAGTTGATCGATGCGACCAACGGCCGTCGGACGCGGACGGTCATCGTCACCGACTCGGATCACGTGATGTTATCAAGCCTCCAACCCCAAACCCTCCTGCAGCGGGTCGGGGAGTCGACCTGAGAGACCCATGAAGCGTCCTTCCACCGGGAAGCTGTTCGTCGTGTCAGGGCCCTCAGGGGGAGGCAAGACGACGGTGGTCAATGCCTTGTTGAAGCGAGTGCCGAGCGTGTATCGATCCGTGTCGGTCACCACGAGGCCGCGGCGTCCCGCGGAGCGGGACGGGGCGCACTATCGGTTTGTGTCGGCTGAGCAATTTCAGCGGCTGCGCCGTCAGGGAGCGCTGGTCGAATGGGCGCGGGTGCATCGCGCGCACTACGGCACGCCCAAGGCCCCGGTGCTGCGCGCACTGGCCCGTGGCCGCGATGTCGTCTTGAGCATCGATGTCCAGGGAGCGCGGCAGATCCGTCGGCGGTTTGGGGAGCGCGCGGCGCTCGTCTTCATTGTGCCTCCGTCATTTGACCATCTGAGGCAACGACTGCTCAAACGGCGGACAGAAACCCCGGAAGCCGTCCAGCGTCGCCTGCAGGCGGCGTCGCGTGAAGTCGCCTGCGCGAAGTGGTATGATTACATGATTGTCAATCACCGGCTGCGCACCGCAGTCGATCACCTCAAAGCCATCATGACCTCGGAGCGCTTGCGGATCTCGAAGCCATAAGAGGACGCCTTGAACCCGTTAACATGCAGGAGAACAGGGATGCCGACAGCGCCGATTGACGAACTCATGAGCCATTGCCAGAGCATGTATAAACTGGTGGTGATCGCCTCGAAGCGGGCCAAGGCGCTCTCCGAGGGCGCGCCGAAATTCGTGGAGGCCGATACGAAAAAGGTCACCTCCGTCGCGTTGGAAGAAATCCGCCAAGGGAAGATCTTCTTCCGCGAGGAAGAAGAACCCGCCAAGGGCAAGCCCGCCAGGAAACGAACCGTGAAAGCGAAGAAATAGGAGATGATGACGCAGAGGACACAAGCGATTACACAGATTGTATTCGGTGAACGATCTGTGTAATCAGTATCATGCCGATTGAAATTGTCTTGGGGGTGACGGGGTCGATCGGGGCGTACAAGGCCGCGGATCTCGTGCGCCGACTCAGAGAGCAGGGCTGTTCCGTTACGTGTGTCATGACCAAGGAGGCACGCGAGTTCATTGCGCCGCTGACGCTCGAAGTGCTCTCCGAGCGGCCGACCTATACGGACTTGTTCGCGGGGCATGAGCTCCATGTCGTCCATACGAAGCTGGCCGACCAAGCCAACCTGGTGCTCATTGCGCCGGCCACCGCGAATGTCATCGGCAAACTGGCCCACGGCATCGCGGATGATCTGTTGACCTGTCTCGTGCTGGCCACCAGAGCCCCGCGCCTCGTCGCACCCGCGATGAACGTGCACATGTACAGCCATCCGGTGGTCCAAGAGAACATCCGGACGTTGCGTCGGCTGGGATTCCGCTTTGTCGGGCCGGCCGTGGGCAGTCTGGCCTGCGGCTATGAAGCCATCGGCCATTTGGCCGAGGTCGATGAGATTGTGAAAGCCGCGCTGCAACTTGCGGCAGCAGGACGCAAACCCCCGAGCGCCCCACCCTCACGGCGGAAACAATAATCCGCATGCCGCGAACCCCTCGACTCGGCCGTAGCCATCGCTCGGGGCGAGCCCTTCATCTGCTCATCAGCTCAGGGCCGACCCGTGAGCCGATCGATGCCGTGCGGTTTCTCTCCAACTATTCGACCGGCCTCATGGGGGCGCGCCTGGCGCAAGAGGCGCTACGGCGCGGCCATCGTGTGACGCTGGTGAGCGGGCCGACGGAGCTAGAGCCACCACCGAAGGCGAAGACGATCCGAGTCGAAAGCGCCCAGCAGATGCAACAGGCGTTGCGTCGTCAGATGCCTCGCACGGATGTGCTCATCATGGCGGCGGCGGTCTCGGATTTTCGTCCCACCAAGACCGTTTCCAAGAAACTCGCCAGGCGTGGGCGGCTTTCGCTGACGCTTGAAGCCACACCGGACATTGTCGCAAACCTGCCTCGGCGACGCAGCCAACTCGTGGTGGGGTTTGCGGTGGAAGCGAGTCGGGTCCGAGAACGAGCCGCGCGCAAATTGAGAGAGAAACGACTTGATCTGATTGTGGGACAGCGCCTTTCCACCACAAAGCGTGGCGTCCTCCACAATGCTTCGGCGGACGCCCGCCAGAGCCGTGTGGCGGGCGGATCCGCCTTTGGCGGAAACGGGACCGGCTCGCCGTTTGGCCATCGAGCGGTTCACGCGTTCCTTCTGCGATCCTCCGGAGTGGCAAGGGAATTGGGGGAGGTGTCGAAATCCGTCCTGGCGCGGGTGCTGCTTGACGAAATCGAGCAACTTTGGTACGGTCAAAAGGATACGAAAGGCTCAGTAGGAGGTGTCGCGCCATGATGCTGGTTCGCAAGGGGAAAAAGAGCACGTCCTCCGGCTTTACGCTCATTGAACTGTTGGTGGTCATCGCCATCATCGGGATCCTGATCGGGTTTTTGGCGCCCGGGGCGATGAAGATGCGGGAGAAGGCGCGGCGCTCCAAATGCCAGAACAACCTCAAGCAGATTTTCTACGCCATCTCGTCGTATCGGGATGACCACAACGAGCGCTACCCGGACGGCCTTGATAGCCTGTATCCGGATTACCTCGATGACCTCGAAGTCTTCAAATGTCCCTCCTCAGCCAGCCCCGTCCCAGCCAGCGCGTCAGCAGGGGACTATGAGTTGAAGACGGGGGTTTCGCCTGCCGCCAAGTCCACCGAGCCGATCGCCGAAGACAAAGACGGCAACCACCCGGATGGGGTGAACACGGTGCGGGTCGGCGGCCAGGTGACCTTCCAAGAGAACGGCGAGATTTGATCACCCTTCCGTTGCAACCCCATTCATTCAGGCAGAGCGTTTGTTGGCGACGTAATCCCGAGCGAGCCAAGATTCGGCGGCGTAGCCAAATGGTAAGGCGAGGGTCTGCAAAACCCTTATGCGTCGGTTCGATTCCGACCGCCGCCTCCACTGAAGCATAATCAGAAAACCATGGGTGGGGCGAGTGGTGAAACCCGGAAAACACGATGGACTTAAAATCCATTGCCCGAAAGGGCTTGAGGGTTCAAATCCCTCCTCGCCCATGATGAGATGAAGAGAAGATGGCGTAGTGTGAGCGGTGTGGATGAAGCGGGTAAGGCAAGATGAGCCTGAGCAAGCGCGACTATTGGCCGCTACACAAAGATTATCTATTGCCTGCGCTTCGATCTCCGATGACGGTCAACATCCTGCTCATCCTAGTTCTGTTGGCTCTCTGGGGTATTTGGTCAGAACTTCGGGGAGGGTTGAGCGCATATATCTCTGGGGGATACGTCAATGTCGATAAGGTCATAGATAGCGTTACAATAGATGACCCGATCGATGTTCGGATCAGCAAGTGGTAGGCGGGTTCTCCGCCGCAGTGGTTAGGTATTCTAGGTGTGCGGGGGAGCACGTCATTGTTGAAGGGCGGTTAGCTCAGTTGGTTAGAGCATCGCTTTGACATAGCGAAGGCCACTGGTTCGAGTCCAGTACCGCCCAGTTTTCAAACACCGATGACCAAAGTGCAGCTCAAAAAACTCTACTGCAACCGCCGATTGTCCATGATGGAAATCGCTGACGAACTACACACCACTCACGCTACCATCCTCTATTGGCTGAAGAAGCACGACATCCCAAGGCGATCCTGGAGTGAAAGCACCTACGTGAAGCGCAATCCACTCGGCGATCCTTTTAAAATCCCGGTTACCCTTACGAAACGACAACAGCAGCTATTGGCGGCTGGCCTATCCCTGTATTGGGCTGAAGGAGCCAAGACGAACCGAACAGGAGCCCAGATTGGTAATCTTGATGGGCGACTGCTGCAAGTCTTTGCCGCTTTTCTTCGAGAAACGTGTTATGTGGATAACCGGCGATTGAGTGTCTACGTGCGAGTCTATAAGCAGTTCTCCATGAGCAAAGCCCAGCGATACTGGAGCCGACTCTTACGCCTGCCTGCGACACAAGTCTTCGTCTATCCGCACACCGATGGCAGAAGTCAGGCGAATCGCCAATGGTCGAGGTACGGTTTGGCAACCCTGGAATTCCATAACACGAAATTTAAGGCCTGGTTGGATCAGGCCATCGAGCGATATATCGCGACTGTGCTTGGCTCATCGGGCGTTGAAACCTACAAATTGTTTGGGGGGCGGCGCGGCGATTTCGTGGCAGATGGTTCTCAGGGATTCCGGGGTTGTATTACGACCGATGAGCCTTCGGAAGTGCTGAGTGTCGGAAGGAATTAACCTTCTCATTTTATGGGTCACACCGGTAGTAAAGAAGCGTTACGACAACAAGACGAGCGGCTGTTTGCCTTGCGGCATAGCGCCGCGCACGTGATGGCGCAGGCGGTGAGGCGGCTCTACCCGCAGGTGAAGCTGGCGATCGGCCCGCCGATCGAAGACGGCTTCTACTATGAT
>CAZUWM010000036.1:0-1074 GCA_964624155.1 uncultured Planctomycetales bacterium
CGGAGGAGGTAGGATTCGAACCTACGGTCCACTTGCGTGGACGGCGGTTTTCAAGACCGCTGCCTTCAGCCACTCGAGCCACTCCTCCCGTGTTACAAGAACAAGCGCTGAATCAACGTGGAATAGATCGCTTGCGTCTGCGAAAATCCGCTTGAGAGCATCTGGACAAAGGACAGCTCGGGAGCGACCAGCGGTAGGCACGCGGCTGTCACCACGAGGGTCACGCCGAAGACCAAACTGACTGCTAACAAGTAGGTCTCCACATGCCACTGCCGTCGCTGCTCCTGCAGCTCATCGGCCGTCATCAACCAATGGAAGGCGAGCGACATCCCGATAAAGAAATAGAGTGGCGCATCGAGGGCATCGCCGGCCGTCCAGCGCTTCATTCCCCACCCTGCGAGACACCCTAACACGGTGAGCACCGGCACGACATACGGGCTAAAGGCGACCAGCACCGATCCACCTACGCGACGCGCTCCTCGTCCAGTCTTCTCCTCCTTCGAGTCGCTGGGGCGTCTCTTTCCGCTCGAGGAGGCTGCCTGGTCGGTGCTGGCAACCTGTTCTCCAAAGAGCCACACCGCCATCGTTGAGAAGATCGCATGACTGGCGCGAAAGAGCGCAACCGGACGATAGAGCAGGACGTGGACGCCCACATACGTCGCCACTCCCCAGTCAATCCACTGGCGGGCGCTTCCCTGTGAGACGCTGATCAACCCGAGCTGCTCGCGAATCCCCAGCAAGAGTCCCACGACGAGCGGAAGCAGGATCAGGACCGTCAGCCCCTTGATGAGGCGCGAGCACCACTCAGAGACTTTAGATCTGATCTTGCCCATCGAAATAGGGTCGCAGCGGTTCAGGAATCCGAATCTTCCCGTCCGGCTGTTGGTGCGTCTCAAGCAGACAGATGAGGGTTCGAGCCAGCGCGACACCGGAGCCGTTGAGCGTATGGACGAATTCCGGCTTTTTCGAGGCGCTCTTGCGATAGCGGATGTTCGCCCGGCGGGCCTGAAACGCCTCGAAGTTGCTGCAGCTTGAGACTTCCAAAAATTGATTCAGCCCAGGCGCCCAGGCTTC
>CAZUWM010000036.1:1174-15842 GCA_964624155.1 uncultured Planctomycetales bacterium
GGGAGGAATGAAAACGTCGCCGGCTTCCCCACGGTTCGCACGACCTGGTTCTGCCGAGCATCTCCGGCAGGCACCGAGGCGTGCGGGATATTCGGCAGTTCCGCCAAATAACTCTGAATCTTTTCTTCGATCTCTCGAAGTCCTTGTTCCTTGCGTGCAATTCCATCAGAGAGCTCTTTAAGTCCTGGTGGAGGGGCTGTTCTCCCTTGATCTTTTTGACGTGCAAAATCTCGAGAGCCTGTCTTGAGCAAGCGGCGATCAGACTCTATGACGAGCAATAATTCTCGGCGATTTTGCTCAAGCGCCAGAATGTCCTCAATCGGTATAGGAAGACCGCGACGCTTGATTCCTTCTCGAATAAGATCTGGATTTTCTCTGAACAACTTTAAATCAATCACCCCTCACCCTCCACCCTTCACCTGGTGCGCCCTAGATATCCAACACCACCATCGCTTCCCACCCCTGGGCTGTCTGGGCGACCTTCAATCGGTGAAACGTCACGGCCTTCACGTCCACCCGCAATTCATGTTTCTCGGGATTGATCGGCTCGCCGGACAACGAGGCCTGCAACGTCAGATGGCGATCTCGTTGCTCAATGTGGAGCTGCTCGGGGCGCAAGAGCAGGCGCTGCGCGTCCTTATAGTAGATCACTTCCTGCAAGAAATTCACCAACAGCAGATCCGCCGCTTCGGCCTCAAGGGCAATCGCCTTCTGCGTGGTGCGCTGGATGGTTGACAGATCATCGACCATCGCGTTCATCGTGGCATCCGCCGCAGAGCTGAACAGCTCCTCGAGTGTTGCGCCGGTTGCCGAAAAGGCGATATCCGCAATGGCCACGTCTTCCAGGAACTGATAGGGCATGGCTCCTACCCTTTGACATTGCCGATGGGCGTAAGGCGCACGACCCGTTTGCTGATGCCGGCCATCTCGGTGGCCTCGATCACCTCATCGATATCCTTGTACGCCCCGCCGGCTTCTTCCGCAAGCCCCGCGTAGGACACACTGCGGACGTAGATGCCCCTGGCTTCCATCTGCTGTTGGAGCTGCTTCCCGTTGTACAGCTTCTTGGCCTTCGTGCGACTCATGGTCCGCCCGCTGCCATGCGCCGTGGTGAAGAAGGTTTGCTCGCCGCTTGGCACGCCGACGAGCAAGTACGAACCGGTTTCCATGCTGCCGCCGATGATGACCGGTTGTCCCACGTCTCGATAGAGCGGTGGCAATTCCGACGAGCCTGCCGGAAAGGCCCGCGTCGAGCCTTTGCGATGGACGAGGAGCTGTCGTTCCTTGCCGTCGATGACGTAGCGCTCGATCTTGGCCGTGTTGTGCGCCACGTCGTAGACCATGTGCATGCCGAGATCTTCCGGCTTTCGGCCGAGCACCTCGGAGAAGACTTCGCGGATGCGATGGAGAATCACTTGGCGGTTGGCGAAGGACATGTTGATGGCGCATTTCATGGCCGCAAAATAGTCCTGCCCTTCCGGTGAGCGAAACGGCGCGCAGGCCAATTCTCGATCCGGCACCGTGATCCCGTAACGCGCCATCGCTTTCAGGAAGATTTGCAGGTAATCCGTCGCCACCTGGTGCCCAAAGCCGCGGCTGCCGCAGTGAAGCATTACGACGACTTGGTTGGGGATCGTGATGCCAAAGACCTTCGCGATCTCTTTGTCAAAGACGTGCTCTGGTTTGGCGACTTGGATCTCAAGATAGTGGTTTCCGGAGCCGAGTGTCCCGATCTGTTCGTGGCCGCGCTCAACCGCTTTCTTGCTGATCTTCTCGGCATTCGCGCCTTCGATACAGCCGTGCTCTTCGGTCCGCTCAAGATCCTCCTCCCACCCCAACCCGCGCGCCACACACCACCGAGTCCCCTGCTCAACGACCTCGCGGAATTCTTTGTGAGAGGGCTGAATGAATCCGCTGCACCCCACCCCGGCCGGCACGCGTTCAAACAATCGATCGACCAGTCGTTTCACATGCGGCTTCACGTCGTCATGCGTCAGGTTGGTGGTCACCAACCGCATGCCGCAATTTACGTCAAAACCGACCGCTCCAGGTGAGATGACACCGTCGGCGGCATCCATCGCAGCCACCCCGCCGATCGGGAATCCATACCCCCAGTGGCCGTCGGGCATGCAGAGCGCGTGCTTGACGATGCCAGGTAAGGTCGCGACGTTGGTCACCTGGTCGAAGACCCCGTCGTCCATCTCCTTGAGGAGCTTCTCAGTCGCGTAGATGCGGGCCGGCACCCGCATCCCCGGCTTGTAGGACGTCGGGATTTCCCAGACGGTGTCAGAGATTTTTTTGATGCTTGAAGGCACGGCCATCTTGAAGTCGGATTTCGGAAGTCGGAAGGTAGAAGTGAGGTCGACTGATGCGTTCTTTGGTTTGTCTACTTCCCACTTCCAACTTCCCACTTCCGAATTCAAAGTGGGCCGCCTGGGACTCGAACCCAGCACCCACAGCTTAAACATGTGTGTTAGCTGCACGTCGCCGTGCAGATCAGACTATCCCATCTCCCATTGTTTGGGAGTCCCGATTATAGTCGTTGAACCTTTCCGCCACAGAGCGTCGGCGGACTTGGCTGCGGATTATCTGTCGTGCCAGAGGCAGATGTGCCTTTGGCACACACCCTCGGCTTATGACCCCCGCCGCCTCGTTTTGCGAAGCAAAACGGTGGGGGTACCTTGGGATACTCAGACGTTCCCGCAAGTTCCGGGATTTGCACCCTCTAGTTACCTAGAGGTGGCCCTTACAGGCTGTTGCTCTGCCTGATGAGCTAGCGGCCCAAATTGTAAAAGAACGGCTAATTCTGATACGACGCCAGGAGACGCGCCAATACGTCGCGCTTCTCTAAGGGTGATTTCCAAAGACCATTTTTTCGATCTGGATTGATCGTCAGCCCGTTGGAGAAATTCACGACTGACTGAAATCTCTGCAGGTTCTCTCGTCGGGTGATCTCGACCGATAACGAGGCACGATCGATTCGACTGCGAATGTCAAAATCCCGAAGACAGCGTTTGGCTACCTGCAAGGTTCGCAGATCATGCTGAGACGCGCGAACTCGACGGTGGCTCCCCTGCATATGGACGTGGCCTTCGTCGTCAAAGAAGGCTTTCAGCCATTCCCGCTGCCACTTCCTTCGACCCGCTATCGCATCAAACAATGTCCGTTCTCTTTGTGACAGCCATTTCGCAATAGCGACATTATAGTAGCTCATCACCCATATGCCATTCGCTCGCCGTCTGAGCTTTGGCGCGACGTTCAACAATAATTGGAAGAGGCGCCTTACGTGCTGAGCTTGCTGATAATCTTTGCTGTAATAGGAACAACTGTAACGATCGATCCGACCGTCAAAACTGAGGTGGGCGACTAGATGAACCAACGCCTTTGACCATGATGGCCTGTTGAAGGACACGGGATGAATTGGCTTGCCACGGCGCTTTGCATTAACACGCGCCATCAGTTGCTGCTTTTGGCGCCGTAACGTCTCACGCTGTGCGTCGGTTAATGGTATATCCTTCACGTGCCAATGAACGGTCGACTTGCTGATTCTGAGCTTCTTGGCGATCTGTCCAATTGACCGACCACGTTTTCGAAGCGCTCGACACCGGTGGTGAATCCGAGACGTCTGATCTCGCAAAGCCATATTCTATGCCCACAGAGGTAGGAGCATTATAACAGACACACCGTCGGTCAGACAGGGAGATTCGGAGCACACAAACAAAAAGCGCCCATCTCTCACCGAGATGGGCGTCCTACCTTTGGGCGTTCTTTGGTTAGTAAGAGAGACTAACGTGCCCTCCTGGACCGTTATATACGAACACACATTGATGAAGGATGTCGCGACCGAGAAGCGCGATTAATCCCTGCTGAGAAAGTTGCGCACCGGCCATGCGTGTAAAATCTATCGAATCAAGCGGCGTACCAGGGAACAAAATTCTGGCCGGAAACATCTCTTGGTCTGCTCGCCCACTTGGAGTCATTACCGATACCACGCCAACTGGTGGAACACCGAGCTTCCGTACTATCTCCGCATCAATTGCACTGATTGAGGCACCGGTGTCGATCAAAGCTCGACCAGTTTGTGGGGCAGGAATAGGTTGGTTGGCTGCAGACAGAACTTGAGCAAGAACTGGAGGAATTTCAACGATAACGTCTAACCACGGTCCTTCTATTCCAAGAGCAGCCGGCCCAATCTGTCCGTTGGTAAGGTAATACCGATTAAAAACGGGCACCGATAAGTCCTAACGTTAGAGACGGTAGAGTTTCGATTCGCTCTTCACGTAAAACTTGCTTAATTAAAAACGGCTGATTGCCAAATTTCTTGACACCAGCCTCGTAAGCTTCCTCGGCTTTGGTAAAAGCACCAACAAACTCGGTTCCCTTAATGAGCACAAATTGCCCTTCGTGATGCTCAAGAAGCTTTGGTCTGATGGTGTTGTAGTAAGCAAGCTCTCTCTGGAGTTCCATGGGTCTGTGCCTTCTAAGGATATCCAAATTATACCACGTTTTTACCCTCGCCATCGAACAAGGAGTTGCATCTGTCAGATGGAGAGGAGGTCGTGCTCTTTGGCTTTGAGAAGGGAGTCGATCTGGGCGATGACGTGGTCGGTGAGCTTCTGGATGTCGTTCTGGGCCTTGAAGGCGTCGTCCTCGGAGATCTGTTTCTCGCCCTTGAGCTTCTTGACGACTTCGTTGGCGTCTCGTCGGATCGTCCGGACGGCGATACGACCTTCTTCCGCCATCTGGTGGAGCAGCTTGGTCAGTTGCTGGCGGCGCTCAATCGTAAGCGGCGGAATCGGCAGGCGAATGATCTTCCCGTCGACCTGCGGGCTGATCCCGAGGTTCGACTGCAGGATGGCTTTCTCGATCTCTGGAATGACGTTGGCGTCCCACGCCTGCACGACGAGCAGCCGCGGCTCAGGAGCGGTGATCGCCGCAAGCTGCTTGAGCGGAGTCGAGGTCCCGTAATACGGCACGGTGAGATGCTCCACCAGCGCTGGGTTCGCCCGCCCGCCGCGTACCTCACCGAACTGGCGGGTAGCGGCCTCAAACGACTTCTTCATCTTGTCTTCGGCCTCTTTCAGGAGTTTCTGGATTTGGGGGGTGAGGATCGTGGTCATTTGTTATTCACGATGGTGCCGACCGACTCACCACGTACCGCCCGCTGGATGTTGCCGGGTTCATGCAGGTTAAACACGATGATGGGCAAGTTGTTGTCCATGCAGAGACTCACGGCCGTGGCATCCATGACATTCAGGCGCCGCTTGAGGACATCCATGAAGCTCACGCGGGCGAATTTCTTGGCGGTCCGATCTTTCTGCGGATCCGCGGAGTAGACGCCGTCGACGTTCGTCGCCTTGAGCACCACTTGCGCGCCGATTTCGATCGCGCGCAAGGCGGCCGTGGTATCGGTGGTGAAAAATGGGCTGCCGATGCCGCCGACAAAAATCACCACCCGGCCCTTTTCGAGATGGCGGATCGCGCGGCGACGGATATAGGGCTCGGCGATCTTGGCGATTTCAATCGCGCTCTGGACGCGCGTGGGGACGCTCAGCCGCTCCAGCGCATCTTGGAGTGCCAAGCCATTGATGGCCGTGGCGAGCATCCCCATGTAATCAGCCGTGGCCCGCTCCATCCCTGTGGCGGAGGAGGTGCTGAGGCCCCGAAAGATGTTGCCGCCTCCGACGACGACGGTGACCTCAACACCCAGATCCTTGATGTCTTTGATCTGCCGTGCCAGAGCATCCAACACCTGCGAATCAATCCCAAATCCCAGCTTGCCCTGTAACGCTTCCCCGCTCAGCTTCAAGACGATGCGCCGGTACTTGGGTGACACGGTGGCCGGCCGTGGCATGTCACCGTTCCTCCCCAAGGCCAAACCGCACGAATCGTCGGACGACGATATTCTCCCCCGTCTTCGCAATCAAGGTGCTCACATACTGGCCGATGGTCTGCGCCTGGTCTTTGATGAACGGCTGGGCCAGTAATTCCTGGAGGGTCTCGGGCTGTTGGGAGGCGATTTGCATCCCCACGTCACGACAGAGTTGTTGAAACTCCGGCAGGCGAGCGACGAAATCGGTCTCGCAGTTGATCTCGATGAGCGCCCCCACCCGGCCGTCGTGGTGGATGTAGGCGTCGACGCGACCGAGTTTGGCCGCACGGCCTTGCCGCTTTTGTGCGGCTTCGAAGCCCTTGCGCTTCAGGTAGTCGATGGCCTTGGCCTCGTCTCCCTGGCACGCTTCCAGAGCGGATTTCACATCGCCGATGGGTGCACCGGTCTTCTCTCGGAGATGCTTGATGGCGTCAAGCGAGAGGCCCATCGTCAGGATGCCGCCAAGGGCGTCACAATCCCTGCTTGACGGCGTCCCGCTTCCACGCGATCCGCGACGAAGGCGGTGATCAACCGCACGGATCGGATCGCGTCGTCATTCCCAGGAATCGGATAGCTGATCACATCGGGATCGGCATTCGTATCACAAATCGCCACGATGGGAATGCGCAACCGATTGGCTTCACGCACGGCGTTCTGTTCTCGTTTCGGATCGATGATGTACACGCACGCGGGCAGCCGATCCATCGTCGCCAGACCGGCGTACATCTCCTCCAGGCGCTCCAGTTCGCGCTCGAGTTGCTTGCCGTCCTTCTTGGAGAGCCGCTCGAAATAGCCTTCTGTTTTCTGCTTGCGCAGCAGCAGCAGCCGGTCGATATTCCGCTTCATCACCTGATAGTTTGTGAGGCTCCCGCCCATCCACCGCGTCGTCACGCAGGGCATCCCACACCGTCCCGCCGCCTCTTGCACGACCCGTTTGGCTTGTTTCTTCGTCCCGACGAACAGGATGAGATCGCCTTTCGCGGCGAACTGTTCGATCGCCTCGCCGGCCCGTGCCAGATGCTGCTCGGTCTTTTCCAGGTCAATGATGTAGATCCCCGACCGGCTGCCAAAGATGAACGGCTTCATCTTCGGATTCCAGCGTTTGGTCTGGTGACCGAAATGGACTCCGGCATCCAACAGTTGTTGAATGAGTGGCGACGTCGACATCTTTCAATAAACTCCTTGATTATTGATTCCACAGATTTCCAATTGAAAATCTGTGAAATCATCTGACATGGGACTCTCCGAGCTGCCGCGTAGGGTGAAGGAGTTGCAGCTCGCAGAAGCGTCGATACAGCGTGCTGGTCTTGAGCAACTCGTCGTGGCTGCCCTGTTCCACAATACGGCCCTCCTGGATCACCACGATCCGATGGGCCAACCGTACCGTCGAGAGCCGATGGGCAATCAGCAGGACGGTACGATCGTGACAAATCCGCTCCAGAGCTTCCGTGATGAGGTGTTCCGACTCGGCATCCAGCTGGCTCGTGGCTTCGTCTAACATCAAGATCGGCGGATTCTTCAAGATCGCCCTCGCGATGGCGAGCCGCTGCCGTTCCCCTCCCGAGAGCATGCTGCCCCGCTCGCCCACGATGGTGTCGTAGCCCTTGGGCATGCGACTGATGAAGGCATGGGCGTTGGCGACCTTGGCGGCTTCCACAATCTCGGCCAGGCTGGCTGCGGGATTGCCCACCGCCAGATTCGCGCGGACCGTCTCGTTGAAGAGGGTGGTCTCTTGGGTCACCAACCCGATTTGGCTGCGCACGGAGGACACGGTGACATGACGCAGATCGATGCCGTCAATGAGCACCCGACCGGCTGTCGGATCGAAAAAGCGCGGCAGCAAACTGGCCAGCGTCGTCTTGCCGCCTCCGCTGGGGCCGACGAGTGCCACGATGTCCCCGCGCCGAATCGTCAGGGAAATGCCTCGCAGGACGGGTTGATCCTGATATTGGAAGGACACTTTCTCATAGACAATGTCGTGACGAAACGGCGGCAGGGTCTTGGCCTTGGGGTGCTCATGAATGCTGGGCTGTAGATCCAAGATTTCAAAGATCCTCGTGGCCGCTGCGACGGTCTGCTGATTGACGCTGTGGAGCTTGGCCAAGCGCTTGAACGGATGAATCAGGAACATCATCGCCGCGAAAAACGCGGTGAAGGTTCCCAGGGTCATGTGCTCCGTCAGCACCTGTCGGCAGCCATACCAGAAGACGAACGAGGCGCCAATGGCTCCAAAGAAATCCGTCATGGGGGCGAGGAGATTCATCCGCTTTTGGATCTTGCGGTTAATCCGATACGACCGTTCGTTCGTCGAGGCGAACTTCATCCGGGCATCCGGCTCCCTCTGAAAGGCCTGGATGACCTGGATCCCCGCGATGGATTCGAGGATGGTCGAATTGAGTTGCCCCATGACGACCTGCGCCTGACGGGAGTATTTCTTGAGGAGTCGGCCAATCCACAGCGTCACCAGCGCGATCAGCGGGATCACCACAAAGGTCATCACGGCCAGTTTCCAGTTGATGTGCAACACGATGGCCAGGTACACGATAATCTGGAATGGCTGGTACACCAGATCGGTGAGCCCGTCGGTGAGGGAGTTCTGAACAATGCCGGTGTCGTACATAATCCGCGACATCGTCGAACCGGTGGACTGCCGGTGGTGGTAATCCAGGGAGAGCGCGGTGAACTTGTCAAACATCTTCTGGCGCAGATCCCGGACGACCCGCTGGGAGGCATCACTCATGAAGAAACTCTGCAGAAACTCGAAGAGGCTTTTGAAGAGAAACAACACAGGGATGGCCACCGCGAAGATGTTCACGAGACTCGACTGTGGCAGGTTGTTGAACCACAGCACGAGCCCATTCAACCAGCCGGGGAACCACTCCAAAGTCGGCAGCGTACGGTTGCCGCCCACCCGGTCGATCAAGGGGATGAACGCCCCGATCTGGACCCCATTGAGGAAGGTGGAGCCGAGCATGGACAGCACCGCCACCCCAAAAACGCCCAGATGGGGCCTGATGAATTGGAAAAGCCTGAAGTACGCGCGCATAAGTGGGGTATTTTACCACGGAAGTTGACGGATGACAACGCGGTCTGTTAGACTCGAACAGCCTGTTTGTCGTCGGGCGGCACCCCATGCCATACACACCTCTACGTGTTGCCGTCGTCGGAGTCGGCCACGTCGGCAGCCTTCACGCTCAGGTCTATGCGAAGCTGCCGAGCGCCCGCTTGACGGCCGTCTGCGATCTTAACCGTGACCGAGCGCGGCACCTCGCTGAACAGCTCGGTTGCTGCGTCGTGCCCAACGTCCAGGCGCTCAAGGGACTGGTTGAGGCGGTCAGTGTCGCCGTCCCCACCAACGCCCACTATGCCGTCGGCCGTCAACTGCTTGAGGCCGGCATCCACGTCCTCATGGAGAAACCGATCGCGCCGAGCCTCCGCGAAGCCGACCAGCTCCTGAGGCTGGCTCGACGAAAGCGGGTGGTCCTCCAGGTGGGACACATTGAGCGGTTCAACGCGGCGATCCAATCGGCCAAAGCCTACCTGACCCATCCCCGATTCATCGAAGTCCATCGGCTCTCCCCCTACCCCTTCCGTGGACTCGATGTCAGTGTGATCCTCGATGTCATGATCCATGACCTCGACCTGATCCTGGCGCTCGTCAGGTCTCGACCCGTACGAGTCGAAGCGGTTGGGGTCCCGGTCCTCTCACCCGGTGAAGACATTGCCAACGCCCGCGTCGTGTTCGCCTCGGGGTGCGTGGCGAATCTCACCGCCAGCCGCATCAGCGATGAGTCGATGCGGAGGATTCGCCTGTTCCAAGAAGACTGTTACCTCTCCATTGACGCGCGGCAGCAAACCGTGGAGATCGCGCGTAAGATCGGCCGCGCGATCCGACGGCGAACCCTCTCGGTCAACCAGCGACCTCCACTGGACGATGAGCTGGCCGCGTTCCTGCACGCCGTGGCGACCAACCGACGTCCGCTGGTCTCTGGCGAGGAGGCGCGCGAGGCCCTCGCTCTCGCCTTGCGCATCGAACGCGCCATGCGCCATGCGAAGTCGGAAGGACGAAGTCGGAAGTCGGAAGTCAAAAACCCGTGATGCCCACGGGACGGTGCAAGATGGTCTCCTTCTTTCTCCTCTTTTTTATTTCCACTTCCCACTTCCCACTTCCCACTTAACACGATGGCGTCTATCTGTTTTGTCGCAGGTGATCCCTCCGGTGATGCGCGGGCTGCCGCCGTCATCGACGCCCTGAAGCAATGCGATGCCACGCTGACCTTCAGCGGCCTTGGCGGCCCGCGGATGCGTCAGGCCGGCATGGACGTGCTCGATGAGCTGACGCAAACCGCCTCGATCGGCCCCTTCGATGCGATCAGACACCTGCAGCGCTTTACCCGCGCCAGGGCGCTCTTGCGCGAACACCTTGCGCGGACGAAACCCCGCCTCGTCGTTCTCGTGGATTTCGGAGATTTCAACCTGCCGTTCATCGCCCCCCTCGCCAAGCAGGCAGGTTGTCGCGTGGTGTACTACATCAGTCCGCAGATCTGGGCCTGGGGAGCCTTTCGTCTGCGGTGGGTGCGCCGCTATGTGGATCGGATGCTCGTGTTGTTTCGTTTTGAAGAAGCGTGGTATCGCGACCGAGGCATTCCAGTGACCTGGGTCGGCCATCCCCTGATCGACACCGCGATCTCAACAATCCCTCGCGACCAGGCGATCGCGGCGCTGGGATTGAACCCCTGGCGCGTGACGGTCGGATTGCTACCCGGCTCTCGGGCGCAAGAGGTCCGACGTCACCTGCCGCTCTTGCTCTCCGCCGCCTCGCGGATCGCCTGGCGGATGCCGGGGGTCCAGTTCATCTTGCCCAAAGCGCCCGGCGTCTCTCCGGATCTGTTTGAAGCCGCCGCCATACAGGTCCCAGACATCGTCCTGTCGGATCGACCGCTCGACGAATGCCTCCACGCCATGGAGGCAGCCATCGTTGCCTCGGGAACGGCCACCCTGGAGGTCGCGTTGAGGGAAGTCCCGATGGCCGTCGTGTATCGGACCTCATGGCCGACGTATCTCGCCGCGAAGTCCGTGGTCCGCGTCCCGCACATCGCGATGGTCAACGTGATGGCGGGCAAGACGGTCGTCCCTGAATACCTTCAGTACCGGGCGAGGCCCCGGTCGATCGCTGAGGACATCGTGGGGTTGTTACGGGATGACCAGCGTCGAGCAACGATGCGGATGGAACTTCGGAAGGTTCGCGCACAGCTCGGATCACCGGGAGCCGTGGACCGCGCCGCCCGCGCGATCCTCGCGGAACTCGACCTCGCAGTCCATAGTCGAGAGTCCATAGTCCATAGCTAACGAAAACGATCTTGTGTTGTTCTGTGGACTACGGACTATGGTCTATGGACTACACGTGGCGAGTTTATCTGTCAGGACTTCCCCGTCATGAGCCACACGCGGCAGGGGGCGTTCTTCATCACGTACTCAACGGTCGTGCCGAAGGTGGAGCGCCCGGGCGCGGTGGAGAGCAAGCGCGGCTTATCCTTCAGGATAATCAAGTCGTAGTAGTCGTCCTTCGCCAGTTCGACGATCGTCTCGCCCGCAAATCGCGATTGCTTGATCTGCGCCTCAACCGGAATTTCATACTCCCGCCCGATGGCTTGCGCCTGTTCCATCATGGAATCAGCCGCCGCCAATTTTTCCGGGAAAAACGTGTCCAGCGGCAGCGAGGGGGGAATTTCGATGACGTGCAGTGCGGACATGTCGGCCCCGTGGAATTTCGCCAGCTTCGCGGCGAATTGGACCGTCTCATTGATCGAGGAGCCCACCGTCGGCACGAGGATTTTCTTGATGGGAATCTCCTGGTAGCCCGGCAGCGTGAGCTTTTCCAATTGCACCCGGCCCGCCGCAGGCAGTTTCTGCTGTCGTCGATACCAGAAGTAGCACGCGAGTCCCATCCCCATCCACAAGAAGCCGAGGTTGCGGCCGGCGGGCTTGGTCAGGATCACGTCCACCCACACGGCCACCGTCCCCAAGAGACCGATCATCGCGGTCAGCGGCAACTCATACCGGCCGATCTGCACGTTCCAGCCGATCTTAAAGGGCCGGTGCCACCCGGGCTGTCGAACGCGCAGCCCCAACAGCGAGAGGTGGGCCAAGGCAAAGGAGAGCATCGCCCCGAAGTTGTAGAGCTCCGCGAGGTGGGTCAGGTTGCGGGCCCACAAGACGATCCAGCCGGCGACAAGGGTGAAGAAGATCAGCGTGACGTACGGCGTTTTGAACCTCGGATGCAACCGATAGAAGAACCGCGACCAGGGGAAGGTGAAGTGCTCGCTCATCGCGAAGGTCAAGCGCGAGGCGCCGATGAGCCCCGCGTTGGCCGCCACGAACAGGATGGCCGCCCCCAGCAATCCGACCCAGGGCGCCAGGTACTGCCTCCCAAACGGCATCGAGGCGGCGATACCCGCCAAGGGATCTTCCAGGTAGCCGGTCGTGAGTTCTTGCGGGGTCATGACGGTCAAAGCGATTGCGGCAATCCCGAAGTACAACAGAAAGAGGGTTCCCATTGTCCCAAACATCGCCCTCGGGATGGTGCGGTTGGGGTGTCGCGCCTCCCCGGCCAACTGGGCGATCGACTCGATCCCGATGTACGCCACCATGGCCATGCCGACCCCTTTCCAGAAATCCGGCCAGGTCGGCGACCACGTGCTCTCGGGAAGCCCCACCTGCATATGGTTCCATAACTGTTTCAGGTGATCCAGGAACAGCGCCGGCTGGAGGAGCTGCATGACAACCACCAGGCCGATGGTGATAATGACCAGCTTCGTCAGGACCCCGAAGATCGCCAGCAGCAGCGAGATGCGGGTTGACTCCTTAATCCCCAGGATGTTCACGCCCAACAGGACCCCCAGAACCATGAGCGTGAAGGCCACCATGCCCGCGCTTGAGCCCAACAGCGGGATGAGCCGATTGATGCCGGGCACGTTGACCAGGTACGGCCCAATGGAGTTCGCGGAAATCGCAATCGTGACAATGTAATCGAGGAGCAGCGCCCAGCCTGCAATGAAGGAGACGAGATCGTTGAACGCGTGCCGTGCGAAACTGCACGAACCGCCCGATTCCGGCAGGGTGGTCGACAGCTCCGTATAGGTGAGCACGGTGCAGAAGAACACGATCCCGGCCAACGCCAGGGCCAACGGTGTCGCCCCTAATGCATAGAGGGCCGTGACTCCCAGAGCGTAGTAGATCGAGGAGCCCACGTCCCCGAAGCCAATCGCGAAGAGCTGCGGGGTGTTGAGGACGCGGTGCAGGTTGCCGCGATCCAGCACCGGCACGCGTCTCGAAGGCGGTTCGGTGAAATCGATACTTTGTCCGTCAGGCATGTTCAATATGGTACGGAATCTGCCACCGGATGGCTAGCTAAATAGTGTCAGACACTTGTCAAATGTCAGACACAAAAACGGGGCAAGAGGAGGACTCTGCCCCGTTTTCTCCTTCGGAGGGGATGTGCACTTACGTGTTATGCGTCAAAGTAGAGGTAGAATTCATACGGATGCGGTCGGAGGCGGACCTTGTCAATTTCCTGCCGCTTGTACTCGATCCAGATGTCGATCACGTCCTTCGTGAACACGTCGCCCTTGAGCAAGAACGCGTGGTCATGCTCCAGGGCATCGAGCGCTTCATCGAGCGATCCTGGCACGGTCTTGATCCTTGCCGCTTTCTCCGGCGGAAGCTCGTAGATGTTCTCATCGACCGGCTGACCTGGGTCGATGCGGTTCTGAATCCCGTCCAACCCCGCCATCAGGCAGGCGGCAAAGGTCGTGTAGGGGTTGCAGGACGGATCCGGCACGCGGAATTCGACCCGTTTCGATTTCGGATGCTCGACGTAGACCGGGATGCGGCAAATCGCCGAGCGGTTCCGGGCTGAGTACGCGAGATTCACCGGGGCTTCATAGCCTGGGACCAATCGCTTGTACGAGTTGGTCGTCGGCGCCGCAAAGGCCAGGATAGCCGGGGCGTGCTTGAGAAGTCCACCGATGTACCACTTGCACATCTGGCTGATGTTGGCGTAACCGCCCTTCTGGAAGAAGAGATTGGCTCCCGCTTTAGTCAGACTCTGGTGGGTGTGCATGCCGGAGCCGTTGTCGCCGAAGAGGGGCTTGGGCATGTAGGTCGCCACCTTGCCATGCTTGCGGGCGATGTTCTTCGTCACGTACTTGAGCATCAGGAGATGATCGGCCATCTTGGTCAGCGTGGCGTAACGCATATCGATCTCGGCCTGACCGGCGGTGGCCACTTCATGATGGTGCTTCTCAACGGGCACCCCGGCCGCGCGCGCGGTGTTCATGATCTCGCTGCGGATGTCCTGGAAGGTGTCGTGCGGGGGCACCGGGAAATACCCTTCCTTGTAGCGAGGCTTGTAGCCGAGGTTGGGCTTCTCATCCCGTCCGGTGTTCCAGTCGCCCTCGACCGAGTCGACGAAGTAGTAGCTGGCGTTCTCGGTTGAGTCAAAGCGGATGTCATCGAAGATGAAGAACTCCGGCTCCGGCCCCCAGTAGCTGGTGTCGGCGATACCGGTTTTCTTCAGGTACGCCTCGGCCTTGCGCGCGATGTAGCGGGGATCGCGGGAATAGGGCTGTTTGCTCAGGGGGTCGTAGATGTCGCAGACGAGGCTCAAGGTGGGCGTCTCACACACCGGATCCAAGACAGCCGTCGTGGGATCCGGGAAGAGGTTCATGTCGGATTCCTGAATCTTCTGGAACCCGCGGATGGAGGAGCCGTCAAACCCGATGCCGTCGACCCAGA
>CAZUWM010000037.1:0-15507 GCA_964624155.1 uncultured Planctomycetales bacterium
GCTCGATGGAGCCCAGATCGAGCGACCAGCCCACCCCCACCCACCCGTTGCGTCCGGAGGAGGAATACGCCAGCGCCACACTCGGCTGCATCCCCTTGCGCCCCGGGGGCACGGCAATCGGGATCGACGTGGTGGCGCGTCCGGTAAACAGATCGGGCTGGAAGCTTTGGATCGCCGAGACCGACGGTGGCGGGGCTGATCCCGCCGAAGCGGTGGCGGACCCCAGTTGCGCGGCCTCAGTCAGCGGAGGCAGCGTGAGCTGGACCGTCACGAGCACGGCCGCTGTTGACCCCGCAATCCCTCGTTGCCACCACGTTGTCCGTCGACTCATCCTCAATCCTTTTGACACAACAGCACCGTCGCAAACTCCGGGCGATTGTCTGCAGAGGCCGAGGTACCGGTGATTGCGCCTGTTCCCCCGGCACCTGACGTATTGTCGTTCGCGGCAGTTACTTCACTAAAGCCGTAGTCATTTGCACGAGACGATTGGAGTCGGCCGCTAGAACGAAATGAGTCGGTATTATCCCATCCATCTCGAGGCACGCTGTGCGTGTGGCGTGGTCCTACATAACTGCCCGCTCCATGCGTATGCGTATTGGAGCCGCCGGCGGCCGGGTTGTACGAGGCCCCGCCCACCAAGAACTTGCCATCAAGGGTCACGAGCCGCGAGTAGCCTGTTGGACAGTTCGCGCCAGTCCATAGGATGATCGCGCCTGAGGGTACCATCTTGCTTTCGTCCGCCAGCCGCTCCGCCACGATCGCCGTTGGGACACTCGTGATCCGCTGCCGTGGCGTCAACTCCGCTGACTCCCCCACCTTGACGGCGAGCCACAGCGGCTTGGCGGCCCAGTCTACCGAGGCGAGGGAGGTGACCTGACCCAGCAGCACGCTGAAGTACCCGCCGGTCAGCGGGACGTCTCGCTGCGTCTCTTCCCAGACTTTGTTCCCACCGGTCTCGGCATCGTAGAGCCGGAAGGTCAAGGTGCGCGGCCCCTCCAGCGGGACACCCTGACTGTCCACCGCCTGGCCCTGGTAGCGGATGAGGTGGGGGGTTGTTGCGAACGCCGGTACGCTGAGGAGACTCCAGGCGATGAGCAGGACAGCCAGACGAGCCATCCGTTGGGAACGTTGCGGTTTCATGGTGTTTGACCTCCATTTGAGGGCTGAACGGATTGAGCCGTCACCGTCGATCCCTGGGCGGGAGGAACGATTGGTTGACGGAGGACGTAGACGCGAATCTGTTGTGACGTCTTCCCGCCGAAGCCGTCTCGTGCCTGGACTTCCAGGGTATGAGGGAGTCCGGATTGCGATTCGATCGGTGTCCAGGAGAGGGCGTTGCACGCCGTCCAATCTTGGTGCACCCGGCCATCGAGCAGCGCCTGGCATTTCACCTGATCCCCTTCGGGATCGGTCGTCGTGACCTGAATCGGTGTGACGATTCTCACGTAGAGTTTGCTGCGGGTAGGTGGCTGAACCGTGGTGATCGTGGGAATCGTGCCGCGGAGCAGGACATGCTCCGGGGCGGAGGAGAGCTTATTGGGACTGATGGCGGTGAATTTCACCGTGTGACTGCCGACGGTCGCAAGGGGAACGATCATGCGGAAGGCTCGTCCGGGGAGGGTGTCACGAACACCGTTCGCTTCGACGGTGGTGAGGGAGTCATCGACGGCTCCGACGACGGTCACGCTGTCAACATTGGTCTTCGGGAGGTTCTTCGACGAGTCGCGTGTGAGCTCTTGCTCATCCGGATCGAGAAAGCGCAGGTTGGAGATGACCGGAGGGAGTTTGTCCAGGATCACCAGCGTGTCAACCGCGGCGCTTTCGTTGTCCGTCGCCTTGTCGTTCCGCGCGGTGATGACCGCCACGTTATCGCCTTCGGTGAGGGGCATCGTGGTTTGCCAGGCGGTGGTCTGATCGCGGCCCACGAGTTCTTTGGCAGGTTTCCGGCTCCCTGTCGCGTCTTCGACGACCACCCAGATGGAGGTTCCGGGTGTTTTGGTGCCCTTCAATGTCAGCGAAGAGTCCGTGACGACGGTTGCCGGTGATTCGAGTGTCGGCATCGGAGGGTAGGGGCCTCCGGGGACGATGACCGTCATGGCGTGATCGGCCGAGCGGCCCGACGGATCGGTGGCCTTGGCAGTGATTCGGTTGCGGCCCTTGGATAGCGTGACGCCCTCAGCACGGAATTTCTTGCCGTTGACGAGGGCAGGCTGGTCATTGAGCGTGACGGAGGCATCGTGGCTGATCGTCCCTTCGACGCTGACGCGCCACGGGATCGATGATCGGGAATCGGGCACCATCGCCGCGGCGATCCCAAGCGGATCGCCGACCATCGTGACGACGTCTCCAGTCTTGCCGCCTCCAAACGATCCTGTCACCAATCCACCAGCCGACAGGATGGCCTCATGGAGCAGCGAGAGGCGTCCATTCGTTGAGCGCGCGCCAAGCACCGCCCCATCCTTGGGAGAGGTGATGGCGATGGCCAGGTTGCTGACAGAGGGGGTAGGTGACTCGGGGGGAGTGGTTGTGGGAGGGACGACCAGTGGAGGCTGAGTGACCGGTGGTGTCGTGGTAGGAGGTGTTGTGGTCGGTGGTTGCGTTGGTGGCTGCTGCGACGGTGGTTGTTGTATCGGAGGTTGCTGAACTGGCGGCTGCTCCTGTGTCGGTGGTGGCGGTTGGTTCAACTTCACAGTGATCCTCACGGTATCCTTACCTTCGAACTCACCATCAAAGGCGGTCACTTGCAGTTCGTAGGTCCCCTCCACGGGGAATGTGGCGGTCGTGGCAGATTGATTGGGGGCCTTGAAGGCCACCGTGCCAGGCCCGCTGAGTGATTTCCATACAAAGGTGAGCGCGCCCGGCGGCTTGGGGAGTCCATCATCGGTGATCACTCCGCTTAATGGGACTTCTGTTTGCAGGGTTGGTAGCGTGACGGTTCGGTCCTCTCCAAGCTTCACCTCTGGTGGTTTGTTGGGCTCGAGGAGCGTCTTGAACGGGACGAAGTCGGACCAAGCTTCCTTGCCATCTTCATTGATGGAGAGTGCGCGGGCCTGGTAGTCGGTGTTGGCTTTGAGGCCTTGGATGGGCACGCGGTGAGGGGGGTCTCTGGTTGGTTCGGGCTTGGCAGGAGTCACTGTTGAGAATTGGTTGGGAAGCCCATACGCCACTTGGCTGGTGGCCGGGATATTCGTCGTCCACGTGACCTCCACCGATGTCGATGAAAGCAGTGTCACTTTCACGTTCGTGATCTGCGGGGCTTCCAGTGTGACCCTGATGCCGTCGGACAAGCCGATCTCCGATTCGGAGCCGGCGCGGTTGATGGCCTTGACCGCGAAGTAATACGTGACCCCTCGTTGCAAGGTGAGATCGCTTCGGGTGACGGAGGTGTTGAGGACCGGGATCCACGGCGTCACGGGGTCGGGTTGCCCCAACACGAGGCGATAAATCTGATAGTGGTACTCCTTGGGAAAGGACTTGAGATCACGCATCGACCAATTCGCCGTGAGGGTGGCGGTTGAATCGGTGGCCTCTCCGCCATCGGTCACGACGGGGCTCGATGGTGGTGTCCTCTCCAGGATGATGGTGTCGGAGATTGGCTGCGACCATCCCCACGGTTGGTCGCAGCCCTTCGCGCACAATCTGGCCCACACGGTGCAGGTCGTCCTCGTCCACTCCTCGGTTATCTTCTGCTTTTCACACGTCTCTTCCTTCAGCGGCCACCCCGCTAATGATGATAAGAAGGAAAGTTTGAAATCATCTGACCACTGGTCCTTGATGTTAGTGGCCTGGACGAACGCGGGGGTAGGGGCTTGGGCATCCAGGGTGAAGACGAGTTGGACCGCCTCCTTGTCAGTGGCTTCCTCGTAGTTCTTGAGACTCTTGATGGTCATCGTCCCCTTCGGCGTCTGAGCCTCCACGATGATTGAGACCGTGTGGCTCGCTGTGCCCCCACGATCGTCCGTGGCCGTCGCCTTGAGTGTATAGGCCCCCGGCTTCGCGACGGCCCACGAATACTGGTAAGGACTGGTTGAATCCTCTCCTAACGGCGTTCCGCCTTCGAAAAATTCGACCTTGACCACCTTGCCTTTCGGTTCGTCGGGATCAGTGGCGGCGGCTTCAATCGCAATCGTTCCTGGGAGAGGAAGGGTGAGGACGGCACTATTCGAGGGGTTTGGCTTGGTGATGGTCACGGTTGGTAGCGTATTGTCTGGGAGCTCGATGGTGACCTCGAGCAACCGGGAAGTCTTCTTTTCCCCGTCACTGGCCTCACATGTCAACTGGTACGTCCCTGCTTGCGGGAACGTCGCCTCCGTGTTCTTGTCATCGAGAGTCTTGAAGGTCGCCGTGCCCGGTCCGCTCCCCTGAGTCCAGGTGGTCGTCACCTTGCCCGGCAGATTTGGCCGTCCGTCGTCAGTTACCTTAGTCGTCAGGACGGTCGTCACAGGCGGATAGGCCATAAACTTTATGGGAGAAGAAGGAAACTGCTGGATGACGGGGGCTTCGTTGAGCGGATCAACGGGGACGGGGATGTTGTCGGTGGTCGCTGAGAGGGGTTGCTGCGTATCGTTATCGGTGACCTTCGCATAGAGCTTATACGTTCCCGCATCCACATTCCTCCACTCATAGGTATAGGGGGCCGTCACGTCTTCCCCAAGAAACTGGTCATTGGCGAAGAACTTCACCCGCGCAATGGTTTCATCCCCATCCGGGTCGCTCGCCGCAACGCTCAGGTAGAGATTGCCTCCTGCGACATAGGGCGGGGCAGGGCTGATCTGAAGCGGTTGGATCGTGGGGCGTCGGTTGACGTTTTGGATCGTGATCTTGAACGACCGCTCCACCGGTGGCAGGCCCAACCCATCCTCGGTGACCCGAAGGGTGGCTGGTCCATACTCCCGGGCTTGAGTGAAATCTGGCGTCCAGCTGAACACGCGGGCATCGGCATCAAACGATGAGCCGGTCGGGCGATCCAACAGTTCGACCTTCAGCCGATCGCCGTCCGGATCAGTCACCATGAAGGTGGAGGTCAGCCGCGTGCCTTCCAGTCCTGTGAGATCCGGGACCGCACTCAAGACGGGCGGTCGATTCACGACGAGGGTCGCTGGTTGACGGACGAGGCGCGTAGGATCATTCGGTCGATCCGTGACGGTAAAGGTGACGCTCTGGCGACCGGCATCCGCCACCGTGGGCGTCCAGGTGAAGGTCTGGGTCGCCGCGTCGAAGGTGGCTCCAGGCCGCGAATCCTCCACGCCGTAGGTCAGCGCTGCGGTCGCGTCCTTCCCGTCCGGATCGGTCGCGTGCACGGTGAAGCTCACCCGCTGATCGGGACGGACCACGCGAGGGGGAATCGGTTCAAACACGGGGAGTTGATTCACTTTCACATCGATCTTCGTCTGAGCAGGCGGGTCACTTTGAGCCCCTTGCGCGTCAATGGCGACTACGGTAAAGGTGTAGGTCCCAGGTGGAAGGTCTTTCACGGCGAAGCGGTACTCGTTCGTCGTATCGGCCCCGAGACGCTGTCCGTTCTGAAAGAACACGACCTCCCGGATTGGATCGCTATCGGGATCGTTGACCTCGGCAATGAGGTCAAACGCCGCGGGAGCAAGGAGGACCTGACCCTCTGGCGGGAGGAAGCGGCTGACGGTCGGAGGGCGGTTGACATTCTCGACGGTGATGCGCAAGGTCTGGGATGGAGACCGCAGCGTGGTCTGGGGATCGTAGGCCGTGACCGAGAGCTCATAGGGGCTCGTCCGCCCCTGGTCATAGGTCGGCTGCCACCGCACGGTCCGCGTCGTGGCCTCGAACGTGAGTCCTTCGGGACGCTCGCCGAGTTCCAGTTCTAAGCCCTCCTTCGCCGGCAGGGTGACCCCCAGAATCTCGCCTTCTTTCACACGCACTTCAGGGAATGCCGGTAACACCGGCGGGACCGGGTGGACCGTGACCGTCACGGACGCCGGCGGGTCGCTGTCGAAGGTGCCGTCGCTGACCACCAAGACGAACTGCAAGGGTGTGGAGGTCACGACGACGGGTGCGAGGAAGGAGGTCGTAGGACCCGTCGTCGACTCCAGGGCGACGGTCTGCCCTGGGGGTTGACTCCAGCGATAGGTCAGGGGGTCGCCATCGCGATCAGACGATGCGCTCCCGTCTAAGGTGACGGGCTGCCCGCTCTTGGCCGTCGAAGGCGCGTGAATCTTGGCCTCCGGGCGCCGGTTGACGTCGAAGACGGTCAGGGTGAGGGACTTGGTGTCGGCGCCCCCGGCGCCGTCCTCCACCCGGAACGTCACAGGGTAGGGCGTGCCCTTCGGACTGCCCTGGTCAAAGGTCGGTTGTCCCCGGAAGGTCTGCGTCGTGTCATTGAAGGTGGCCCAGCGCGGCATCTCACCCTGCACACGGTACCGCAGCACCTGCCCGGGATCCGGATCGGTCGCCCGCACGACGAACTCAAGCAGCTCGTTCTCCTTCACCGTCTTGTCCGTCAATCCCTCGAACCGTGGGGGCTGATTAACGTCTGTGACGAGAATGGTGAACGTGCGCGGTTCGGATTTCAGCCCGGTCTGTTCATCGGTGGCGATGACCGTGATCGGATAACGCCCTGCCTGCTCATAGGTGGGTTGCCAACGTAACCGTTGCTGGGTGTCATCGAACCGTGTCCCATCCGGTAATCCCTTCAGCTCCAACTTGAAGCCCTTTGCGATGGGCGCCAGGTTGAGCTCAAACGTGTCGCCTTCGTTGACCGTCTGATCTGGGATTGCCTCGAGCAGAGGCGGTGCTGGCTCGATCACGTGGGAGATCGTGGCCGGCTCGCTCGTCAAACTCCCATCGCTGACGATCAGACGGAACGTGAGCGATGTCTCTCGAGTGACCGCAGGTGAGCGAAAGGAGGGCTGCCCACTTGTGGGGTTGTCAAGGCTGACCGATGGGCCGTTGGTTTGGCTCCACTGGTAGGTGAGCGTCGCACCCTCGGGGTCTGACGATGCACGCCCATCGAGCAGGACCGTCTCACCTGGCCGACTTCGTGGTGGGGCGCTAATTTTGGCGATGGGCTTATCGTGGACCTTTGCCGTCACGGCAGCGCTGACTCCTTTGGCGTTCTCCTTGTCCGTGGCTTCTGCGCTGAGTCGATACACTCCTCGCGGGACATTCGTCCAACTGAAGCGATAGGGGCTAGCCGTCGCCGTTCCAATGGGCTGGCCATTGGCGAGGAAGGTGACATGGGCGATCGTCTCTTGACCGTCCGCATCGGTGGCGGCCGCCTCCAAGACGACGGTAGATCCGGTTGGGAGCACGGTGCCATCAGCAGGGGCGATCCAACGCGCTTCGGGGGGACGGTTCACATTCATCACGGTAATCGTGACAGACTTCGAGGTCGAGGCGCCCTGCGGATCCTGGACGACGAACGTCACCGAATACGGCTTCCCCTCCGGACTGCCCTGGTCAAAGCTCGGTTGCCAGGAGAAGGTCCGCGTGGCGGTCGCAAAGGTCGCGCCCTTGGGCAGTGGCTCGACGACCTGAACCTGCAACTGCTCCGGCCGGTGGTTCCCATCGCTGACCTGCACGACGAAGGTCAGGAGCTCGCCCTCCTTGCCCTGTCGATCGGGCAGGGGCTCGAACTGGGGAGGCTGATTCGGTGGTGGGGACACGGTGAGGCTCGCCTCAGCCGGGTTACTGTCGACGGTCCCATCATTGACCACGAGCCGGAACCGCAGCAGCGTGTCCGTGGGGACCGTCGGTGCGACGAAGGAAGGTTGGGTGCTTATCGCATTGGTCAACGTGACCTGCGGACCATCGAGTTGGGTCCACCGATACGTCAGGGCCTGTCCCTCCGGATCGGATGAGCCGCTCCCATCGAGGACGACCAGCGTCGTGCCAGAAACTCGTGTGGGCGCGTTCACTCGAGCGATCGGCGGTTGGTTTGGAGGGACGACGGTGATGGTCACCGGAGGATTGCTGGTGCGCTGGGCTCCATGGTTATCGGTGGCGGTCGCAGTCAACCGATAGGTTTCAGCCCCTACCCCCGCCCATCGAACGGCATAGGTCACGTCTGACTCTGGCTGTGTCGTCTCTCCGATGAGCGTCGTGCCATCGCGGAAGAACGCCACCCGTTGAATGGTGCCGTCCGAATCAGCCGCGGTGACTTTGAGGATGATCGTGGCGGGGGCGGTGAACTGGCTGTTGGCCTTTGGTTCAACCCAGTTGACAAATGGTGGCGTGTTCTCGCGCAGGGTGACAGACACCTCACCCGTACCAGTCAACTTTCCATCTGTTGCGCTCAACTCGATGACATAGTGACCGAACGCCGTGAAGTGGGCCATGGGCCTCCAGGCTTTTGGATTGCTGAACGTCACCGGTGCTGGCCCAGATTTGAAGCGCCACTCCCAGTCGAGGTAGCGTCGGGGTCGGCCATCGTCTCCGGCATTGCCTTGGAGTTCAACCTCAATGGGCAGGGTGATGGCGGTGATGGTTTGATCCTTCCCGGGATCGACCCACGGCGGCTGATTCTTTGGTTGGACGATGATCCGAACCGGAGGGCTTGTGGTGGATTTCCCTCCATCATCGGTCGCCTTGGCGGTGAGGTGATAGTCTCCCTCAACCGTTGGGGTCCACGTCACGCTGAAGGGAGGGGTGGCGTCGATACCACGCGACGCTTCATCGACAAAGAATTCCACCTGGCGGATCGTCCCGTCCCGATCGGTCGCGTCCGCTTCGAGGGTGACGCGTTCCTCCACTTCGATATCCGCATCAGCCAAAGGACGAATCAATTCAACGAGGGGTGGCTGGTTGGGGGCTTCGACAACGACCGTGACATCGTCGGAGCTTGTCAACATGCCGTCACTGACCGTGAGTCGCAGGACATAGGTATCGGCGTGGGAGAATGTCACCGTGGTGATCGGCGCATCCGGCGGAGTAAAACCGACCGTCCCAAATCCGCTGACCTTGGTCCACTGGACCGTCAGCGCCCTCGGCGAATTCGGCAGCCCGTCATCGCTCACCAAGCCCTTCAACATCACCGACTCCACCAGCGAGATCGCGACCTCTTTATTCCCGACAGAGACCGTCGGGGGTTGATTGATTGGCGGCGGGGGCCGTTGCACGGTGGGCGGACCGGTTCCGGGATGCCTGATGAGTCGACTGGGAATCGTCCGAGTCGATCCGGGTCGACCGGGATCGGGTCGAGTCAGCGGAGTATCAGAAGGAGGTTTGATCAATTCCGATCGTTTCAGCTGGAGCGGGACCCCGGCTGTCTCTGGTTGCGGGTTCGGGGCGGTGGACGGCGGAAGCGGCGCAGTCGGCTGAACCGGCGATGTCCCAGACACAAAGGGTGGAGTGACCACGGCCACAATCACCCTAGGGTTCACCGGGGAACTCACGAGTGGGGGCGTCGGAGAAGGCTTCGGCGAAGGTGTCACGATCGGAGTGACCGCCACATCCGGCAAGGGGGTGTTGACGTCCTGGGGAGCCCCAGGAGATGGCGCGGCCGACGGCGAGGGGGAAGGTAGCGGGTTCGTGGAGCGGCGGGAGAGCCGCCTGGCTTCTGAGGTGGAGGGCACAAGCAGCAGGAGGCAGGCGAGCGTCACCTGCGCGCATCGAACCCACTGGACGTTGACGAACCCGGGGCGGTTCATCGGGCGATTTTATGGAAAAATTGTTTTGTTGATTAGTCATATCAAATCCCCCGCTCGTTGTCAAGGTAAAAGTTTTCATATTGAGAAAAATTTATTCTTGACGTCCGCAAATCACTATGTCACACTACCTCAGGCGTACGGTACCCGTCATCCCCCACAAGGAGTGAGCCACATGCCCCTCGCCACGCAAGCCCCACGAGCCCGCTTCAAACGACGCCATTCTGAGGTGCCAGTCCAGATGACCCGCAGCATCGGCGCGAGACTGCGGGCCATCCGGAAGCATCAGAAGGTTCGACTTCTGGAGTTGACCAAAGCCTCGGGGGTCGATGCGGCCACCATCTCCCGCATCGAAACCGGCAAGATGACCGGCACGCTCGAGTGCCACATGAGACTCGCTCGGGCCCTCGGGGTGAAGCTCGCTTCGCTCTACGACGGCCTCGAGGACGCGCAGGCTAAAGCGTCGGTGGCCGTGCAGAGTCCTTCCGGTCGTACCGAGGTCTACGTCCACCAGACCGGCAAGTCGTCGGTGTCCATGCTCACGACCGACGTCCTGAGGAAAAAACTCATGCCCGTGCTGATCACGATCGAGCCCGGCGGGAGCACCAATAAAGAGGAAACGCGGGTGGGCACGGAGAAATTCGTGTACGTCATGGAAGGGGAACTGGAGGCGAAGATCGGCGACCAGGTCCATGCACTCAAGCGGGGCAGCACGCTGTACTTTGAGGCGTCCATCCCTCACGTGCTGCGCAATCCCGGCCGCGCCACTGCTCGCTGCCTCGCCGTGACGACTCCTCCGGCTTTGTAAAAGACTCATGACCCTCCTTCAGCACCACATTCTGGCGTCCCTCTTGACGGCAGTGACAACGTTTGGCCTCGGCTTGTTGGTGTTCCTCGCAGATCCCAGACGTCGGTTGAACCAAATCTTCGGTTTGTACTCCTTGGCCATTGCGTGGTGGTCTTTCAACGAAGCGTTTGCCGTAGGCGCTCCGAATGAGCAGACCGCTCGGTTGTTTGCAACCGCCGAATGGCTTGGGGTAATTTTCATTGCGCCGTCATTTCTCCACACGGTCTTCCTATCGACGGAAGAACGGGGAAAACTCGCTCGCTGGACGCTTATCCTGAGCTATGTGACGAGTTTTGTTTTTGTCGCTCTCCATCTGTGCTTCGGGGTTGTGATGGAGCGAGTCAGGCCCGTTGGGTACACGCGTTTCTTCTCTGACTTGAGCCCCATAGGATGGCTGCTTCCTGTACTCTTTCTACTGCTCGTCCACGTGGGTCTCTGGAAACTGTGGCGGGCCTATCGCCAAGCGACCGGTCAGCGGCAAACCCGATTGAAGTACCTCTTCTGGGGGTCGCTTGTCGGATATGTCGGTGGAAGCCCTGACTGGTTGTTCAACTTTGGATTGTACATTCCGGGTCTGAGTCCGTTTGGCATCTACACGGTGCCCATGTATTCCATCGCAACAACCTATGCCGTCCTCCACCACAAATTGTTCGATGTGCATCTTGTTGTCCGAAAAAGCCTCGTGTATTCGTTGCTCATCACCGACATCGGTGCGAATTCGACTGCCATCAGTTGAGAACACGGGAGGGGAGCATGAACAAGCCACGCATTCTCGTTGCGGATGATGAAGAGGGGATTCGGGAGTCGTTGAACCTGATTCTGGGGGACGACTACGATCTGGAATTTGCGGAGGATGGGCAGACGGCGTGTGCGAAGCTCGCCAATCAACACTTCGACTTGGCCTTGCTTGACATTAAAATGCCCAAGCTCGACGGCCTGCACGTCATCAAACGGCTCAGGGAGCTGAAGATCGCCCTCCCGCCGATCCTGATTCTGACCGCCTACCAAAGTGTGGAGCTGGCCAAAGAAGCCGTCAAACTCGGCGCCGCCGACTACCTCCCCAAACCCTTCGATCGTGAGCACATCCTTCACGCCGTCCGCGACGTGTTGCGGGAGAGCGCAGCTGGATCTAAACAATGAGGTGAGTTGACGGGTGAACCTCTAACGATGGAATTCCTCTACAAGTTCTGTTACAGCTTAACCGCCTTGTTCGGCGTCTTCCAGGGCGTGTTTGTGCTGTGCAGAAATCCTCGGTCTCGTGTCAACGTGACGTGGGCGCTCACGAATTTTTCGGTGGCATTCTGGGCGCTGGGATGTACGCTGTATTTCTTCGAAGAGGATTATCACAAGGCGCTCCTGATCAGCCGGTTGGCAAGTTATGCCGTCGTCTTTATTCCGGTATTTTTTACTCACTTTTGTCTTGCCCTTCTCAACAAACCACTGAGAGAAAGTTGGCCCGCTCTCGCTGGCTATGCATTTGCGATAGGCATGGGGGCGTTCTTTTTGACGCCTTCGTTTATTCCGAGCGTGTCGCCAAAACTTGTGTTTCCCGCCTACCTCGATCCCGGCCCGCTCTATGTCATCCATACCACGCAGTTTTTCGCACTCGTGGTCTACTCGCACTGGTTGGTATTGAGGAATCTTCGCCACCAGCCACTTAAACGACAACGACAACTTCGCTACATCATCGGGGCCACCATCACAGGATATGTGTTCGGTTCAACGGCGTACCTACCTGTCTATGGTATTCCATTTAACCCGATTCCAAGTTTGTTCACATTCGTCTATGCGGCGATCATCACGTATGCCATCGTGAGACATCAAATCCTTGATATTAAAGTTGTCATTACACGAACTGGTGTATTGTTGGCGACGTACCTTGTCGTCCTGGGGGTGCCGTTTGCGGTGGGGTGGTGGGGCAGGGAATGGTTGGAGCAGCAATTCGCCGAGCAGTGGTGGTTGGTGCCGCTGGGGTTATGTACCCTTCTTGCGACGGTGGGGCCGTTTGTGTATGCCTACCTGCGCCGTCAGGCGGAGGCGCGCTTGCTGAAGGAGCAGCGGCGGTATCAGCGGATGCTGCAACATGCCGCCCGCGGGATGACGCAGATGCGCCAACTTGATCGGTTAATCAGGCTCGTCGTGCGAGTGGTCAGCCGGGCCGTTCGCGTCGAGCACGCCTCGTTGTTCTTATGGGACAAGGAGAGCCACTCCTACGCTCTGGGGGCAAGCCGCGGCCCTTACCGGCTGGCACCCCAGTCACGCTATGCCATGGAAGAGGCGCACTCGTTGATCCGGTGGCTCGTGGAACACCGTCGGGTACTGAGTGCCGATGAGCTCCCGCCGTCTTCACCTATTGGTCAGGCGTTGGGAGGGCTGTCAGCGTCCTTGATTGTGCCGGGCTTGATCGAACACGAAGTGATCGGTTTCTTGGCGCTTGGCAAGAAGCTGTCGGGAGAAGCCTACTCGCCTGAGGACTTGCATGCCTTCTCAACGCTGGCGAATGAAGCGGCGATTGCCGTCGAAAATGCCCGATCCTATGAAGAACTGCTGAAGGCCAACGAGCAACTGCGCACGACCTACGATCGCATGATGCAACAGGAGCGATTGGTGGCTGCGGGGCAATTCGCCACCGGCTTAGCCCATGAGATTAAAAATCCCCTTTCTGCCATCAAGACGTTCGCTGCGTACCTGCCGGAAAAGTACAAAGATGCCACCTTTCGAGAGAAATTTTTCCGCATCGTGCAATCGGAGATTGATCGCATCAATACCATTGTCAGGCAGCTCTCAGATTTCGCCAAGCCGGCTCCGTTGAAACTGCAGTCCGTTCGGGTCTCTGAGATCCTTCAGGACACCCTGTCCCTGTTGTCCAACCAGTGTTTGAAGCAGGGGGTTGAGATCACGCCATCCTTTCATGAAGACGGGCTGGCGATTCAAGCCGACCCTCAACAACTCAAGCAAGTCTTCCTCAATCTGTTCTTGAACAGTCTGGATGCGATGGCCTCCGGCGGAACCCTGCAGGTTCAGACGCAGGTACGCGATCATCACCTTATCGTCCACGTCAAAGACACCGGCTGCGGCATTCCCTCAGAGCTGCATGATAAACTCGGCCACCCGTTTTTCACGACCAAAGAGCGTGGGATGGGACTTGGCCTTGCGATTGTGAAAGGGATCATCGACCGCCACGGAGGACGTCTTGCCATCCGCAGCCAGGAAGGGAAGGGAACCGCCGTCGAGGTCAGTCTGCCTGTGGTCGCTCAGGGGGTGTTGCGGTCGAGTTCGTGCGAGAACCAGCCGCCGGTGAGCCCATCGAGGATGGCCGTGAGTTCTTGAATGCGCAGCTCCTTGGCGAGTTGCGCCTTCGGCTCGGCGGGGGGATCGGTCAGGAGCTCGACCTGGAGCCGCCGCCGCTCGAAGTAGCTGCGCGTCACGTCATCGAGAATCGAATCCCGCAGCTCCACCATCAGCTTCGAGCGCACATCGATGTTCGTCTGGTCATCGCTCCAGATGAACTGGCCCAGTTCCCACGTCACGTTGGCGCTCCAGTCGACGTCGCGCTCACCCTTCTGGAGAGCGTCAGGGTTCGCGCCGGCATCCCAGTGGCGAAAATCGGTGAGGTTGGTGTCGCCGGTCATGGTGAACTTGGGAATCAGGGCGCTCATCCGGGCTTGCTTGCGCCAATTGGCGATTTTCTCCGGATGCACCTCGGCGTAGCGGATCGCCGTCTCTTGGACGCGCCCGATGGTCGGCTCGTGCACGAAATTTCCCAGTAAGGCTTTCGCATCCGGCCAGTCTCCCGCCGCCATGCGCTCCATGGTCAAGTCCAGCAGGTAGAGACCCTGCGCGGTCGCGGCAAAGATCTTCTGCGGCGCTTCGGCCAAGTAATGCGTCGGCTGCGCAGGCAGGCCGGCATAGAGCGGCTCCCAGCGACCGTCCTCCACGGCGTATCTCGCCACTCCCTTCGACGTCGCGACGTAGGCGACCGTCGGCGAGTGATGGTGGAGAATCACGTGGTTGATCTGTGACGTGCCGAGGCCCAGGCGCGTCACCGCCTGCCAGTTTGTCCCGCCGTCCGTGCTGGTGTACATTCCCGCGAGGCTAGAGAGATACAAGGTGGCGGACGAAGCAGGGTCAATGGCCAAGGCGGTGAGCGGACCAGACGATGCAGCGTTCTCGCTCGTGGATGCATCGAGCGATTCATCGAACGCTTCCACTGGTCCTTCGAAGCCGATCAAGCTGAACAGCGACCGCCACGAGGCGTCAACTCCTTCGCTGGCGAAGACCTCCTGATCAGTCACGACATAGAGGCGGTAGGGCGGTGCGGAATCGAAGGTCAGGAATCGAATGAGCCGATGACTCAGATCAGGGGCGGCTGACTGCCAACCGCGCCCGCCGTCACGACTGACGAAGAGACCTCCCGAGGTTCCCAGCCACACCTCATGTCGCCTGGCCGGATGGAAGACGACCACCCGGCCTTGCGTCTCCTCCGCGGTGCTGCCACGAAACACCCGGCTCCAATGCTGGGCGCCATCCAGACTGGTGTAGAGCCCTCGGCTGGTGGCTACCAGCACATGGGAGCTGTCGAACGGATTGAGGACGACCGACGTGACCTCAGCATTTCCAGCGGTGCGAAGACAACGCTGCCAGTGCAGCCCCCCATCATCGCTTCGATAGAGGGCCTGAGCCGAGGCGGCGTACACGAGGCGCGGATTGTGAGGATCGACCGTGACAAACGTCAGGGAGGAGTCATCCAGACCTTCGCCCAAGCGTTCCCACACCGGTTCAGCGGCCGAGGGGGCGGGTGTTGTTACAGCGAGGAGAAGGGCAGTTATATAGAGGTAGAGTGCTCGTTGCGCGCTGGCCCGGGAAACCATCACGCCGCCTCCTTCTGAGTAGGATGAGATCTTCTTGGAGATGTATTGTTGGTATCATGGCCTCCTCATCGTGTCAATCGCTATTTCCCTTGACGTGGTGAGGGATGTTGTTATTATGTAATAACCATTAACAACGGATAACAATGAGCAATTCGAGATGATGCTTGAAGGC
>CAZUWM010000038.1:0-14726 GCA_964624155.1 uncultured Planctomycetales bacterium
ATGCCCACGTACACCTACCGGGCGAAAGACCGCGCATTGAAAATCGTCGAAGGCGTCATTGAGGCGGAGAACGAGACCTCCGCGATTACCCGTCTTGGCCATTTGGGCATCTTCCCCTTGATCATCCGCGAGACCGATGTGGCTCGCGCCCTCCGTCCGACACCGAGGTCCTCGCGTGTTCCCAGTCGCGCCCTCGCTTATATGAGTCGTCAGCTCGCCGATCTGCTAAGCGGTGGGCTGTCCCTGCTCAACGCGCTCAGCCTCGTCGCTCAGCAAACCGACCATCGGCTCCTGCGGACGGTCGTGGCACGTCTCGCTGATGAAGTACGGGAAGGACGCTCCTTCAGCGACGCGTTAGCCCAGCACCCCGAGATCTTCTCGCCGTTGTATGTGAACATGATCAAGACCGGCGAAGCCACCGGTGAGCTCGATGGGGTCCTCATGCGTCTGGCGGAAGTCACCGAAAGCGAGTCGGAGTTGAAGAGCCGCATCATCTCAGCGCTCGTGTATCCATGCCTGGTGTTGCTGATTGGGCTGGGGGTGATCGCCTTCCTGCTGACCTACGTCGTGCCGAAGCTCACCGGGTTGTTTGCCGAGACCGGGCAGTTGCTGCCCTGGCCGACGCGATTCCTCCTGGCTGTGAGCGGGATGCTCAGTCAGTGGTGGTGGGTGTGGTTGATTGCGATAGGGATGTTCGTCGTGGCGATCAGGCGATGGGCTCACTCCGAAGTCGGGCATGCGGCGGTGGATCGGCTCCTGTTGCGACTTCCGCTCGTGAGTCTCTTCGTCCGCAAGTTGGAGACGGCGAGGGTCATGCGAAATCTCGGTGTCATGATCGGACATGGCGTGCCGATCTTGCAGGCGTTGGAGGTGTCGAGTGCGACGATCGACAACACCGTGCTTCGCAGCGCCCTGCGTCGAGCGAGGGAAGAGGTGCAAGCCGGCCAGAGTCTGTCGCGCTCACTCTCGAGCAGTGGACAATTCCCGGTATTCGTCAGTAATATGGTCGCGGTGGGAGAGGAGGCCAACACCCTCGATGGGGCGCTGCTGAAGGTGGCCTCGAGCTATGAGCGGGAAACCGATCGGGCGCTTCGGGTGTTGACGACGGTCTTGGAGCCGTTGGTGCTGGTGGTGGTGGGGTTCGTCGTGATGTTCATCGTCATTTCGGTCTTGTTGCCAATCTTTGAACTCGGCCTAGGAGCACAATGACAACAGTCCACGGTCGTGCCTTGCAACATTCCGCATTCCGCATTCCGCATTCCGCATTCAGACGAGGATTCACCCTTGTTGAGATCATGCTCGTCGTCATCATCATCGGGGTGCTGGCGGGCATGGTCCTTCCGCGTTTCGCCGGCCGGACCGAAGAAGCCAAGAAGGCGAGGGCCAGAGCCGATGTCGCGGCCATCGGCATGGCCTTGGATCTCTACGAGCTTGATCTGGGGGAGTACCCAGAGAAACTCAGCCAGTTGGTCGAGCAGCCCTCCGCCTCAAAGGACTGGCGCGGGCCGTATCTCAAAAAAGGCGTTCCTCCCAGCGATCCCTGGGGCCCCGATTATCACTACGAGCGCACCTCGGATAAGAAAGATTACACCTTGACGTCCTTCGGGCCGGATAAGAAACAGGGCGGCGACGATGACATCAAGAGTTCTCAATAAGGGGTTTACGCTGATTGAGCTGGCCTTGGTGGCGGCGACGATCGGGGTGTTGATGGTATCAGCAGCCCCCCAGGTGCAACGTGGTTGGTCGAGCATCCGGACCGAACAAACCGCATTTGCCGTGGCCCAGAGCTTGCGAGCGGCCCGCGCGCTGGCCATCACGAAGAACTGTGTGGTGGATTGGACGTGGGATGCAGGAGTCGGAAAGGCGTCACTGAGTTCGCAAAAAACCCCGACGTGCTCTCCCGACGATCTCGCAGACCGGCTGACGCGATTTCGTCCCATCTCCAAGCCGATTCACGTGGTCGTTCAACAGAGTCCCCTCAGCTTCTTTCCGAATGGCACCACCAGCCAGACGACAACTCTCCTTGTCAGTGATGCCGACGTGCCTCGCCACCACATCACCGTGGATGGACCAACCGGCCTCGTTGCCGTCCAAGCAGGCGCCCCTCCGTCGGCCTCGTGACGGCTTCCTTCTCGTTGAAGCCGCCCTCACCGCGGCGGTACTGGCCATTGGGCTCATCGCCATCACCCAAGGCATCGGCAGCAGCTTGAGATCCCTCGCCACCATCCAGCGCTATGAAATCTTCCTTCGTCTAGCGGAATCCAAGTTGGCCGAGTTCGAGGTACAGGCTCCGCAATACGCTCAAGCCACTCCACCGCAGAAGCTGCCACGAAGCGGTCTCTTTGACGGCTCATATAACGCTTACCAGTGGAAGCTTTCGGAGGCGCCGATATCCTCACCGAACATCCCCACGGCTGTGAGCGATGCCGTGAGATTGGTGACGCTGGCAGTCAGCCCCAAAGACTCCGGACAGCCTCAAGTCCGTTTGCAGACGATTTGGCCCATCGAATGGCTCCAATGACTCGAATGCGGAATGGGGAGCGCGGAATGGGTCCGCCAAGAAGTGTGGCGGACGAATTCCGAATTCCGAATTCCGCATTGAACCGAGGATTAACCTTTGTGGAGTTGCTGCTGGCGGTGGCGGTGTTTGCGATCCTGATGACGGGACTGTCGTCCCATCTACGGGGCAGTGTCGTCGTATGGCGGCGCGTGACGTCAACCGCTGAGCACCTGCAGCGCATCCGCGTGACGTTCGACCGGCTCCGCAACGATTTGGCCCAGGCGTTTCTCTTCGCCCCAACGGCCACAACGACCCCACCAGGCCCATCGTGGACACCGGAGCCAAAACTTGAGGAGACGCAATTGAAATGCTACACCATTCAGGCTCCTCAGAAGACGGATGAACCACACGAGGTCGTCGTGGTGACCTATCGGTTGGATGGCAATACGCTCATTCGTCAGGTTCAGACCGCTCAAGAAGCTCATGCGGCCTCGACGAACCCAACCCGCGATAACCAAGGCAAGGAGGAGCAACTCTTAAAAGATGTGGCTCAAGTAAAGTTTGAATACGGCTCGTGGTCTACTCCAGCGGGCAACAAGATCGACTGGCTGGATCCGTGGGATTTCTCTCAGCATGGACTGCCGCAGCTCGTCAAAGTGACCGTGACGTTTCCGCAGAAGAAGGACGCACCTGAACCGCGTACTGTGCAAGAGACGTTCGTCATCCCCGTTGGAACTCCGATGATCTAGATGGGTAGGACTCGCGGATCGGTCTTAGCCATTGCGCTGTTGATCATCGCGGCGTTGTCGGCCACGGCGGTCGCACTCGCCAACTATCTCTCGACGGAAACCCGCCTCATGCGCTATTATCTGGCTCAGGCGCAGGCCAGGGCTCTCGCCAACGGCGGGTTGGTGTTAGCCATGATCCAATTAGCGAAGGACGTTCAGCAAGCGACAACACAACAACCACCGGAGCCGTATGACTGGCTCGGCGATAACTGGAGTCGATTTCCATCAACGAAGACGACTTCATCCGATACATGGGAAATTACGCTGCCCGCCGAAGACTCATTGAACATTCGAGTGGTCGATGAGGAGCGCAAGCTCAATGTGAATCGGATCGAAGATCAGGACGTAGGGTCTATGGTGAAAAGGTTGCTGAATAACAGTCAGGTAGCGACAGAGGTGATCGCTGATTACATCGATGGCGATGTGACCCCACGATCGAACGACAGCGTAGAAGAAATTCCTGGATCAACAGGAGTGAAACCCTACAAGGCGAAAAACGCCCCCGTGGTCCATGTCACAGAAATTCTGTCCATTCCACCCTGGCAGGGACTGCCCCAACAACAGGACCTAACGAAACGGCTCCTCGCTCATACCACTGTTGCGCCGACGACGACCGTGAACATCAACACGGCCCCTCAGGAAGTGTTGGAGGCGGTTGGGCTGCCGACGCTGGCGAAATCCATCCTCACGTTTTGCCAGCAGGGTGGGCACTTTACCAGTTTAAATCCAATGGTGACGGTCAGCCCTCCGACCCGACCTGTGCCGTTTAACACCAACGACGCCGAGTTTCTGAATGCCCGCAAGCATCTGGATGTGAAGTCGACCATCTTTACGGTAAGAGTGGACGTCAGCACGAGGAACCCCATGACGACGTCTCACATTGAAGTGATTGTGAGTCGTCAACCCCAATCCGCTGGACCTCCATCATTCAAAGTGGCGGGAACGGATTTCCAAGTGTTGTCATGGAAGGAGCTGTGAGCGATGCGGCGGGTGGTGCTTGAGGTGACGCGATCACTCGTGCGGGCGGTCCTTGTGGAAGGCTCCCCCAACCGTCTGCGCGTTCAGCAGATCGTGGTGGAGCCCCTAACCGAGGCGCCGACGTCCGAGTTGCTCCAACGTCTGCTCAAACCGCTTCAACCCTCAAGGGCCGAGGTGATCAGCGTGGTGGCGCGGGAGCAAACCTTGACGCGCATTTTGAAGCTTCCTTCCACGCAACCCGATGAGCTGGACCAGATGGTCCGTGTTGCCGCCAAAGCCCAACTACCCTATTCGCCGGAGCAAGCGGCCATGGACTGGGCGATGATGGATCAACAGGAAGGGACGAGCCTCGTGCAACTGGTCGCCTGCCAACGAGAGCTGATCGAGCGGCACCTGACCTTGTTGCAAGACGCCGGGCTTGCGCCCTCCGTCTTGACGCCGACCTCATGGGGAATCGCTGGGTGGTACCGACGGTTCGGCAAATCTCCTCAGGTCCAAGAGCCCACGATGGTGCTTCACATCGAGAGGGAACGGACGGATCTGGTGGTCATGCGCCATGAGCGCGTCGTCTTTAGCCGCAGCTTGAATCAGGGACTGGAGGAATGGCGGACGTCGCTGGAACCCTTGCTGCAGGAACTTGAACGGAGTCTGACAAATATCCGTAAGGAGCTTCCAGGCATGGAGGCGGTCTCAGTCGTGCTCACCGGCGTGGGACCTCTTGAGGAGTGGCGAGGGATGATCGAGCAGCGTCTCGGACTTCCCGTGACGGTGCGTCAAGGATATGGCGAGACGACGGCCTCTAAGCAGATGCAGGAACACCTTTCCCTCCAGGCTCCTTACTCATTAGTCGTCATCATGGGAGTGGCGTTCGCCGCATCCGCCGACCTCGTGAATCTCCTACCCCACGATGTCCGTGATACTCAGCGACACCACCGGCGGAGTCGCGAGTTGGCTCTGACGGGAGGGTTGTTCGCTCTCGTCTTGTTGTGTGGAGCTGGCGTGTTGGTGAATGTGGTCCGTCGTCAGACCTCGCAGAACCAACAGACCCTTGAGGCGATGAAGCAGTTAGAGGCGATGACCCAGCAGACCGAGCAGCAACTCAACGATCTGCGTCTGATTGAAGGGGTGTTGGTCTCTCGGAGAAGACTGGCAGAAGCCCTAACGAACCTCGTGTCCGTCACGCCGTCTGAGGTGCTGTTTGAGAATCTGACGTTTGAACAGTCTCGCCGCGAGCTGCTCGTGCGAGGGAACGCCCCCACCACTCGCGACGTGTTGGAGTATTTGCGCGTGTTGAAGCAAGACGATCGCTGGCAGCGGGTGGAATTGCGCTACTCGGCCCGTCGGGGAAGCGGCGCGGAATCGCGGACGGATTTCGAAATCATGCTGGAGTTGGGCTAAGCGAGATTCCTGATGCGCACGTGGTCAGCCCGAGAACGACACTTGGCCATCAGCACGGCCGCCTTGGTGGGGACGTGGTTGGTCATCTCGTGGGTCGTCCTGCCGTTGTGGGATCGGTTGAGTCTTCTCCATCAGCAGGGAGGAGGATCCGAGGAAAAACTGGCTCGGCTTCAAACGCTCCTTCATCGTCGAGGCGATATTGACCGTCAGTACCAACAGTACGACGCCTACTTCTCTCGTGACCCTGAGGAAATCCTGCAGAGTGCGTTGCTGGATGAGCTCGAGCAGCTCGCCGGGGCAGAGGGGCTCCAAATCAATCTGAAACCTCAACCGGTCGAACGAGGCGAACGTCTCAACCGGGTCACGGTTGAACTGGACGTGGATGGAACCCAGGAGGCGATCCTGGGGTTTCTGGAACGCTTGCTCACCGCACCGCAGTTGATGGACGTGGAACGCTTTCGAGTCTCGACCACCGCCTCGCTGGACCGCCCCGTCCAAGCCTCTGTTGTCGTCACCAAGCTCGTCCTCCGCCACGCCTCTTCAAAGTAAATTCCAAAGATTTCGCTTGATTTTTTCTTCGGAATCATATCTACTCTCTACATAGAGAGTGAGAGATGTCTATAGCACAACTGTATATGATCAAGGATATTGCGAGATTGAGCGGACACTCGATCTACACGATCAAGTTTTATCTGAAGCTTGGCATCCTCAAAGAGGTCGGCAGGAGCCCAGAAACCCGCTTTCGCTACTTTGATGGCTCGACCCTTGAGCGCTTGGCCCAGATTCGCGCCTTGCGCAAGCAAGGCAAAGCGTTAGCCGAGATCAAATCTGCGCTCTCTGACTTCCGGCTTCCAACTTCCGACTTCTAACTTCGAATGAGTTACTATCAGGCGTTGGGACTGACGAAAGAGCCGTTCTCCACCAGCCCGGACCCCGCATTTTTCTTCCGCTCCAGCTCCCATGTCCAGGCGCTGACACGGCTGGAGATCGCCATCCGGCTCAAACGGGGGTTGTCGCTCATCCTGGGCGAGGTAGGCACCGGAAAAACCACGCTCGCACGCACCCTGTTGGGGAATTTCGCGCAGGAGGACAACGTCATCTTCCATATCGTCCTCGATCCATCCTATGAATCCGAGTATCAATTCCTGCTCAGCCTCACCCGGATGTTCGGCGTCAAGCCGGCGTTTAAATCGACCCTCGACTGCCGCGAAGCCATCGAGCACTACCTGTTCCAAAAAGGCGTCACGGAAAGCAAGACGACCGTGCTCGTTATCGATGAGGGACAGAAATTGACGCTCGACATGTTGGAGAATCTTCGGGTGTTACTCAATTACGAGACCAACGAATTCAAATTGCTGCAGGTGATCATCTTTTCCCAGATGGAGCTGCTGCCCCGCATCAAACGCATCAAGAATTTCATCGATCGCGTCGCGCTCAAGTACATCATCAATCCGCTCGATGAACAGGAGACCGCAGAGCTCATTCGCTTCCGCTTGAACCAAGCCGGGCTCTCCGATGGTCGGCAGGTGTTCACGCCGGAGGCCATTCGCGCGATTCACCAGTTTACCCAAGGCTACCCCAGGAGAATCTCCATGCTATGTCACAACACGCTGGAAGCGCTGGTCATGCATGAGAAACCCCAGGTCGATGAGGTGTTGATCCAGGAGCTCATTGCCGATGAGTCCCGATGGGTCCAAGAGCATCCCGCCTCCTGAGGAAAAACTCCTCAGGCTGATTCGCGGGAAGGGGCCGACGCCAACCGCGCCATCAGCGGAGGCTCGGTCGGCCGACGGCCCAACGGCCGTCGGCACGTCCTCGGCAGCGGGGACAGTGCTGCCTCGGTCGCCAGCGACCTCAACGCCGCGGTGGGTCTTACCATCGTGGTGGCTGATGGCGGTGAATGTGACGTTGGGCTGTGTGGCGGTTGTGGAGCTTATCACCATTGCGATTGTGATGTTCCAACCTGCGCCGCAACCACGTGACGTGGCCACGAACCCGTCCTTGTCCGCGGACCTTGAATCCGATGCCCACGCCCTCGATCTTCCACCCCTCAGCCCGGAATCGATCGGTGGAGGATTACGCGCCACCGTCGCAGGACGTCCCTTGTTTCAGCCTGTCATGGCGACTTCGTCTGGATTACCCTCACGTCAGCCCGGTGCCATGAGCGGGGAAGCGAAGGCCTTGGCGGGTCGCCTCAACGTCATCGGCCTGGTCGATGGCGACCCCCCGCAAGCGATCATCGAAGACACCCAAACCCAGAAGACGTATTTCGTCGCCGCGGGCCAACAAGTCACCGAAGGACTCGTGGTGACGGAGATTCGCGGCAATCGTGTCGTGCTGGATCTGAATGGCCAAACCATCGAGCTGTCGTTCTGACAGCCAGGAGGACATGATGAAGGTGTACGGTGTACGGTGTACGGTGTACGCAATCGTAAGCGCCCTCTTCACCCTTCACCCTTTGCCCTTCACCGTTGTGACGGTGTGGGCTCAGACCGTCGAAACCGGGCCGCCCGAGAATTTTATCACGGGGCAGACGATCTCCCTTGATCTCAAGGGTGTCGACATCCTCGATGTCCTGAAGCTGCTCTCGCAGAAAAGCGGCTTGAACTTCGTCGCGGGGCGCAACGTCACCGGCCGCGTGACGATTTTCGCCAACGACGTAGATGTGTGGGAGGCGTTTGAATTGATCGTCGACGCCAATGAGCTCGCCTATGAGCGCCGGGGCGACATCGTCAACGTCATGACGGCTCGCGACTACGAGCTCCTTTACGGCGTGCGCTTCCAAGAACGCACCACCAGTAAAGTCATCGCCCTGAAATTCGCGAAATCGGTGCAGGTCTCCACGGCCCTCAATCAGGTGAAGTCCAACATCGGGCGGGTTGTGGTCGACGAAGCCTCCAACACCATCATCCTCACCGATACGGCGGGTCGCCTGAAGGAGATGCAAGACCTCTTGGCCAAGCTTGATCGCCCGACCGAGACGCGCATTTACACCCTCCAGTACGCTGAGGCGGAGAAGCTCAAGGAGAAGGTTCAAGAATACCTGACCGCAGGTCTCGGGACGTTCAGCTTCGATCCCCGCACCAACAAAGTCGTCATCTCCGATCTGAAAGAGGTCGTGTCCAAACTCGACCGCATCATCCGTGCCTTTGATGTCCAAGACGGCATGGTGCTCATCGACGCCAAGCTCGTGGAAGTGACGCTGGATGACGAGTACAACATGGGTGTGGATTGGCAGCAACTCTTCGCAGGCGTGGATGCGAAAGGCCGACTGAGCTTTGACGGCTTGAAGACGGATGTGATCAAGGACGGGGCAAAGGGAGCCGCCCTGAAATTGCTCTCGGCCCCAACCGGCAACGCCGAGGTGGTCATCGAGGCGCTGCAGTTTTATGGCAAGACGGAAACGATCGCCAATCCCCGTATCGCGGTCGCCAATAACCAAGAAGCTAAAATCCACATTGGCAAGAAGGAGGCAGTTGTCTCGGTTACCACACAGGTTCCCACAAGTGGTTCCGTGGTTAGTACGCCGGAGATTGAATTTATCGACGTCGGGAAGAAATTGTCGGTGACGCCCAGCATCAAGTCAGATGGGCACATCAAATTGAAAGTACGCCCTGAGATCAGTACGGCCGACCCAAAGACTTTTACGACTTCAGAGAAGGTCACGCAGACGATTCCGATTGTCACCACGACTGAAGCCGAGACCACCATCATTGTGAAAAGCGGATCGACTGTGATCATCGGTGGGCTGATCGACAGCACGAGGAAACGCGAGCGTAACCAATTGCCGTTTTTAGGCGACTTGCCAGTTCTCGGTGCCCCATTTCGCAGCCACCTCAAGGCAGACAAAAAAACCGAGACGGTCATCTTCTTAACCCCACAGATCATCTCATCGACCGGGGAAGCCATCACGGAGTTCTCGGCCGAACCGGAGGTGGAAGCGATCGGAGCCGTGGGCGAAGGGCCGCCGGTGTCGCAGCGCTATCAGGCCGTGGTGCGCGCACTGGTCAGCAGCCGGCTTAACCAGCGGCTTCGTGAACTCTCGGTGAAGAGCGGTGTGATCAAGCTGTCCTTCGTGCTGGGCAAGGATGGACGCCTGATCGGACGTCCAGAAATTGTCAGTCCGGACGGGGAATCATTCGTCCAAGCCGCGCAAGAAGCCCTCACGGCGTTAACGCCACTCCCATCGTTTCCCCAGGAGGCGTGGGCGGAGCACGTACGGTTTCGGATGGTCGTGGACTATCGTCCCGACTACGTCGACCTCCGCCTGGAATAATCCCGTCGCGCGCCTCGTCAGAATCTGATTGACACGGTCCATTGCGGGACGGACGATGTGGATCACGGGGTTTGAGCCTCCTGATGTGCTATAATTGGACATGGCTGAACGGCTGGTCTTCCGGGTGCATGCGCTGCAACGCATGTTCCAGTGGGGCATCGGCACCGCGGATGTCCAGCAGGCGTTGGCGACGGGCAAGACGGTCGAACGCTACCCCGAGGATCGACCGTATCCCAGTCGACTCGTGCTCGGATGGCTCGGCCGGCGGCCGCTCCATGTGGTGATCGCCACCAACACGGCGCAGCAGGAGACGATCGTGATCACCGTCTACGAACCGGACCCCCGTCGCTGGGCCCCAGGCTTTGAAAGGAGGCGAGGGACATGACGTGTGTCATCTGTAAAGAAGGCCACACCCAAGCCGGCAAGAGTACGGTCACGCTCGAACGCGGGGGCATGACCATTGTCTTTAAAGAGGTGCCGGCAGAAGTCTGCGCGAATTGCAGCGAAGCCTACGTGGACGACAAGACGTCGACCGCCCTGTTGCAAGCCGCCGAAGCGGCGGTCCGCGCGGGAGTCCAAGTCGATATTCGAGAGTTTACCGGCGCGCCAGCGTAACGCGCCCCGCACACCTCGCGGTCTTGGAGGTCGATGCCTCCCACTTCCGCAGGACTGTTCTTCTGAGCACCAACCCTACCCGTTCAGCACCAAACGCCTTTCTACTCGCTGGCCCCATGTACATCTACCGCTGGATCCGGCGCTGGGAGAAGCCAACGGGACGGACGATGTGGTTGAGCCTGCTGGTCCAAACGGATCGAGTGAGTTGATGCACGGTGGCGGTGCTTGACGGGGCAGAGAAGAACGGCTATGCTTAAAAGCAAGGGTGTTCCCTCGGGGAGGTACGAATGGCACAACGAATGGTTGCAACCCAGGTGAAGGCCAATGGTGAGCTGCGGCTTCCTCCGGCCGTGCGCAAGCGCCTTCACCTGCGTGCGCATGGGGGGGATCTCGTCGGCTTTGTGATGGACGGCTCCCGCATCGTCTTGACCAAAGCGACCGTCGTACCGGAACCTCAGTTGGCCGACGAAGAGCTGGCGGAGCTGGCTCGACTGTCGAAGCGTGGGGCAGGCCGGCGAGTCTTCCGTAGTCAAGACGCAGCGCTTCAGCATCTCTGGAGCCTGTGAGTGCGCTATAGCTTCGATGCCTCCTTCCAGCGCAGTCTCAAACGCTTCGATCCTCTCCAACAGTTAGAAATCAAGCGACGCATTGATCTGTTTATCCGGGCGTCAGCCACCCCGCACCTTCCTGTCGGCTTTGGATTGACGAAATTGCGTTCCCCCTTGTGGGAAATTCGCTCTGGACTTCCGCAGCGGATTCTGTTCTGGCGCACCAAAGACGAAGTTCGTTTCACGTTTGTCGGCAATCATGACGAAGTGCGTCGCTTCCTGAAACATCTCTAACGTTCCCAACCTCACCTACCCTGTGACTCCGGCGCTGGGAAAAGCCAACGGGACGGACGATGTGGATCAAGGGGTTTGAGTCGAGGGAGTCAGCTTGACAGGGCTGTCCGACGGATGTTACGCTACAGTTACGGGGTGAATCCATGAAGACAAAAGCCAACGGCGCGACTCACCTGGTGCAACGGCTGGCACGGAATCCCCGCTATCGAGGCAAACACCTCATTGTGATCAAAGGTAAGGTGTTTGTCGCTCGTTCGGCGGCGGAGGCCCCGCGTCTCTTTGACCGTCTCACGCGCGCCCACCGCGGGATGACGCCAACCCTCTTCTATGTCCCGAAGGCCGATGCGCTCATTTTATGACTCGGCAGGTAGTCTTTCCCTTTGAGCGACGTTCCTCGCCGTTGTTCGGATTTGTCCATCGCCCGCTCGCCATGGTCGAGTTGTGGTCTCAGAAGATTCAGGGGTGGGTTCGTGGACCTTGCCAAAAAATCGTTGCGGGGATTCATCGACGGTGCTAAGCTCATCATTCGAAGTGGGAAGGTAGAAGGGGGAAGGTGGAAGGAAAAAAAGAAGAGCGATGACAATCCAACCAACTGAAAAATGGGCGGTGATTCTGGGGGCGTCGAGCGGGTTCGGGGCGGCGGTTTCGCGGGAATTGGCGCGGCAGGGATTTCATATCGCGGGCGTGCATCTGGATCGCAAGGCGACCCTGCCGAATGTCGAGCCGATCGTCCACGACATCCAGCAGACCGGGCGCAAGGCGCTCTTCTGTAACGTGAATGCCGCCGATCCGGTGAAGCGCACCGAAGTGCTCGATCAACTGCAAGCGGCTTTGAACGCCGCAAGCCCCAGGGGGCACGTGGCCGTGTTCCTTCATTCGCTCGCCTTTGGAACGTTGAGACCCTATATTACCCAGGAGGCCAAGGACGCCCTGACCAAGGATCAGATGGAGATGACGCTCGATGTCATGGCCAACAGTCTCGTCTACTGGGTGCAGGACCTGTTCTATCGGAAGATGATCGGGCAGGGCAGTCGCGTCTTCGCGATGACCAGCTCCGGGGGAAGGCGCGTGTGGCCGAACTACGGGGCGGTGTCGGCGGCGAAAGCTGCGCTGGAGTCGCATATCCGGCAACTCGCCTTGGAGCTCGCGCCCCATGGCATCACGGCGAACACGATCCGGGCCGGTGTCACGGACACGCCGGCGCTTCGCAAGATCCCAGGATCGGATCAAATGATCGAGTTCGCCAAGCTCAGGAATCCCCACCATCGGCTCACCACCCCTGAGGATGTGGCGAAGGCCATCGCCACACTCTCCAACTCTACGACGCAGTGGGTGACGGGCAACGTCATCGGCGTCGACGGCGGCGAGGACATCGTCGGTTAAACCGGCCTTCTTCTTTTTATGCGCGTCAAGCAACTCGAACTCTTCGGCTTCAAATCCTTCTCCAATAAAACCACCATCCGCTTTGAGGCCGGTGTGACCGCCATCGTTGGGCCGAACGGAAGCGGCAAGTGTGTTCATGGGGGTTCCCGTGTGATCCTTGCCGATGGTCGCGTCGTACCGATCAAAGAATTGGTCGAAGTTGCTTTGCGGGACTCGTCTCACGAACGATGGGACGACGGGCTCTGCACCTACGAAAACCCTCAGCAGTTGCACGTCTTTTCGTTAAACCCCCAGTCCCTCCAAGTTGAAGCCCGTCCCATTGCCGCCTTCATTAAGCGCAAATCGCCAGAAACGTTGCACCGCATCGTCACGAAGACTGGTCGAGCGTTAATCGCTACCGGCTACCATCCCCTCTTTACCTTGGAGAATGGCGAACTGAGGACACTGCCGGCGGACCAGCTCCGTCCGGGTATCAGAATCGCGATTCCGCGACGACTTCCAGTGGCCAATTCAACGGATCAACTCGACGGAGTAGACATCCTCCGACGATTTGAGCGAGAGGATCGTGTTTACGTCCCCTACTCCACGAATCTGGAAAGCTGGATTGATGAACTCGCTGTACAACAGGGAAGTCTGGCTCAGGTAACCAGAGGAGCCGGAGTTGATGCGGTGCATGTCCGCACCATTCGACAGAAGCAAGCGTTGAACGTCGCGACCGTCTCACGTCTTCGCCAACAGTATCGCGGGTCAACGCCCGCCTGGCTCGGGCAAACCTTGCAATCTCACACGCACGGCATGCTAACTGTTCCCCAACAACTGACTCCAGCCTTGGCAAGATTCCTCGGCTATTGCATCTCGGAAGGACGGAGTACCGAGTCTGATCAGATATGGTTTGTGAATAGCGATCCGGCACTTGTAGACGATTTTTGTCAATGCGTGAGAGAAACCTTCGACCTTGAAGCTCGGGTATTCTCTTATAAATCCTGCGCGAAGGACGTGATCGTCTTCTCTCGTACCCTCTGCCAATACCTGGAAAAAGCTTTTCAGGTTGGGATAGGTAGCCGCTCATCGGAGAAGCAGGTTCCCACTGCATTCTTCGGGGCATCCGACGAAGTTCTCTTGGCATTCCTCTCAGCTTTGTTTGAAGGGGACGGACATCTGTGCATCAAGCGGAACGCCTCGACTGGCAAGACGCAAGCCTATCTTGAATATGCAACGGCGAGCCGACGACTGGCTGACGATGTGAGCCTCTTGCTGTTACGATTTGGAATCGTGGGGCGAATCCAGGAGAAATGGAAAGCCGCGACCAATACAGAGGCAAAGACTCGCCGGCTGTACTTCAGTGTGATGGTCTACGGGATAGAACAACTCAGGCGACTCGCTGAGGTCCTGGAGTTTCGAGGAGCTAAACGGAAACTTCTTGAGGAATGGAGACAACTCAATCACGCGCCGAATCCAAATGACGACGTCGTTCCTGGGGCGACACGACTGGTCAAATCGCTGGTCAAAGAGGCTCATGTACCGATCAAGCCTCTTCGGGCGCAATACCCCACCCTCTCCGCCTATGTCGATCAACGGTGCGAAGCCACACGGCCTGGTCTTTGTCGAGTGTTAGAGGCTGTCAGCCGATACGGCCGGCAAAGCCAATCCAGCGAGACACTGTTCCAACATCTACAACTCTTATCGGAGTCTGATGTCTATTGGGATGAAATTGTGCGGATTGAACCATACCAAGGTGAGGAATGGGTCTATGACCTGGCGGTCGAGGGGCATCACAATTTCATTGCCAACGGTATCATCGTCCATAACAGCAACATCGTGGATTCCATCCGGTGGGTGCTGGGGGAGCACAACCCGCGGGATGTGCGCGCCCCTCGGTTGGAAGACGTGATCTTCAACGGCACCGATACGAAAGCCCCTCTCTCCCTGGCCGAGGTCAGTCTCAC
>CAZUWM010000039.1:0-14185 GCA_964624155.1 uncultured Planctomycetales bacterium
AGAAGCTCGGCGAATCCATCGGCTTAGACCCGCGCATCTCCCAACTAGCCGGCATCACGGTCTCGCACGGAATTCGTAATATTACAAATTCTGGGAATACCGCCCAGAATGTCCTGCACGGAATGCAGGACGGCCTGCTCCGAGGGGCAACCAGCGTGGGGCTCCAATTTGCCACAGACGAGTTGGATCTCGATCCTCTCGTTGGCTCCTTAGCCACCGCAGCCCTCTCCAGTTCGATTGAGGCAATGCTGGAAGGCAGGAATCCTTTGCTCGGTGTAGCCGACACCTACATGAAATCTGCCACTGGTCTCTTAACGCTGGGCGGCCCTGGCAGCACTCCGTGGGAGCGGGCGGTCTATCTCTCCAAGATCAACGACTTCTCAACCATCATTCGCGAGCAAGGCATCGGGGCTGCTTTAGAGACGTATGCGACCTCTATTCTGCACCGGCAGACCATCGAAAACATCTGGAAGTTGGGTGGCATCTACGATCTCCTGGCCAATCGCGATCAGATCGAGTTCCGCACCGTAGATGGCATCGCGGTCAAACGAATCTACACAGATACACAGAAGAAGGATTACATCGATCTTGCGTTGAATGACGACCGCCTCCTGGGCAAGCGCGAAGGCAACGTCATCATGCACTGCGACTTCGTTAAGGGCCCCGACGGTAAGATGGTGATGAGAAACGGCGAGGTCGAGATTCTTTCTGAGGACGGCTCTCATGTCATCCAGCGGGAAACCGTCGATGACTTTAAGCTGAAGCACGTCACCAAATACGACCGGTCCGGCAACGTGATTGAGGAAATCGCCCCGGTTGATTCCAGGGGCATCTTCATCAATGACCAAGGTCAGGTAATCCACGGAGTCCGCAAGAATTACGTCGAGGGCGTAACGACAACCTATCAATCTGGTAACACTAGCCGGGTTGAGCTGGATAGGGCCTACTCTCCCTCCTCAACAGCAGAAAGACAGATGCTAATCGATATGGGTTATACTGAGGAAGGAATCGCCGGCCTGCGACAGATTTACACTTACTCAGCAGAATATGGGGAACACGTACTGACTTCGAAGATTCTAAGAGAAGACGGGTCGGTATTCGTGCCCAACAGTCCAGAAGCAATAGCCTGGCTTGAATTGGTACAGGACAATACGCATAAAGTCTGGCTCTACTCCCAGCGAGCCTCACATGACGGAGTTCCAAACACCTCTGTAGAAATTGACAAATCAAAAGGGGTGGCAGAAATCGATATGGAGCTTACTTGGCCTCGGGCACCTCACGAGGAGGAATTCATCCGCCAAAATTTCTTGACCATCTTCGACATCAATCGTTACGTATTCAATAACAACGTCAATTGGATGACAGCGGTAATGGATGCCGTCCCCGAACTCGCAGCAGTCATCGCCAATAAGGACGCCAATTTCATCTTCGCTCCAGGGGTCAACTCAACCGGCCTCACCTCTAACCAACTTCTGCAGATGAAAACTTCTCTTCAAACGGATAAGACGGTCGTCGTTGCCCATAGTGCCGGAACCGAGCTGGCGATAAGATCTATGTTCGCAACCAAGGTGGACAAATATATCCTCGCCTCCCCGAGAATGTCTCCCGAGGCCCTCCAAAGCATCATGCAACAAACAGGTGTAAGACCTGATCAAGTTATAATTGTCAGCACAAAGGGCGACTTCTGGAATTGGGGCGGTACGTACGAGGATCAGGCTCCCCAAAAGTGGACCAATGTTTACATTGAGAGCGGACCTGGGGTCAATGCGGCGGGGCCTTGGGATAGCCACAGTGTGCCAATAGATGGCTGGCTAAATGGTGGGTTGTACCGCGGGAGGATCAACGGTTCTCAATGGTCGTCTGATAAAACCTTAGCGGAAATCTACAGAGAGGCCTTGGATTAGGTAGGAGCTTTTCATCATGCGACCTTGGCACTTTGCAGTTGTTATTGTCGCCGTATTGGTTGCGATGGCAATCGTCGGACAGATAAGGGGTTTTCATCGTACCGCTCTTGTAGCCAGAAAAATTCTGGCCACTCTGTGTTTGATAACGGCTGTCGGTTTAGGTGCGCTAGGATCCCTATACGTGATCTCGGACATGAAAGCGTATGTATCGATCAGATCGGGACGTGTAACTTACGCCGAAGGTCCTGGCCTTGGTCTTGCCATCGGGGCAGGAATCCTTGTCTGCGTCACTCTACCGTCCTCCCTACTCGGAATCTTCCTCTTGAAATACCGCCCAAAGTCCAGCTCAAATGGGCGGTAGTGGACGCTGGATATGAGATTGCTGCTATTGTGCGTTACGTTTTTTGTTTCCCTCAGCCCGGATGCATTCGGTACCAACGAAGCGCGTTATGCTGTCCAAGAACCTAAAGGTTCCACCATGAGCCTCACCGCTTTCACCCCAAAGATACTCGACTTCCCATTCAGGATCAAATATCCGGAAAAATGGTATGTGCGTGAAGAACTCGCCAGCAGCATACCAATCCTGTACGTCACGCGGGAACCGGTTCGGCAAAGTACGGATAGATACACTGTTGGAATGGGGCTATTTTATAGGATCGAACACTTCAGGAGAGCGCCTGATCCGCGGCATGACAAAATGGCCGAGGCTGCCATGCGCCTTGGAGATTGGACGCTAAGTTGCCAGCGCTACGCGGAAGATCTAAAGTTGCAGGGTCAAACTGTTATTGCTCAGGAAAACACGTTTATTGACGAACGGCCCACCCAGCGAATAGTCCACGAGTCAAAGGAATTGAAGGCGCTGACATTCCTTGTTTGGAAAGAACTCGACTTTATAGTTATCACATTCGAGGCTCCCCTTCAGGAGTTTACCGAGTATGAGCGCGTTTTTGAAGACATGGCTGATTCACTGACTTTTACAAGATGAAATTCCCAGCCGACGAAAAGCTCCAAGAGGAATACGGCCCGGACGCCGTCTTCACCCGCGTCGGCGACATCCTGATCGTCCACCAGGACAAGCCGACCGAGTCTATGATCCGGGAACGGATCGCCGAGGTTCAGCGGGAGGCCAAGGAACCGGTGGACGATTGCCCGCTATGCGAGGAGATGCGCCTCGCCAGCGGCTACACCGTCGTCTACCAGGGAAACCTCCTGCCAGAAGAAAACTAAGCTGGGCCCGACGGTTATCTCATCAAACCCGCCAGCCGGGATCAGCTCCTCAGCATCTTCTCCGTCCAGTAGACGCTTTGTCTTCAAAACCATTTCTACAAACTTATTTGACCTGTTATAATTTGTTTCACCCCTATGGAAACACTTACCCCAAACGAAGTATCGAAAATCTTGCAGCTCCACCCCTTCACCGTCACTCGCCTCGCGCGTGAGAAGAAAATCCCCGCCTTCAAGGTGGGCGGCGTTTGGCGTTTCCAGAAAGATAAGTTCGAGCGGTGGGTCGAGCGGCAGACCAATGGGCCCAAGCGCGGCCAGCGCTGGTCAAACCATTGATGGAGTAGAAAGGGTACATGGAGTCGTGATGGCATGATGGCAAAGGAAGCTCAAGCGCGAATTCGCATCAATGAGTTGCTCCAGCGGTCGGGCTGGCGGTTCTTCGACGACCCAACCGGACCAGCCAATATCGCGCTCGAGGCCGGCGTCAAGCTGAAGAAAAGCATCCTTGATGAATTTGGCGCTGACTTCGAGAAGGCGACCAACGGTTTCGTGGATTATCTCCTGCTTGATGGCCGCAGCTTTCCGGCCGCCGTCTTGGAAGCGAAGCGCGAGAGTCTCGACCCGCTTATCGGAAAGGAAAAAGCCCGGCAGTATGCCCGCTCGCAAAATGTCCGCTTCGTCATCTTGTCCAATGGGAATCTCCACTATTTCTGGGATTTGGATCACGGCAACCCCGCGATCATCACTGAATTCCCGACGCCCGATTCCCTCGGCCGGTTCCACGATTTCAGGCCCAGTCCCGACGCGCTTGTCGGTGAAAAGGTTGAGGCCGATTACGTCGCCATCACGCAGAACGCGGCCTACCGAAATGATCCCCGCTGGGACAATCCTGATCAGCGCGACGCCTATCTGAAAGAGACCGAGTTGAAGTTCCTGCGGCCGTACCAGCTCCGCGCCATTGCCGCGCTTCAGGGTTCGGTGTCGAAAGGTCAAACACGCTTTCTGTTTGAAATGGCCACGGGGACCGGCAAGACGCTCGTTGCCGCCGCCGTCATCAAGCTCTTTCTGCGAACAGGCAATGCCAAGCGGGTGCTTTTCCTCGTTGACCGCATCGAGCTTGAGACTCAGGCGGTTAAACGGTTTGTTCAGCTCCTGAAGAACGATTACCACACAGTCATCTACAAGGAGAATCGCGACGGCTGGCGCACAGCAGAGATCGTCGTGTCAACCGTCCAGAGTCTTCAGTTCAACAACAAATACCGGCGGCTCTTCTCGCCGACCGACTTCGATCTGGTGATTTCTGACGAAGCGCATCGTTCGATCGGGGGAAACAGCCGGGCCGTGTTCGAGTACTTCGTTGGTTACAAGCTCGGTCTGACCGCCACTCCGAAGGATTACCTCAGGAAGATGGACCCTGCGAAGATCAACCAACGCGACCCTCGCGAATGGGAGCGCCGCCAACTGCTTGACAGCTACAAGACGTTTGGTTGTGAAAGCGGAATGCCGACGTTTCGCTACAGTCTGATTGACGGCGTGAAAGAAGGTTTCCTGCTCAACCCGGTCGTCGTGGACGCGCGAACAGAGATCACCACCGAGCTGCTCGCCGACAAAGGCTATTCCGTCATGCAGGAGAATGAAGACGGCGAACTGGTCGAGCAAACCTTTTTTGGCAATGACTTCGAGAAGACGTTCTTCTCGGAGGAAACCAACAGCATCTTCTGTGAGACCTTCCTCAAGCACGCGCTGTGCGATCCGCTCAGCGGCGAAATCGGAAAGACCATCGTCTTCTGTGTCCGGCAGGACCATGCGACCCGCATCACCCAGAAGCTGAACGAGCTCGCTCACGCGATGTTTCCCGGCAAGTACAACTCCGACTTCGCCCTCCAGGTCACCTCCGCCGTTACCGATGCCCAGCAAATGGCTGTCAGTTTCGCCAACAACAATCTGAACGGCCATACCCGCTTCTTGGAAGGCTACATCAGCTCGAAAACCCGCGCTTGTGTCACAGTCGGCATGATGACCACCGGCTATGACTGCGAAGACCTCCTCAACATCGTCCTGATCCGCCCCATCTTCTCGCCGACCGACTTCGTCCAGATCAAGGGTCGCGGCACGCGAAGGTCTATGTTCCGCTACGTCGAGAAAGATGGTGGCCAAACCCAGGAGCACGTGAAGCCCAAGGAGAAGTTCAAGCTCTTCGACTTCTTCGCCAACTGCGAGTATTTCGAAGAGAAATTCGACTACGACGAAATTATCGAGCTGCCGCCCATTCGGCCCATCGGGCCCGGACCGACGCCGCCACCGCCGCCGGTTACCCAGGCCACCTACGACAACGTGGATCCTGACCCGCTCAAGCAGTATGTCGAAAAGCCCGTGCCGGTGTTCGGCATGAAAGTCGATCGCAAGTTCTTCGAGAGATTCGAAGACACTGTCAAGGCCGCGCCGGAGGTGCGCGCCCGGTACGAACGCGGCGACATCAAAGGCGCGGAAGAGGTCGTCGTCTCGACGCTTTTCAACAAGCCGGAGGACTTCTTCAATCTGGAGAAGCTCCGCAAGGCCGTCCAACTCGACCGCCGCATCACCCTGCGTGAGCTCCTCGCCAAGGCCTTCGGCGACATCGACCGGTTCAAGACCAAAGATGAACTGCTTGAAGAGGAGCTGGCCAAGTTCGTTTCCATCCACAAACCCGACGCCGCCCACATGCCGCACATCCGCCAGCTCTTCAAGGCGTACGTCACCGACGGCGGCGTCCGCGCTGTTGTGGACTCCGGCGAATTCAGCCGCCTGGCCGACAATCCCAAAGTGTCGCTGGCGGAGATCCGCGCTCTCGGCCAATGGCGCGACGTGATCCCCGACTACGTGAAGGACTATGTCCACCTCAACCAATTCATGAACTGACCCATGCTCGATACCGACACCAAATCCCGCATCGACTCCGCCCGCGACATTCTCGTCGGCAAAGTGCCGGACCCGAAATCGCAGGTCGAGCAGATCACCATCGCCCTGATCTACAAGTTCATGGACGACATGGACCGCCAGTCCGAAGAGGTCGGCGGCAAGCCTGCCTTCTTCAAAGGGGAGTTCGGGAAATATCGCTGGGCGAACCTGCTCGACAAACGCCTCGGCGGCCACGAGCGCCTGCTGCTCTATGCCGAAGGCATCGAGCGGATGAACGAAAACAAGAACATCCCCCAGCTTTTCCGGGACATCTTCAAGGGTGTCTTTCTGCCTTACCGCGACCCCGAAACGCTCAACCTGTTCCTCAAGCAGATCAATGGCTTCACCTACGACCACAGCGAGCGGCTCGGCGATGCCTACGAATACCTGCTCAACGTGCTCGGCACTCAGGGCGACGCCGGCCAGTTCCGCACACCGCGCCACATTATTGACTTCATTGCCACGGTGATTGATCCGAAGAAACAGGAAACCGTCCTTGATCCCGCCTGTGGCACGGCCGGCTTCCTCATCTCGGCCTACAAGCACATCCTCAAGCGTAACGAGAACCTCACCCCGGATGAGCGCGCCCGGCTCATGACCAACTTCTGCGGCTACGACATCGCCCCAGACATGGTCCGCCTCTCCCGTGTGAACCTGTATCTGCATGGCTTCCCCAACCCGGTCATCCACGAATACGACACCCTCACCAGCGAGGAGCGGTGGGGCGAGTGCTACGACGTGATCATGGCCAACCCGCCCTTCATGACGCCCAAAGGGGGCATCCGTCCCCACAACCGGTTTTCCATCAAAGCCAACCGCAGCGAAGTGCTGTTCGTGGACTACATCGCCGAGCACCTCAAGCCCGGCGGACGCGCGGGCGTCATCGTGCCCGAAGGCATCATCTTTCAGAGTCAGAACGCCTACAAGAACCTGCGCCGCACGCTGGTGGAAAACTCCCTTTGGGCTGTCGTCTCGCTGCCCGCCGGCGTGTTCAACCCGTATTCGGGCGTCAAAACCAGCGTTCTGTTCCTCGACCGCAATCTGGCCAAGCGCGCTGATGCCGTGCTGTTCGTGAAGATCGAGAGCGACGGTTTCGACCTGGGTGCGCAGCGCCGGCCGATTGAGAAAAACGACCTGCCCGCAGCTCTTGAGACGCTTCTGGCGTGGAAGCAAAACCAGAAAGCGCCCAAAGAAGAAATCGCCCACGCCGTCCCCCGCAAACGCCTGCTCGAGTCGCCGGACATCAACCTTTCCGGTGACCGCTACCGGCCAATCGCCGTCCGCGGCAACGGCAAATGGCCGATGGTGAAGCTAGGAGATGAATCTCTGTTCGACGTTTTCTCCGGCGGCACTCCATCCTCGAAGAATTCGGTCTATTGGAATGGCGACATTCACTGGGCCACATTGGTTGATCTACCTGCTGACCAGGTCGTCTCTGACCTCCACACCACGCGAAGACGAATTACAAAGAAGGGCTTAGAAAACTCGGCTGCCGTACTTCTGCCTAAACGGTCGGTTCTTGTTTCCACGCGTGCGACCATCGGGCGAATCGCCATCGCACGGGTTTCAGTTGCAACCAATCAAGGATTCAAGAATCTGGTCATCAGAGATTTCAACCGTGTCAACGAGCGATACCTTGCCTACGCGATTACACGCCTTGTTCCCAAAATGGAGCGCATGGCTTCCGGCGGAACTTTCAAGGAACTGTCGAAGACAAACTTTTGCCGCTTGGACATCCCTCTCCCGCCCTTGGCGGAGCAGGAGCGGTTGGTCGCAGAGTTGGAGGGTTACCGCAAGGTCATCGAAGGCGCCCGCCAGGTCCTCGCCAACTACAAACCCACCATACCCATCGATCCCAAGTGGCCGCGAAAACCGATCTCACAAGTTGCTTCTCTGGAATACGGTTTGACAACAACGGGAAGAGAAAGTGGCGATGCCAGATTGATCCGGATTACTGACATTACGGATGGTGGGATCCTAGTAGAAGCTGCCCCGAAATACACAACTCTGGACGCCGAAGCGAAACCCTACCTTCTCAAGAAAGACGACATCCTTGTGGCTAGAACTGGTGCGACATATGGCAAGACGCTCATCCTTGCTTCGGATAAACCGGCAGTGTTTGCGTCGTATCTCATTCGGTTAAGTTTCAAGCGCGATATTCTTCCACGTTTCTACTGGTTCTTTGCGCAGTCGGACGATTATTGGAATCAGGCACGGATGCTAGTCACCGGAGGCGGACAACCGCAGTTCAACGGAAACGCCTTGAAAAAAGTTACATTACCTGTTCCGCCCCTCGAAGTTCAACGGCAGGTCGTCGAGGAACTGGAGGTGGAGCGGGCGTTGGTGGAGGCGAATCGGGAGTTGATCATGCGGATGGAACAGAAGTTGCATGCCAAGCTGGCCGAGCTGTGGGGCGAATGACGAGAGGATAAGACGATGAGCCGCCCCATAAGCCAAATTCCCAAGCACGACCGCCCGCGTGAAAAGCTTCTCGCCAAAGGCGCCCGCGCGCTGAGCGACCAGGAGCTGCTCGCAGTACTTCTCGGAAAAGGCACGCCCGGTATGGACGTGATGGCGCTTGCCGGGAAGCTGGCGCGGGTGATAGACGAGAAGGGCCTCGATGTCCACTGCAACGACCTCACACAGTTCGCGGGCGTCGGTGACGCCAAGGCGACACTCCTCCTCGCCGCGATCGAGTTCGCCCGCCGGCGGATCAAGCCGGATGGCCTGCGCATCGCCACACCCGCCGACTTGTTGCCGCTCATCCGCCATTATGCCGACCGCAAGCAGGAACACTTCCTCTGCGCCACCGTCAACGGCGCACACGAAGTTATCGCCGTGCGAGTAATTTCCATCGGCCTGGCAGACTGCAGCCCGGTGCATCCGCGCGAAGTCTTTGCCGACGCCGTGGCCGACCGCGCCTCCGGCGTCATCGTCGCCCACAACCACCCCGCCAGCGACCTTGAGCCGTCCGCTTCCGACGTTGAGGTAACCGAGCAACTCAAGGCGGCGGGCGCTGTCGTCGGCATCGCGCTCTTAGACCATATCATCTTTAACCGAAGCGGCTATTACAGCTTTCTGGAATCGGGACGCCTCTGACCCAATGAATCTTCAAGCATCTCTTCCGTCCCTCCTGCCTAAGGCAATCGCTTGGGCTGAAAGAGAGTCGCAACGGATAGCCAACTCGGGCCGTGCTCTCACGGAACGCGAGCAGGAGCTGGCGCGAGAGGTGGGTGTCGCCAAGCCGGAACAGATTCGTATCGCCCTCGTGGACGCACTCCCGTTACCCGATGATCCAGAATTGCGCGCCGCCGCGTTGCAAACCGGCCTCCTGGGACGCGACACGACCGGCCTCACGTTGGGATACTCCATCTTTGTCTGTGAGGGATACGAAACCATCCGCTTGCTGACACATGAGTTCCGCCACGTCTACCAATATGAGCAGGCCGGCTCTATCGCTGATTTCCTGCCCGGCTATCTTGCGCAGGTAGTTGAAGTCGGCTATGCCAACATCACCTTTGAGAAAGACGCCAGAGCTCATGAGCACGAATACCTAACGAGAGCATGAGCTACGAGTACGGCAAAATTAATCAGATCCGCAAAGGGTGGTGGCAGGCAATTCGAAAACATCCCGTGAGGGCACTGTTTGCGGCTGCTGGTTTGATATTCGTGGTCGTTGCGTCCTCTTTTTTCTCCGCTATAGGTGATCAGATGGCGCGACCGAAGCTTTCGTTAGAGGGCGCAAAAAATAAACAGATCGCGCGCATCGAATTTGAGAATTCAAGACCATCCAACCAAGCCGTCGTTGAGGGCGTGAATATTGCAGACCTGAGGGCCGGGCGAGACATCCGGATCGAAATTAATACCATCGTCCAGGAACAAATTCCGCCGTTAGCGGGACGGCCTCCAAGTATAGAAAATAGGATTTTTTTGTACGAGCGATATGGTGGAGAATGGCACACCTCAAATGACGAGCCGATTCTTTTCGCTAATAACCAAGCGGTTCTTCGAAACAAGTTTGTGGAAGGAAATGTATACCGATTTACCCCAACAATCCATAACGGCAGCGAAATAGTTACTCTCGCCAATCCTGTCCATCTCTATATCAATCTTCCAACAGGACTGCAGGTCGCAAGACCCAAGCTATGGGTTATTTCCGGTACCGATAGCGGCTTTACACAGTATGTTGCTAGAATCCCCGCCGCCATTCCGCCAGGTACGGGAAGCACTCTTAACGAAAGTCTCTTTGTCATTTTTCAAAAACCGGGACGCTATCTTGCCACCTATTCGATTCATGGAACAACAAGCAAGGGTGAGGGGTTCTTAACGGACAGACGGACGCTCTACTTCGAGTTGACAGATGACCCAGGCGCATGAGGTTTAATGTGCCGCCCGGGAAACACCGTTTCAAGATCACGGCTTTCTCCAAAAATTCAGTTCCCGCCGAAGCAGAGATGGGGCTTGAATGGTCCGGGAAGCACCGCGAAGGCGTGGAATCGATGGCTCAAGAAATCAAAATCAGAAAGTTATAAAACTGAAATGCAGACAGACTGGCCAGCTTGGTTAACGGCAATAGGAACCATTTTGGTTGCCATTCTCGCTATCTGGGGAGACTGGGCGAAGGCGCGTATTGCTGGGCCGAGATTGACGTTGGTACCGCACAACTTACAAGGGGAGGCGACGCGCCTTCGCCGGAGGGGTCCTCTCGCAAATGGTGGGCATGCACCTCAGGAAATTCCAGCTGTATATTTCCATTTGAGAGTGGTGAACAGACGTAGATGGGCTCCCGCCCATAAAGTCAAGGTGTTGTTGGTCGGGATCTTGAGAAGGGGACAAGACGGCGAGTTCCGCCGCGATCCAATCAATGTCCACCAGCAATTGACATGGGCTCCAGCCGAGCTTTCCGAAATTATGCCAACGATAACAAGCGACCGCATTCTGGACTTGGGCTTCCTAACACAGGAAGGGTTCACCGTTACGACCTATGTGACTCCGAATAATTTCAGGGGAACTGTTCGTGCGAACGAAGCCATCCGCATTGAACTTCAAGTCGAGGCGGATGATTACCATTCCGATAGGCGCTATTCCTATGAAATTGGGTGGGATGGTACCTGGACCGCTGATGCAACTCAGCTTGCCCAGCACATTTCAGTGCGTGAACTCGATGGGATAATTGGTTCCTTTGGAGAAGTGCAGGTCGCTGCTGGTACAGATGCTGGCCGGAATAGAGAAGCCGATCTCAGGATTGAGCGGATACCCAGACCGCTTCAGGGCATCTGGCGCTTTCTCTATACAATTGAAGGAGCTGTCCTGAGAGTCCTTTCGATGGCGGCACAGACCGTAGCCTTGGTCTTTTCACCATTCCTGCTGGCGGGACTCCTATTCTGTTTGTGGCTGCTTGCTTGGAATCATCGGGCACCGCTGGCCCCCGCTTGGATTGCGACATCTGTATCGATCGTATGTGGCGGAGTAATCTCGCTGCTGGCTATGAGCAGACCGACACGGAGGGATGGCTATGTTATGGGGCTTGCCCTGCTGTTCATGTTCATTCCGTCCGCTCTTGGCTGTTGGGCAGCCCTGCAACCAGAAACCCTCCCCAGTCAGAAGCTCTCCTTCGTCACAATTCTTGATGTGCCGGGAATGGCAAGACTGGAGGTCGATCCAGCTTGGCAACGAGAATACCCCTACATGAGCATGATACGCACCATCATCGAAGAAGAATTGTCTGAGCAAATGGAGATGGCCGACAAGCAGAATTCCGATGACGCGCGTTTTAACAAGCTCATCGAAATGGCTTCTTCCATTGATCTGGTTGAGCTGCTGCTGTTTCAACAAATGAGATGGCGCTTTGAGCGGGAGTGGGACGTGAAAGTTGATACCAGCAGAGTTTTTGGAATGGAGCAGGTTTCAATTGGGCCGCGTTCTGGGATGCCAAGCCGCATGAAGAAGATTTTGACGAAAAAACTGCTTCAGGAATTATCGCCGCAAAACAAATTTCTCGATCAGCTTCCAGACGCCTATCAAGTTGCGTTTCCGGAGGGAATGACGATCACGTCTGAACCGATAGGGGGATGGCCCAACCACACGATTGTCTTTGAGGATGCCTATTGTCAGATACGATTCAAACCGGAAGGCAAGAGCCTGACGAGGGGTTTTTGGCTAAATGATGACCCCAAGAGGCAGCCATTTATCAGTCATTTACGCGTTGGAATTGAGGTAACATTCAAGAGATTTCGAGTAGGGACTTCGGGGACGGCCAGGCGGAAAGAATGGATACAAACTCTATTGCAGCAAATGAAGGAGCCCAAGCCGCTCATATTAACGGATTAGGGTCGAGTAGGAAGTGAGTTCCTTCTTGCGCTACATCGGCATCGATTATTCGGGAGCGCAAACGCCCACCACGAGCCTCAAGGGTTTGCGGGTTTACGCCGCCGCCGGGTCCGAAGAACCTGCGGAGGTACTGCCTCCTCCAAGCCCACGAAGGTATTGGACGCGCCGCGGGGTGGCCGAGCGGCTGGCGACGACCCTCCGCGAGTCCCCACCTACGATCGTTGGTATCGACCACGCCTTTTCCTTCCCGAGCGCTTATTTTCAGAAGCACGAGATTACAGGCGGCTGGGATAGATTTCTGGACGACTTCTGCGCGCACTGGCCGACCGATCAGGATCACGTCTACGTCGATTTCGTCAGGGATGGAACTTCCGGAAACGGTGCGGCTCGGCAGGGCAGTCCCGGATGGCGGCGCCTGACGGAGCATCGAGCAGGCACAGCAAAATCAGTGTTTCAGTTTGATGTTCCCGGCTCCGTGGCCAAGTCGACCCATGCGGGCATCCCATGGCTCCGTTCTCTGCGCCGGACCCTTGGACTGAAGATCCATTTCTGGCCATTCGACGGCTGGGAAACTCCGCAGGGTGTTCATGTCGTGGCGGAGGTGTACCCATCCCTCTGGCGCGGCCGCTACGTGGACGAGGGACGGACGCAAGACCAACAGGATGCCTATGGCACCTGTCGATGGCTTCAGAAAGCGGATCAGGCCGATGATCTCAAACAGTTTTTCAATCCGCTCCTTGCATCTAGCGAACGCCCCATTGCAGAAATCGAGGGATGGATCCTCGGGGTAAGATGAAAAGGTGAGGATGACACGCTCGGCAATCGCGCGGATCAGCCCGGATGATTTGAGGCGTGGGTCAGAAGCTTTTGAGAGGCATGAAGGCCGAGATTCCATGTACCGGGTTTCCACCTTCTTGTTGCGCGAATGGTGGGGCGACTATCCGAAGATGGCCGATGCGCTGTCCGTTTTGCTGTTGACCTGGAATTGGGCTTTCTACCGATACGGGCCGTTTGACCAACGCCGGTTGGAGAGGTGCCTTGAGCGAAACTGGTCGACCATAGAGGCGTTTCACCCCAGAGAGATCACCTCCTTCAATGGTCAGGATCACGCTTTGCTGCGGAATCTCTTCCTTCGCCTCCTGAAAGCGCTGGAAATTTCAAAGGGTAAAAAGAAAGGTTGCAAGAGCCCTGTCGCTATCGCCAAGGCTTTGCATCTACTCGCCCCGGCATTTCTGCCACCCTGGGACAATGCGATTGCTGAAGCGTACGGTTGTGGGTACATCTCCAATCCGGACCGCGCTTACCTTCGATTCTGCAAGATGATGCGTGAGGAAGCCGTCAGACTGAAATCCGCAGGGCGATCGTCCGTTGGCAAAACGCTGTTGAAGCAGATTGACGAGTTCAACTACGCGAAGTACACGAAGGGCTGGATTTGAACAGCTGAATGTCGGCAACGATCAGGTGGCGCTTGCCTTCGCAGCCCATTCGCAGAAGCTGCACTCGCTGTCGGCCGGCGAGGACGACCGCTTGGAGAGCAGGCCGACCGCTTCCCTGAAAATCTTCCGCGCCTCTTCTGCATCGGTGTCCACCTTCACCGGGTGCATGTGAAAAGTGATCCGGCCGCTGTCATTCTGCTCGAGCGGATGGTAAAAGACCAGGTAGGCACAACCGGCGGTTTCGTAGCCGTTCTCCTGTAGCAGCAGCGTGTAGATGTTGAGCTGATTCTGATAGTAGGACGCCGTATCCTCTTTGGCCGGGTAGCCCCGCGTTTTGTAGTCCAGCGGCAGATA
>CAZUWM010000040.1:0-1511 GCA_964624155.1 uncultured Planctomycetales bacterium
TGGGCGGCCGAAGGAGAACTCGAAGGCTCGGTGGCACAACTCCGTGTCGCGAACACCGTCCCCGCGCTTGCCAACAACGTCTGTCAACCATACGGGTCAAGAACCCTCAAGAGCGGATCGATCAGCAGCACCTCCAACCTGTGCGGGACGACACTCCCCAATAACTATCGCCTCGATATCACCGGGACCTCAGGATCGACGAATCAAAGACTTTCCACCATCATCCAGTATGCCGGGCCTGGCACGACCCAGTTCGCCCACGTCGCGTTTGCGAATGAAATCTCCGCCCGCGGACTGGTCACCGGCTCCATCAATACCAGCGTCTCTCGACTCTTGACCGCCAGTTCCATTCGTGATGAGGGAGGCAATCTCGCCACCAAGAAATCGGTTCGGATGCTCATGGAGCTGTGGGACGGCGTGCGGTATATCGACCAAGACAAACCTCCTGTCGAAATCCTCGAAGACTCGGAGATTTATGGGAACATCTTCCTCGGACCTGGCTGGGACGGCCGGAACGACGATGATGATAAAAAGGTGGAACATGGGGTCAGCGCCACATTCGGCCCGATCCAACCACTCCCGGCAGACATCCCCTGGCCTGTCATAGAGGTTCCCTCAGGGGCAACCGCCCTCGGGATGCTCAAGCTGGATAACGCGACCCCGAAGCGATGTCTTGATGCGGGGACCTATGAAGCTGACGGGCTGATCCTGAAGAAGGATACCGAACTGTGCACCGTCGGGACGGTTGAGCTCTATATTACCGGTAGCACGCTCGAAACGCCGGCGGATCGTGACGATAATGAACCCCTGCTTACAAAGGTTCATGTCGACAAGGAAGCCCAGCTCTATGGACAACCTGCAGGCATCGAAACCACGGCAGCGGGTTCACCCTACCTCAAGCAATACTCTCCCCAAGACTTACGCATTTTTGTCGTGGGGGAAGGGTTGGTGAAGATCGGTTCCAAGAACTCGGTGACCGCCGCGCTCATCTACGCTCCCAATGCGAAGGTCAAAGCCAAAGGGGGGACATTCCTGGGAGCGATTATCGCCAGACGCATCGAAACGCTCAAAGATGGGAGTGCCAAGGCGAAATTCGTCTATGACAACGCCCTGACAAGCCAATCCATTCCTGTGGGGTCGGCGGCTGACGTGAATATCAAGGTCTGGACGGCAGTGGATTAGTCTCGGGAAGTAACCCCCCCTCCTTCGTTGACGCCCGCTTCCCTCCTGTGTTACAGTACCCCTCGGTCTTCTTCGCTGTACCATTTTCATGGTACAGCTTCGATCCTAGGAGGTACCGAGTCCATCGCTCCAGTATTAGCCGAATCACTGTCACGAGTCCTCCAACGCATTGCGCGCGCCTGCCAGCGGTGTGGTCGAGACCCCAAATCGGTAGCACTTGTCTGTGTCACGAAGACGATTCCCGTCGAGACCATCCGGCAGGCCCTCGCGCTTGGTGTCACCGACATTGGGGAGAATCGCGTCCAGGAAACCCGCGCCAAACAACTCGC
>CAZUWM010000040.1:1611-10837 GCA_964624155.1 uncultured Planctomycetales bacterium
TACGGTGGCATTTGGTAGGGCATCTGCAGCGCAACAAGGCCAAAGACGCTGTGGAGCTCTTCGACGTGATTCACTCGGTCGATTCGTTGGCCTTGGCCGAGGAATTGGAGCAGCAAGCCGCGAAGCGTCGAACCGGCCGAGAGACGCTTGAGGTATTCATTCAGGTGAATGTGTCTGGAGAAACCACCAAGTTTGGCTGCCGTCCGCATGACGTTGAGACCGTGGCGCGTCGCGTGGCGGAATGCTCGCATCTGCGTTTGAGCGGCCTGATGACCATTCCTCCTCTCTCGGACAATCCAGAAGACGCTCGTCCGCATTTTCGCCATCTCCGCGAGCTCCGCGATGCTCTTACTTCCGACTTCCGACTTCCCGCTTCCCACTTCCAGTTATCCATGGGCATGTCGCATGATTTCGAAGTCGCCATCGAAGAAGGCGCGGACGTGGTGCGCATCGGCACAGCCATTTTCAAGTCGGAATGGGGAATTGGGAATTCGGAATGACGAACCAACCTGTTCAATTCCGCATTCCGCATTCCGCATTCCGCATTGGGATTATTGGCGCGGGGAACATGGGTCAGGCCCTGGTCAAGGGGCTTGTCAAGGCTGGCGTGAAACCGCGGCGTCTGGCCGTGGTTGAGGCGGATGCCGCGCGCGCTCGTCTGGTCAGCCGGCGTGATCGCGTGCGGGCCGTGACACTGTCGCAGGTGGTGCGCGGCTGCGACGCGGTGATCCTCGCGGTGAAGCCCCAGGATCTCAAGCCTGTGATGATTGAGCTGCGCGAGCGGCTGAAGAAGAGCCGTCACCGCGTGCTCGTGATTTCCATTGCGGCAGGCGTGCGGACGGCATCGATTGAACGGATCGTGGGTCGAGTCCCCGTGGTGCGGGTCATGCCGAATTTGCCGGCAACGGTCGGCTGCGGCATGGCGGCGCTCGCGCGCGGCCGCTGGGTGACGGATGCGCAGATGGCGGTGGCGCAGGCCATCTTCCGGTGTGTCGGAGATGTGGTGGAGCTGCCCGAGCGCCTCTTCGATGTGGTGACGGCGATCAGCGGGTCAGGACCGGCGTATTTCTTGCTGATCTTTCAAGCCCTTCGCGACGCCGGCATCCGCGGCGGTCTGCCCAAGAAGACTGCCCAACGGCTGGCGGTGCAAACCGCCCTCGGCAGCGCCCAGCTTGCCTCGCAAATCCCCGAGGACTTGGAAACCTTGATCACGCGGGTCGCCTCGAAGAAAGGCACGACGGAAGCGGCGCTCAAGGTTTTTGCGCGACGGCGGCTCACGCAGATCCTTGAAGAGGGAGTGGGTGCCGCCGTGATGCGCTCCCGCCATCTCTCTCAAAAAGTGTCAGACACTTAACGGGGGTAGCTCCCGCACAAAAAGTGTCTGACACCTCAGGAGGAAGGGATGTTTCTCTTTGGTAACGTGCTGAGCGCGTTGGCGACGATCCTCTCTGAGGTCTTGAGGGTCTACAGTTGGGTTGTCATGATCGCGGTGTTGATCCAGTGGGTCCGGCCGGATCCGTTCAACCCGATCGTCCAGTTCTTGCGGTCGGTGACCGAGCCGGCCTTTGAGTGGATCCGACGACGTGTTCCCTTTGCGATGGTGGGGATGTTGGACCTCTCCCCCATGATGCTGTTGTTGATCATCTGGTTTATTCAACTGGCGGTGATTCCGTCGTTGTTTGATCTGGCCGCGCACTGGAGGTGAGCGATGGAGACGGTCGTGGAGTCGGTGACAGAACAGGTTCAGGACACGGTCCATGCGATCACCGCCAAGGTGCGGACGGCACCCCGCATCGGCATCATTTTGGGCACGGGTTTGACGCAACTGCTCGATCAGGTGGACCAGACGGACGCCCTGAACTATGCGGAGCTGCCCCACATGCCGCATTCCACAGCACCAGGTCATCGCGGGCGCCTGGTCTTCGGCCGGATGGGTCAGGGGAAGAGTCCTGTGGTGATTATGGATGGGCGCTTCCATCTCTACGAAGGCTATCGACCTCAAGAAGTGGTCTATCCGGTTCGCGTGATGAAGGCGTTGGGGATCGAGACGCTGCTCATCTCCAACGTGGCCGGAGGATTGAATCCCGCCTTTGCCATCGGCGATCTGATGCTCATGACCGACCACATCAATCTCCTCGGCACCAGCCCCTTGGTGGGACCGAATGATGAGCGATTGGGCCCGCGCTTTCCGGACATGATCCAGCCCTATGATCTCGCGCTCATCGAGGTGGCTGAACGGATCACCAAGCGCGAGGGCATCCCCGCGCGCCGAGGCGTGTATGTGGCGATGCTTGGGCCTCAGTTGGAGACCAAAGCGGAATATCGATGGCTGCGAGCTACCGGGGCGGACGCCGTGGGGATGTCCACCGTGCCGGAAGTCATTGCCGCCGTCCACGTGGGTCTGCGGGTCTTTGCCGTGAGCATCATCTCCGATCTGTGCATCCCGGAGACGCTCAAACCCGTCAACATCGAGCACATCATCGCCGTCGCGAACCGTACCCAGCCCCTCCTGACCAAATTGATGATTGGACTGATAGAGGACATCGGGGACACAAACCATTTTTGAAATTGTTTTGTGTCCCCGTCTTTACAATGGATTACAAGGCAACACTGAACCTTCCGAAAACTGAGTTTCCGATGAAGGCGGAGCTTCCCAAGCGCGAGCCGGCACTCCTCGCATGGTGGGAGGAACTGTCGCTCTATCAGCGAATTCAGGAGGCGCGCGCAGGGAAGACAGCCTTCATCCTGCATGACGGCCCGCCCTATGCCAACGGCGACATCCACATCGGTCATGCCCTCAACAAGGTGCTCAAGGATCTCATCGTGCGATACAAAACGATGCAAGGCTTCCGAGCGCCCTATGTCCCTGGGTGGGATTGCCACGGCATGCCGATCGAGCATCAGCTCTTGAAGGAGCTGGGTTTGACGAAGCAGCAGATCGACCAGGTCAGTTTCCGTACGAAGGCGAGGGCGTATACGCAGCGCTACGTTGAGATCCAGCGCGAACAATTCAAACGCCTGGGCGTCTTGGGGGATTGGGACCATCCGTACCTGACGATGGCGCCCGACTACGAACTGACGATCCTGCGCGTGTTCAAGGAGCTGGTGAAACAAGGCTCCATCTATCACGGCAAGAAACCAGTCTACTGGTGCGCGACGTGCGAGACCGCCTTGGCCGAAGCCGAAGTCGAGTATGAAGATCGGCAAGACGAGTCCATCTATGTGCTGTTTCCTGTCGTCCAACAGCCGCTCAAGCACGTGAACCTCTTGGCTCAGCCGTCTGCCGTCGTGGCGTGGACCACGACGCCGTGGACGTTGCCGGCCAACGTGGCGCTTGCCTTTAGCCCTGACGCAGAGTATGCCGTGCTTGACGGCTCGCCTCGGTTGCTGGTTGCCGCCAATCTGACTGACCGGCTTCCAGGAATCTTCAACCGTCCCATCAAGCCGCTTGGCACGATTTCAGGGGCTGAGTTGGTTGGCATGCGATGCCGGGCGCCGTTCGGGGATCGCGACTCCGTCGCGATGGCTGATAAGGGTGTGTCGTTGGAAGAAGGCACCGGCGTCGTGCACATCGCACCGGGACACGGCCACGAAGACTATTTGATCGGGCAGCGCGAGCAGCTCGATGTGCTCTCTCCGGTGGATCATCAAGGCCGCTTCACGAAGGACGTGCCGCAGTGGGCCGGCAAGACCGTCTTCGAAGCCAACCCGTTGATTATTGATGATCTCAAGCGGCGCGGCCTCTTATTAAAGGAAGAGCCCCTCATGCACTCGTATCCACATTGCTGGCGGTGCAAACAGCCCGTGATCTTTCGGGCCACGCCTCAATGGTTTCTGCGGGTGGATGAGCCGTTGAGGCAACGCCTCGTGGCCGCCGTCAAGCAGGTGCAATGGATTCCTGAAGTCGGCGAGAGCCGCATCACCGGCATGTTGGAGGCTCGTCCGGATTGGTGCTTGTCTCGCCAGCGGTATTGGGGCGTGCCGATTCCTATCCTGCACTGTGAACCGTGTCAGCAGCCGATCCTTGAGGTGTCGGTCATCGAACAGATCGAGCAGACGCTGGCCCAGCGAGGGGTCGATGCCTGGTTCACGGCGCAGGCCCTCGAGCTGACGCCGAAAGCCCGATGCCCCCGCTGTGGCAAGACGCAGTTTCGAAAGGAAACGGATATCCTGGATGTGTGGTTTGACTCCGGGGTCAGTTATGAGGCGGTGTTGAAACCGCGCACGGAGTGGCCGGCGACCCTGTACCTCGAAGGATCGGATCAGCACCGCGGATGGTTCCAGGTCTCACTGATTCCCTCAGTTGCCCTCCACGGCAAGCCCCCCTATGAACAGGTCTTGACCCACGGCTTCGTGATGGACGGGGAAGGGCGCAAGATGTCCAAGAGTCTTGGCAACGTCATCGCCCCACAAGAGGTCATTGAGCGCTACGGCGCCGAAATTCTCCGGTTGTGGGTTGCCTCCTGCGATTACCGAGAGGACGTGCGGATTTCTGACACCATTTTGGCGCAAACCGCCGAGACCTATCGGAAAATTCGCAACACGTTTCGCTATCTGCTCGCGAACCTGTATGATTTCGATCCGAAGCGAGATGCCCGGCCGCGATCGCGGTGGCCGGAATTGGATCGATGGGCTGCGCAACGAACGCAACGCCTGCTCGATGACGTCCACCAGGCGTATGAGGCGTATCAATTCCATCAGGTGGCGCGCGCCGTCTATCAATTTTGTGTGCTCGACCTGTCGGCGTTTTATCTCGATGCCCTGAAAGACCGGCTCTACACCGAGGCCGCGGATTCGGATCGCCGTCGCTGCGCGCAGGCGGCGTTGTATGGTATACTCAATGCGCTCGTGCGCGTCGTCGCACCGATCCTGCCGGTCACGATGGAGGAAGTCTGGCAGCTCATGCGCCGCGCGCGCTGGGTGGACGAGCCATCGGTGCATCTGGCTGACTGGCCGTCACCGCTCATTGACCGAGAAGACCGCGAGCTCGCCAGTCGGTGGGAGCGATTTTTGGAGCTGCGCGATCAGGCGATGAAGGCGCTGGAAGAGCAGCGTGCGCAGGGGAAGATCGGCAGCCCGTTGGAAGCCCAGGTTCGGCTGGCGATCAGCGATCCGACGCTACACCAGCGCTGTGACACGCATCGCGAGACCCTAGCAGAAGCCTTTGTGGTCTCTGAGGTCCAGGTAGAAAACCACCCCGATGCGCGCATCGGGGTCGGGGTGGAGGTGGAACGGGCCGCGGGAATGAAATGTCAGCGGTGCTGGCGCTATCAACGCAGTGTAGGGGCGCATGCGGCGCACCCCCAATTGTGTGAACGGTGCGTGAATGTCGTGGGTGAAAAAAATGAATAAGCAGCAACTGAAAGAATTTAAAGAAGCGCTGATGCGGGAGCGGGCGAAGTTTGCCGGAGAAATCCGAGCGATCGCGAAAGACGTATCGAAAAACCCGCGTGACGCCTCGGGCGATCTCTCCGCGTACACCGTGCATCTGGCCGATATGTCCTCGGATACGTATGAACGGGAACTCTCCGCGAACATCGCCTCGAGCGAGCAGGAAGTCCTCTACCAAATCGACGAAGCCCTCAAGTGCCTCGAGGAGGGCACCTACGGAACCTGCCAGCAATGCGGTAAGGTCATCAGCATGAGTCGCCTGAAAGCGGTTCCGTATACCTCGCTGTGCATCGAATGTCAGCGAGCGACTGAGCGGAAAAAGCGGCAACGAACATCGGGGACACAAACCAATTGCTAAACATTGTTCAAATTGTTTGTGTCCCCAATTTGCCGTGGCTGATCGCGGGACTCACGCTGGTCGTGGATCAGTTGAGCAAGTGGGCCATCCGCACCACCTGCATCCCTCAACAAAGCCTTCCGGTCCTTCCAGGCATTCTCCACCTGACCTATGTTCGCAACACCGGCGCGGCCTTTAGCTTGTTTCAAGGTCAGGTTCCCATCCTGATCGTCATTTCGGTCATCGTCGCGGGATGGATGGCCTGGGAGTTGCTTCGCCATCCCCACGCGACTCGCCATATCCCCGTGGCGCTGGGCATGATTTTGGGCGGGGCCATCGGCAATCTGATCGACCGATTGCGCTTCGGCTATGTCGAGGATTTCATTGACCTGCGCGTCTGGCCTGTCTTTAACCTCGCCGACTCCGCGATTTCCATCGGTGTCATGTGGCTGATCTGGAAGACGCTACGTGATAAGAAGGCGCCCGCTTAAGTAATGCATCCGATCCTCTTCACCATTGGCCCCATCACGATCTACACGTATGGCGTGGCGCTGGCGCTGGCGTTTCTGATCGCCATGACGCTGGCGGCTCATGACGCGCGGACGTCACTCAAAGGTGTGGTACCGCTTACTGATGGAACGCTGCTCGACTGGGGCTGTTGGGTCATGGTGGGCGGGGTGGTGGGTGGACGTCTGCTGTACGTTCTTCTTAATTGGGAAGTCTATCGGACAGCTCCTCTGGAGATCTTTGCACTGTGGCACGGAGGATTGGTCTGGTACGGGGGGCTTGCGGGTGCCGCGCTGGCTCAAGCCCTCTTTGTTGTTCGTCGGGGACTCAACTTCCTTCGCGTTACGGATCAAGTCATTCCCATCGTGGCGTTGGGTCATGCCATTGGACGACTGGGATGTTTTGCCAACGGCTGTTGCTATGGCAAACCCACGACGTGGTGGTGGGGGGTGGTGTTTCCCGGTCAGATCGAGGCGGTCGTGCCCACCCAACTCCTTGAGTCCGTTGGCCTGGTGATGCTCTTCGTGATCCTTCGCATCCTCCAACGGGCAGCCGTGCTGCAACAATCCGGCAAACTGTTTGGCGTCTATCTCGTTGGTTATGGACTCATTCGATGGATGATTGAGTGGTGGCGCGGCGATCAGGCCGCGGTATGGGTTGGGTTGACGTTAGCACAACTCATCAGCCTCGCCCTCGTCCTCCTCGGCCTAGCAATAGTGTCAGACGCCATGCTCAAAAAGTGTCAGACACTTCATGGCCGATAAGCGTGCTTAAAAAGTGTCTGACACTTAGGATGAGGACGTACCAGTTCGTCGTGGGGACGGCGGAGGCATCCATGCGGCTGGATCGGTATCTGGTCCGACGCGTGCCGCAGACGCTCTCTCGCGCGGCCATTCAACGAGCGATTCAAGGGGGTGACGTTACGATCGGCGGCAAGCTCGTCAGGGCGCATTATCGGCTCAAGGTTGGAGAGACGGTAAGTGCCACGATCGATCAGCTCGGCGCGACGTCGCGCAACCGTGAGCTCGTTCCAGAACCGATCCCATTGGATATCGTGCATGAAGATGATCAGGCGCTGGTCGTCAATAAACCGGCGGGACTGGTCGTCCATCCGGCACCGGGCCATTGGTCGGGAACCCTCGTCAACGCCGTCCTCTGGCATTTCGAAGTCGGAAGTCGGAAGTCGGAAGTCGGAAGTACACTTCCCACTTTGGAACGGGCGGGCGTTGTGCATCGACTGGACAAGGATACGTCGGGGTTACTCATCGTCGCAAAAACCGAACTGGCCCATCGCAGCTTAAGTCGGCAACTGAAAGCCCGCACGCTCAGCCGGACCTATCTGGCGTTGGTGAAAGGACACGTGCCGTTTGAGCAAGGGACGGTTGACGCGTCAATCGGACGTCACCAGGTCCATCGCAAGCAGATGTCCGTGCGCTATCTCGGCGGCCGCGAAGCGGTGACGAGGTACCGTGTCTTGAAACGATTGGGAAAAATCGGGGACACAAACAAATTGCCCAATTTTGACCAAATTGTTTGTGTCCCCAATTTCACTCAGCTTCCTTTTCCATACACCTTACTCGAAGTCAAGCTGGAAACAGGACGGACGCATCAGATTCGGGTCCACATGGCGCATCTGGGGCACCCGGTACTCGGCGATGTCGTGTACAGCGGGCATCCGCAGCGGTTCTGGAGTGATCTGGGCATTCAGCGGCAATTGCTCCACGCTGCCGCCATTCGTTTTCAGCATCCCACCCGCAACGCCCCCGTCGAACTGAAGGCCCCCATGCCGGAGGACATGGCCTGTTGGATTTGACCATTTGGGCGCGGCGAGGTATGCTACTCACTACTAGAGGGAATGGAGGGCATGATGCGGCGACCATGGTACCTGATAGGAATAGTCCTCCTCTTGGCAGGGACTGAAGTCTTCGCGCAGGTTCCGCAACTCATCACGTATCAGGGACGATTGACGGAAATCAACGGGGTGCCGTTCACGGGAACGCATACCGTCATCTTCCGTCTCTACGATGCTGAGACCGCCGGCAACAAACTGTGGGAAGAAACCCATACCGTCAACTTGGTGAAACTGGATAACGGCATCTTCTCGGTCGCTCTTGGCGCCATCAATTCGCTGAACGGTCTCGATTTTAATCAATCCCTGTGGCTCGCCCTAGGAGTCGATGGGGAAAGCGAGATGACGCCGCGCCAGCGCATCACGGCCGTCGGCTACGCGATCAACGCGGATACGCTGGACGGGGTGAACTCCACGCAATTCGTGCGCAGCGATCAAGCTTCGACCGTCGCAGGGGAAGTGACGTTGAGCCGATCGGGTCGAGCGCTCCTGGTGAAACCCTCCACGGCTCCCGCTGCCAATACAAAACTCCTCGAGGTCCAAAATACCGCTGGCACCTCGCAGCTCAGTGTGGATGGCGAAGGGGACGTGGCGGTCGCCGGCAACCTCACGGTGGCCGGCACGATTACTGGCGCGTCGCTCACGAGCGGGACCGTCACGTCGGTGGCCTCCGGCGCGGGTTTGAGCGGTGGACCCATCACGAGCTCCGGCACGCTGACGGTTGATGCGGCAACGACAGGGACAACCTCGACGACGAGCGCCAATTCTGGCCTCGAAGCCTCGACGGATGGACTGCGGTTGCTCGGTGGCTGCGTCAACGGTCAGGTCTTGAAGTGGAACACGACCTCAACGGTTTGGGAGTGCTCGGCTGATACGGATACAAGCTCCGGGGGGACGGTGACCTCGGTAGGCTCGGGCGCTGGATTGACCGGCGGGCCTATTACCACGAGCGGCACACTCGCCGTGAACGTGGCGACCGGCGCCGGCCTGTCCGCCGACGGCTCAGGGTTGAGTTTGCTGCGAACCTGTGGGAATGGGGAATTGTTGAAGTGGAATACGACCTCCAGCGCGTGGGAGTGCAAACCCGATACCGACACGGATACGGATACAAATAGCGGCGGGACGGTCACGTCCATTACCGC
>CAZUWM010000040.1:10937-13879 GCA_964624155.1 uncultured Planctomycetales bacterium
ATACCGACACGGATACGGATACAAATAGCGGCGGGACGGTCACGTCCATTACCGCGGGGACGGGCCTAAGCGGTGGCACGATCATCGGCAGCGGGACGATTGCCCTCTCGACTCCAGTCAGTGCGCCCAACGGCGGTACCGGTGCCACCTCATTGACGACAGGGGGGCTGCTCATCGGGCAGGGCACCTCGGCGGTGACGACGACCGGTGTGTTGTCAAAAGGCAGCCTCATCGTGGGGGACGGGGTGACCGACCCGACCACGTTAACCGTGGGGAGCGACGGGAGCGTGCTTCGAGCCGACGCGTCGCAAGCGGCAGGCGTGAAATGGGGCACCGCGTGTCTGCCGATCGGCAGCTCGGAGAGCGAAGACCAAAACAGTAACTTTAAACTCGTATGGCCGGTTCCGGTGGCAGGGAGTCTGAGCCAGTTCGCGGTCGCCGTTGGCAGCGCTCCCGGATCAGGGAAATCCTGGAGTGTGACGGCAAGCGGTGGGAGCGCCAATCTCTCCTGCACGATTTCGGGCACCGCGACGAGCTGCACGACCACGGGGACGGCGACGTTCTCCGCCGGGAATGTCCTCACGGTCGCCTTCGCGAGGAGCGGCGGAGGTATTAGCAGTACGCAGGGCTCCGGCTGGAGCGCCTGCTTCCTCCCGGATTAACTCCTTCCTGAGCTTGACAAGCGCGTAAAATATGTTACCATCACGTAAACGTGCGTAAGTTAAACCTCTAAAATGGAAACGCCGCAGAGTGGGCCAGCCTCAGGACCAAGGCCAACGCAAGGAGACAAGGACACCAACATGAAGCGACTCATCTTGTGGGCAGCGGGGATTGCGATTGTCGGCGGGGTGATGGTGTGGGCGCTGCAGGCGCAGGAACAGCAGGCGAATCCTCCGGCGCAGCAGGCGGCGCCGACTCAGGCTCCAGCCGCCGCGGCAGGTCCTGAAACGATCGCCTTCACCTTTACGGATGAGACCCAGATGCAGCAGTTCGCCCAAGTGTGGGGCCAGCGGCAAGGCGTGCTGACCCGCATGGCGGTCCTGCAGGCCTACTGGAATCAAGAGCAAACCGGTTTGACGCAACTCAACCAAGAACTCCTCTCCAAATTCAACCTGGACGTGAACAAGAACTACACCCTCGATACCGACCGCAAAGTCCTCCTCGAGCAGCCCCTCACGCCGGAGCAAGTCGCCGCACAGGCGGCGGTCGCCGGCGGCACGACTCCTGGCCAAGCGGACCAGCCTCCCGCAAACCCCTGACCGCAATGCGGAATGGGGAATGCGGAATTCGGAATGGGTTAATGTACTCGCATGGAGATGATCTCAAGAAGAGAACCAAAACTTTCGCACTTCGAGCGATCAAGTTTGTTGAGTCACTTCCGCCAAGCCGAACCCTCGACGTGTTGGGTAAGCAACTGTTGAGAGCGGCGACGTCCGTGGGAGCAAACTACCGGGCGGCCTGTCGAGCTAAGTCAAAAGCTGATTTTATCGCCAAGCTTGGGATCGTGGAAGAAGAAGCTGATGAATCGTGTTTTTGGCTTGAGTTGATTCATGAGTCTGGATGGGTGCGTGGCACTGAGTGGAGTGACTTGTTCAAGGAAGCGGACGAACTGACAGCTATTGTCGTAGCCTCGATCAAAAGGGCAAGATTAGCTTCTCCGTCCTCCCATTCGGTTCGTTACACCAAGACCGTCCTCGCGTAATCCGCGTTTTTGTACTCTCTTATTCCGCATTCCGCATTCCGCACTCCGAATTCCGCATTCGGCTTGGCCTTGACGCTTTCGCAAGAGATCAGGTATGCTTGGGACGTAACACCGGGGTCCCTCAGCCCTACTGACAAAGTGCCACACCCGGAGGAATCCGGGGTCGGAAAGCCACAGGTCCAGAACGGACGGCTGGGTTGCCAAAGGGGGATGACGTGAAGAGAGGGAATCACCTAACTTCGCTTCGAGAAGTTAGGTTTTTTATTTGGCACGATTGTGCCCTTTTTGGGACAGATCGTTCTCAGGGAGGGCGCACTCGTGTCCCTCGACTCGGCTCTGCCTCGCTCGGGACTATCCTGAGCGAACAAAGTGAGTCGAAGGATGCTTGAAACGCTGATCTCTTCCAGGATCCGCCGCACGCTCCTTGAGCATCTGGTGGCTCACCCGGAGCAGCGGGGGTATCTTCGGGGACTCGCCAAAGAGCTCAATCTTCCAGTCAGCCCCACGCGCCGAGAGCTCAAACGACTGGAGCATCTCGGACTCCTCAAGGCCTACCAGGAAGCCAACATCCTCTTTTATCATGTGGATCGCACGTCTCCCTTGTTCCTCCAATTGACAGCAGCCCTCAGAAGCTCGGTTGGGGTTTCGACACCTGACGTGCCACCTCCGCCCTCAGAGGGGGTACCGGTGGAAGAGCGGGGACACAAAACAATTTCCAAAAATTGGTTTGTGTCCCCTGTCTTCGAAGGTGCTGCGCTCAGTCTCATTGTCGCGGGCGTTCTATCTGGTGTGGCGTATCTCGCGTACACCAACCAGCGCTTACTGCTCGTGACGAAGCAAGCGGTCCTGACTCCAAAAACCCAGGTGACGGTCGTGGAGTCGCCGTCCGCATCCACCGCCTCAGGCGCCATGCGCGGGACGCGCTGGCAATTGATTCCAGGTGGCCTCGGCGGCGTCACCAACGAAAGTTACTGACGAAGGGGGAAGGCGGAAGTCGGAAGGCGGAAGTAAAAAGTAAGTGAGATGAGAAAGCATCAAGTGGACGAAACAAGAAGTCAGACGTGCAGCCGACACCAGTGGCAGAGCTTTCGCGCGCTGGTGAGCTTAGTTGTGGCGTCATTTGTTTTTTCTACTTCCCACTTCCCGCTTCCCACTTCCGACTTCGTCTATGCGGAGGTTCCGCAGTACATCGCCTATCAAGGCAAGTTGATGGATGCCACGGGGGCGAAGGCCGTCACCG